>NZ_JBDPMJ010000064.1:0-8804 GCF_039880665.1 Nonomuraea sp. B5E05
GACTGAGCACCACCACGACACCATGAGCACCAGACCCCGTCAGGCCATCGCCTGGCGGGGTCGTTCATGTCGTCCACATAGACACCACGAACGCCGCCTACATGCCCATCTTCAGCGTCGCCCTACAGTCGTGCGGCCGAGGCCATTCCGGAGCGTCAGGACTCCACCAGTAGCCGATCAGTCGCGCTGGGATGCGGGCATCCACCATGAGGAGATGCTTGCACGATCACGCTCAACCTTGGCCCCGATGAGCGTCAGTCGGAGAGCATGTGCGTCACGCGCGGCAGAATGAACCTGTGCGACAGCCGAGCGAGGACGAGGCGCGAAGAGGAGCTTGGCGGCTACTGCATGATGCATTGGAACGTTTGGCGTGGCCTGCCTCTGAGCAGATCGCCTGGCTCGGATCCGTGATGTGCCCTGATGAGCTGGCCCTTGATTTCGATCACGCGTACGGGGTCTCGTGGATGCCGCAGGAGGCCGGGTGGATCAGCGACGAGTTGTCCAGGCATCTCGATGAGATCGATCGGCTCACCGCGGAGTTGACAGAGGAAGGACCGGAGCCGTGGAGCTTTGAGGGGATACGGAGTCATCCCACATGGGCGCGCTTAAGAGTCCTCGCGTGCCGTGCTCTGACACTCATGCCTTCGACCCCCTGGACGAGCAGATCAGAACCTTGATCGTCGTGCCATTAGCGTGCCATTAAGGGTGGTCAGTGGCGGTCAATTGCGGTCACTCGCGGACTGTCCTCAGTGCAGGTCGAGTACGTTGGCCTCGAAGATCGGACCGTTTTGCAAGCAGGCTGTCATGGTTGCCGCCCCGCTTTCGGGCCTCGGGCCTGGCGGCCCTGCGGTCCGGGTTGGGTTGCCATCGAGTACGCGGGGGCTATCTGTTTCCGTCCAGCGCTCGCGTACAGCAACGCCACCTCACACCACCTGATCACTCCGAACACCATCACACGCCTGACCAGGCAAGCGAACCCCTAGCCACGGTCTTGCCGTTGACTCGTAATGAAGGGGTCTGGGGTTCGAATCCCCAAGGCGGCTCCCAGTTCAAAGGCCCTTCGCGATGATCGGGAAGGGCCTTTGGTTCGTCCTGACGCGGTGCAACACGTGCGGGGTCGCCCGCAGCCGGCGGAATATATCGGCCGGGCTTCCAGGCTCGCGGCGGCGCGCCTGACAACCGTCGTCGAGCTGCCGGCGGTGCTGAAGAGCTGCCTGAGGGGATCTACGGAAACAGCCGCATCGGTTTTTCAGGCTATCATGCACTCCCATTTGATATAGTAATCGCCTCCGATGACGTCGTGGAATTGCGCCCTCGCGCACCATTCCTGGCTGCCGCTGGAGTTTTGTTTGGTCCCGGTGCTTGCGCTGCAATAGCGATTACGGGGGCAGGCTTCATCGGCGGATCTGACCTTGCTGTTGTTGCGGTAAAGGGTCACGGTCAACCGCCCGGCTGTCCGGCCCTTGCAGCGGACTCCACCAGCGCCATACATTTTTCCGGACTGGTCAACTCTATCCGCTAGAGCCCAGGCGGTGCAGAAGGACGCTGTCGTCGCTTTGGTGACGCTCGCGGTTGTGGTCGATTTGGCTGTCGTGGCGTTGGCGGGACTCATCGGCGCGAGCGCGAGTCCAGCCGCTACGGTGATCTTGAGTGCGATCATCTGCCGGCTCATGTGAACCTCTTTTTGATCTAATGATTGATGGAGTTGGTGGTGAAGCTCTTGCTGCCGCTGTCCCACGAGGCTCTGACTCTGCCGTACCATCGCTGTTTGCCCGGCGTGCGGTCGGTTACCGTGACGGAGGCATCGCAATATCGGCTGTAATTCGACGCTTCGCAGATGCCGGTGTCGACGAGTGTGCCTGAGCGGAAGAGCTGAATGCGCAGCTTCAGGGGTGTGAAACTCGGAGCCTTGCAATTGATCCACGCGCCGGCGTAGATCTTCTTCGGAGAGCTGTCGTGGGTGTCGGTCATGCCGCCGACGGAGCAGCGGATCATTGCGGTGGCCGAAGTGGCGGGGGCCGTGACGGCGTGTGCCGATCCGGAGAGCGCAAAACTTAGCGATGTCGTGATCGCGGCGACGCTCACCGTGGTCAGGTGCTTTCTTCTCACGCCGGCGAATGGCTTGATCTTCATGAGGTCCTCCGGTGGTAAGAAATGCGTCGAACGTACGCCGGTTGCCGTTGGGGATTGACCCGTCCAGCCGGCTGGACCAACAGGGTGACGCATGGGGCTGACTATCCGCTTACTAATCGGTTACCATGCGCATACTGAACGTATTGCTCGCGGGGGCGCCACATGAAGTTCAACATTCTCGGCCCGATCGAGGTGGGCGCCGAGAACGCGTGGCTGGAGCTCGGAGGGATGAGAACGCGGGCGGTGCTGGGCCTGTTGTTGGTGAACGCCGGGCAGGTCGTGCCAACTGACCGGTTCGCCGAAGAACTGTGGCCACAACTCGACGTGGATCGGGCGATCGCCAACCTGCATGTGCGAGTCAGCGAGTTGCGTCGCAGACTCCGGACAGCGGGCATGGCGGAGGGCCTCGTGACCAGGCCGCCCGGCTACCAGCTGGAGCTGGGCGGCCACGAGCTCGACTCGGTCCGATTCGAGAAGCTGCTCGAACAGGCGGTCTCCGCGCTCGATGTCAACGACGCCACGACCGCCCGTCTGCGGGCGGTCGAAGCGCTGGCTCTGTGGCGCGGGCCGGTGCTGGCGGACCTGGGCGACTTGCCCTTCGTCGCTTCAGAAGGGTCGAGGCTCGAAGAGCTCCGGCTGACCGCCGTCGAGGTGCGTCTCGAGGCGGACCTGATGAACGGACGGTACTGTGAGGTGCTGGGCGAGCTCGCTGCTCTGACGGCCGAGCACCCGCTGCGCGAGCGGCTGTGGTCGCTGCGCATCCGTGCGCTCTACGGCGCCGGCCGGCAGGGCGAGGCACTGGCCGTCTACCGAGAGGTTCGCCGACTGCTGGCTGACGAACTCGGCCTGTCCCCCAGCCGGGAGCTGCGGGATCTGGAACGGCGCGTACTCGCGCAGGACCTTGCCACCCGCGCCGATCCGGCACCGCGAGCCCCCGGGACGGACAAGGACGGCTGGACCGCGCCGACCCCGCAGTATGTCTGGAACGGCACGGGTCACATCGCCTATCAGGTGATCGGCGATGGCGAGCCGGACATCGTGTTCGTGCCAGGCATCTACAGCCACCTCGATCTGTGGTGGGAAGACCCGAACACGGCCGGCTTCATGCGCCGGCTCGCCGCAACCGGCCGCCTGATCATTTTCGACAAGCGGGACACTGGGCTGTCGGACCCCGCCACCGGCGAAGACACGCTCGAGCAGCGGATGGACGACGTCTGCGCGGTCATGGACGCGTGCGGCAGCAAGCGTGCCGTGCTGATCGGCTACTCCGAGGGCGGCCCGATGAGCGTCCTGTTCGCCGCCACCTTTCCAGAGCGGGTCACCGGTCTGGTGCTGTTCGGCGCAGCCGCACGCTGGACCTGGGCGCCTGACTACCCGTGTGGAGGGAACACCGAGGGCATGCTGGCCGCGCTCGAACAGATCGCCCAGCGCGGCTGGGGACAGGGCAACACCATTGAGTGGTACGCACCAAGCCTCGCGAGCAAGGAAAGCGCGCGCCGGGGATTGGCACGCCGCGAACGCATGTCCGTCAGCCCAAGCGCCTTCCTGCGGATGCTTCGCCTGGTCCGTGATATCGACGTGCGGAAGATCCTGCCGGCTGTCAGCGCACCGGCGCTGGTCGTGCAGCGGCGCAACGACCGGATCAGCCAGCCCGCTCTTGGACGCTACCTTGCCGAACACCTGCCGGGTGCCCGGTATCTGGAGCAGTCGGGCGACCATCTGCTCGGTGTCGGTGATGTCGGCGAACTTGCCGACATCGTCGAGCAGTTCGTTGAAGAAGTGGCGAGTCAGCCTCTGGAGACGAATCGCATGCTCGCCACGATCGTGGTCACGGCCGTGTCCGAGGCCGCTGCGCCGGCTCACCATGCAGCAGCTTCGTCGGCCGTCGGGCGGAGCCGAGGCAGCTTGGTCGAGACCAACGTACAAGGAGTGGTCGCAACCTTCGACGGCGCGGCACGCGCGATCCGGTGCGCGCTGGAGATGCGTGCCACAACGGCCGCTCATGATTTCCGAGCGGGCGTGCACGTAGGTGAGGTGGAGTTTCGCGATGGCCGGCTCGTCGGTCAGGCATTCGAGCTCGCGCACCAGGTCGCGCGCCTCGCCGGGAAGGGGCAGATCCTGGTCTCGCGCACCGTGAAGGACCTGGTCATCGGTTCGTCGTTGAACTTCCAGGAGAAGGGGAGCCACCGGTTCGACGGCTGCGGTGACGACTGGACGATGTTCACCGTCGGCGGCTGACCGCATCGGCGCGTGCGCGGCGCAGCCCTCGACCTTGACGGCCTGCGTCTCGCCCATGAGTCGTAACTCTCGATGCTCACCGCCGTGCTCGTCGCGTGCGATAGCTCCGGAAGCCAGGGGTGAGCGCTCATCGGCAGATCCGCGCACTCGCACCCGGCCGTTGACGGATCGGCGTGAGGGGAGGCATTCTCCAAGTGAGGGGAGTATTCCTTCGCGGCAGCTTCGTCATCACGGCACAGTACACACAGGGACGCCCTGGAAACCCTGCGTGCTACTCCCGGAGTTGTCGGTCCGCGTAGGCGGGCGGGAGAGACCTCGGGGTGATGGAACGCGCCCCAATCTGTTGATCGTTCGTGACTGCAGACGTTCCCCGAGACAACCGAATGGGATGTCGAAGTCCCGTCTGAGACCCGCCAGGTGAGGGGAACTCAGCTTGCCAGTGTGTGCTATTACTGGTCGAGCTGAGCCCCGGCCTGCTCGACCTGAGCAGGCGGAGGGTGCGGGTCATGCAGTTGTCGGTGTTCGCGATCGCGATCGTTGTGGCCGTCGCGGTTCCTGCCGTGGCGATGACGATCGTGGCGATCGTCGCGCTCCGGGGTGCCGAGCCGGGCGAACGGCCCGAAATCTTGCGTGCTCTTGCGGTGTTGGCGCGGGCGAATCATGGCTCGTTTCCAGGGCTGACGCTTCGCCGGCAGTCACCATCTTCCCGGGCTGTGGAGAAGGCTGATCGGAAGCCGGCCTGAACCTGGGCGGATCAGGTCGTACCTGCTCGGATCGGTTATCTGCGCACGCGGTAGCGCAGGTGGAGGACCCGGTTGCCCTGGATCACCACGTCGGGGTCCTCCAGCAGGTGCTGCGCGTCGAACGAGCCGAAATAGCGCTTGCCGGACCCGAACACGACGGGAGCGACGTCCATGGCGACCTCGTCCACGAGCCCCGCGGCCAGTACCTGGCCGCCGACGTCGCCGGCGGCGACCTCGACTGTGCGGTCGCCGGCGAGTTCCTGTGCCCTGGCCGTGGCGGCCTCGACGCCGTCGACGAAGTGGAACGGCGCCCCGGGGTCCCAGCCCTCGGGCATCGGCCGGTGCGACACGACGACCACGTGGTCGATCCCACCCGGCGGCTTGCCGCCCCAGCCGTCCGTCAGGTCGAAGACGTGGCGGCCGACGACGGTCACCCCGATCTGGTCCCAGTACGGCCGGGTGTAGTCGTAGGACGCCTGCGACACCTTCACGTCCCCGGTCTCGTCCAGCGGGACGTCACCGCTGGACATCCAGTCGAACAGCGGCCCGACCTGGTCGTTCCTGTCAGCGATGAAGCCGTCCACCGACACCGTGCTGTACATGACCACTCTGCCCATGGACTTCTCCTTCGCTCGGGAAGTACCCATGGTGGCGGGTCAGGGGTCGCCGGTTCTTGTAAGAAATCAATCGGCCGGCAGCGGCCCGACGTCGAGCGCGTGACCGGGGTGTTCGCGCAGGAAGCGCCGCCGGACGTCGACGTACCGGGTCGGGGTGAGCCCCGTGAACGTCCGGAACTCGTGGCCGAAGTGAGCCTGGTCGAAATAGCCCGCGCGATCGGCGAGGTCGGCCCAGTTGACCGGTCCGGTGGGGTCGATCGCGAACACGCTGGTGGCGAAGCGGTAGGTGCGGGCGAGCCGCTTCGGCGTGACGCCGACGAGCTCCTTGAACCGCTGTGCCAGATGGGTGCTGCTGACGCCGGCCGCCGCGCTCAGGTCGCCGATCGCCAGCGCTCCCGCGGCCGCCTCGATGGCGCTGCTCGTGTGGCGGACCAGCCCCAGGCCGGCCGGTTCGCGGAGCCGTCGCATCAGCTCGTCCTCGAGCAGCGTCAGCATCTCGTACGGACCGGCCGCCGTGGCCAGCCGGTCCCGCAGCCCGGCGACGGCAGGGCGGCCCCAGACCTGCTCCACCGTCGCCGGCCGGTCGCACAGCTCGGCCGCGGGCATCGGCAGGAACGGCGCCAGGCCCCATGGCTTGAAGTGCACGCCGACCGACCGGGTGCCCGGCGGGTAGCCGAACTCGTAGGCGCGGGTGGGTGTGGTGATCACGCAGCCGTCGGCGTACGCGGCCGTCTCGATGCCAGTGACGGCGCGGATGCGGAACGGCTCCCCGAGGTTGAGGACGAGCAGCGCCGAGGGCATCGGCGGCAACATCAGCCGGGGGTACGGCGGCGTGCCCTCCAGGTAGTAGAGGTCGTCGATCAGCCCGGCCACGGGCGGTCGGGGCACTCTGGACACGTACTCCACGCGTCACAGCATCGCCGATGCGCGGGCGGGTCACCAGGAGATCCCGCAGGATCCGGATCAGCAGGTGCGTGAAGCCATCGTGGAAGCCGTCGCCATGGCGGGAAGGTTATGCCGCCACTGAGGATAGTTTCGGGTGATGACGTTCCGGCAGCACATGGAGCGGGTGGCGGTGCGCACCCTGGCGGAGTTTCCCAGGGAGGCCGGGGCCGGCATTTACGTCGTCACGTTCCGGATCGACAGCGTCGACCAGGACCCCCGGTTCCCGTACGTGGCGATCGGTTACAACACCGAAGCCGAGGTGGCCCGGCTGCCGGCGGAGCCGAGCCCGCCGGAGGCGTGGGAGGCTCGCTGGAGTTACGCGTATTTCCCGCCGTCCGGGCTGGAGGGGTGCCGTGTCGTCGGCCACGATCCCGAGCGGGATCCGGTCGGCGCCGCGTTGCACCGGCGGGAGGCGATGGCGCAGGGCCTCTGGTACGACGACGAGGACGAGCTCTCCGAACACGAGCGGGACGAGCGCGGCGAGCGGCTTGACCAGCAGTTCCACGGACTCTGCGTCGATCTGGCCCGCCGGCTCCACGCGGATGGCCGGATCGTCGAGACCTTCGGGAGAGCGCTGCCGGTGGTCCTTTACGACATGTTCGACCCCGACGAGATGTTCGCCCTGACCAGAGCCGCCAACCCGGCGGAGTTGGTCGCGGAGTTCCTCGCGGAGGATCCGGAGGGGCGCTGAACGGGGCGTGGCGCCGCTGGGGTGATCTGGTCTCTCAGGCTGGCGAAGAGCCCTGATCAGCCGGTTCTGCCCGTGGCTCTGGCCGAGATCCGCTGGCCTCGCGCGCTTGGACCGCCGGATCGTTGCGGCGTACTCTCTGGTCATGCCTCGGCCGAAGGTGGTTCTCTTCGATGCGATGGGCGTTCTGTACCGGTAGGGCAATGTGCAGGGTCGTGTCCTGATCCCCTACCTGCGCGATCACGGATGCCGGCGAACCGAGCAGGAGATCCGCGCCGCCTACCGTTCGGCCACGATGGGGAGCATGACGACCGACCGGTTCTGGTCGGCCGTCGGGCTGTCGCGGGAAGGGCGTGACGCGGATTATTGCGGGCGGCACCAGCTCAACGGAGGCGTGCGGGAGGCGCTCGCGGAGCTGGGGGGCGATGGCCTGCGCCTCGCCTGCCTGAGCAATGACACGGCGGTCTGGTCTGAGCTCGTACGCCGGCGTTTCGGCCTGGAGGCTCCCGTGCGGCGGTGGTTCGTCAGCTCCGATCTGCGGGCCCGCAAACCCGACAGGGCCGCGTACACGACGGTGATCGAGGCGCTGGGCGTCTCCCCTGATGAGGTGGTGTTCGTCGACGACCGTCCGGTCAATCTTGTTCCGGCTCGTACGCTGGGGATGCGCACGATCGTTTTCCTGAGCGACGACACCGAGGCCAACCCCGTGCGCTGCGATCAGTGGCAGCCGCGGAGCGTCGTCAGGACCATGCCGGAGCTGGTGGCCGCCATTCGCGAGTTCGCGTAGGAGCGCGGCGCGTTCAGGCGGCGGTGAGCCGGCGCAGGCCCATGAGTTCGAGCGCCGCGTAGACGGCCACCACCAGGGCTCCGGCCAGCAGGAACGCCACGCCCAGCCCGGTGAGCGGGATGAGGCCGGAGAACGCGAGCACGAGGAGTGCCACGCACGACAGCGTGTTCCCCGCGACGACGAACGCCGCGTGGCGCGGCGGAATCTGGGGATATCCGGCGATGAGGCCGAGGGCCGCGGCGCCGCCCAGCATGGCGACCCCGAACGGGATGGACCACGAGGTCGGCAGGCCGAGCGGGCCGCTGAGCGCCTGAGCGCCGGCCAACATGATCACGCCGAAGACGGCGGTGCTCCAGCCGTCGACGCGCAGGATCAGCCGCAGCCGTCCGGAAGCGTCCGTCCTGGTCGTCGTCATGTCGATCTCCTCCCGGTGAAGGTCTGGTCACAGGAACGGTGCCAGCGCCGGGGTCGTCGGCTCAATAACCTCCGGGGTCATGGCCGCTCGCCACGGTCGTTAGGCTCCGGGGCATGTTGCGTCCTGGAAGCTGGTCCAGGCCTGCGGGTGAAAGTCCCGTCCGGGTAAGCATCGGAGCGCCCGGTAGCAGGCCCCGGTTCGTCGTGGAGACATGGCGGGCTGAGCGGGGTGTCAAGAG
>NZ_JBDPMJ010000065.1:0-8354 GCF_039880665.1 Nonomuraea sp. B5E05
CCGAAGGCAGCGTAACCATGTCAAGAAGATCATCGGTAAGCCGTATGCGGGAAAACCGCACGTACGGAATTGAAAGGGGGATGGGGAACCGGGCCTTCACGGCACCGCGCCCCTGACTACCAATGGACTTGAAAGACCGCGTACGCGAGCTGCGCCTCCAGGGCCGCTCCCCGAAGGAGATCGCCCGCGCACTCAAGGTCGCGCCGTCGGTCGTCGCGCCGCTCGTGCGGGCCATCGCCGCCGAGACCGCTCCCACGGGCGACCCCGAGGTGGTCGGGTGCTGGATCAACACCGGCTGGAGCGACGGCCTCGACGTCGACCCCGCGCGCGGCTGGGTGGACGAAGCCCCCGATTCCGGCGCGGACGGCATGGTGTGCGTGCTCGTGGCCCGGCGGCACACATGGGACCGGATGACGGTCTGCGGCTACCTCGCCGACGTCTACTGCCTGGGCGTGAAGAACGCCATCGGGCCCGACGTGCTCGACGACCTCGAGCTGCGGCGCTTTCGCGAATACTTCTTCGGCGAGTACGCGGGGTGGCAGGAGGCGCCGATCGAGCTGGCCAGGCACCTCGTGCTCGGGTCGATCGACTACGCCCGCACGCTCGGGTTCGAGCCCGACGAGGAGTTCGAGCCGGTGG
The DNA here is from genome assembly GCF_039880665.1 of Nonomuraea sp. B5E05. Classification (NCBI taxonomy): domain Bacteria; kingdom Bacillati; phylum Actinomycetota; class Actinomycetes; order Streptosporangiales; family Streptosporangiaceae; genus Nonomuraea; species Nonomuraea sp. B5E05. The sequence continues at coordinate 640 of NZ_JBDPMJ010000065.1, forward strand.
CCGGAGCTCTCGGCGCGTGGGACGAGAAGTCGGCGATCACGTTCGGCCGTGACGGCAGGCCCTTCTACGTGGAAGGGCCGCACGACGACGCGGCCAAGGTGCTGCGGATCCTGCGGCGCACGCTCTCCGACGACGACTTCGACTACGTCACCGTGGCCTCGTGACGGCCGGCCGGGCGGAGGGGACCCGGCCGGCCCGCATCACATGACGAAGGGGGCGTCGCGGTCGCACCGGTCGGGGGGAGTTCACCCGGCACACCCCCGGCTACATCGAGGACCTGCGACCCGACGCTGATCGCCGGTGCGTCACGCCCCGGGGCGGGCCATCTGCGGTCGACGCAGGCGGGTTGCTGTCGATCACGTCGCTGCCGCGGGCTGGCTACCCTGCTCAAGGCTGCCCTCGCGGAGCTCGGGGACAGCGACTAGCGAGGAGGATCGGGCGCCAGGCTTCCGTCGGGGGCGATGTGATCGAAGATCTGGCCGATCAGCGTGATCACATGGGGGTCCTCCACCGCGTACAGCGTCCGGCGGCCGTCGCGGCGTGCGGTGATCAGACCGGCCAGTCGGAGCTTGGCCAGGTGCTGGGAGACCGTGGCGATGCTGATGCCCACGTGCGTGGCCAGCGTGCTGACGTCGTAGGAACCGTGGGTGATCAGCCACATCAGGTGGAGCCGGATCGGGCTGGCCAGCAGAGCGAACGTCTCGGCCGCCGCCTTCAGTTGCGCGGTGGTCGGCGGTGGGTGCTCGGCGCCGGGTGAACCCGGTGCGGGGGAGGTCGACATCGTCTCTCCATTGTCTCGCGCCGATGACCTGCCACTCACCCTACGCTTTGATACTTGCGCGACTTCCGAAATATGTGGATGATTGGAGCTACTCCGAAGGGGAGTAGCCCGCAACGCCCGCACGTCGACACGCTGAGAACCTCGTGTTCTCCGGCGGCGGGGACCGGTCACCGGCCGGTGGGCGAGACCTTCGGCCACGCAGTCATGCCTGGCCGAGCCCTCTCGCGGATGCCCGGCCGGGTTCCACCGCCCGGGAAGGACTCCTCCAAGTGGCTCCCACCACGCTGCTGTGCCCGGCCCTCCATCACCCACCGGCGGTGCCGCCGGCCAGAAGGGACACCACAGCACCATGAACACCTCGACGTTGCGGCTGCTGGCCGACGCCCGCTCGGCCAAGGCGGGCGGCGAGCGGGCGATGGCCGCCCGGCAGCGGGCCCGCCTGACCGAGCTCGTCGCCTGGGCGCGCACCCGCTCCCCCTACTACCGGCACCTGTACCGGGACCTGCCGGCCGGAGTGGCCGACCTGGCCCTGCTGCCGCCCACCAGCAAGCCCGGGCTGATGGCCGCCTTCGACGACTGGGTCACCGACCGTGCCGTCACCCTGGCCCAGGCACGAGTCTTCGCCGACGACCCGGCGCGCATCGGGCAGCCGTTCGCCGGCCGCTACACGCTGTCCACCACCTCCGGCACCACCGGCACGCACGGTATCTTCCTGCAAGACGCCCGCGCGACGGCGGTGACCTCCGCGATGATGGCGCGGCTGCTGGCCGGCTGGCTGAGCGTGCGGGACGTCGCCCGCATCGCGCGCGGCGGCGCCCGGACGGCGCTGGTGATACCCGAGGGCGGGCATTTCGCCTCCACCGTGGCCGCCGCCCGGCTGCGCGGCCGCTCCCGCGTCGCCGCCCTCAGCGTGCACCAGCCGCTGCAGGACCTGGTGGCCGAGCTCAACGCCTTTCGCCCGGCGGTGCTGGCCCCCTACGCCAGCATCGGCGCGCTGCTGGCCGGCGAGGCCGAAGCCGGACGGTTGCACATCAACCCCGCCCTGGTGATGCTCACCGCCGAAGGACTGCCCGTCGGCGAGTACGCACGCATCGCGGCCGCGCTGAGGGCGAAGGTGCGCACCAGCTACGCCTGCAACGAGTGCCCGTTCCTGTCCTACGGCTGTTCGGAGAGCTGGATGCACCTCAACGCCGACTGGGCCGTGCTCGAACCCGTCGACGAGCAGTACCGGCCGGTGGCGCCGGGCGAGCCGTCGCACACCGTGCTGCTGACCAACCTGGCCAACCACGTGCAGCCGATCCTGCGCTACGACCTCGGTGACAGCGTTGTGCTCCGGCCCGACCCGTGCCCGTGCGGCAGCCCTGGCCCGGCCGTCCGCGTCCAGGGCCGCGCCGCCGACCTGCTCACCTTCCCCGGTACGGCGAGGGAACAGGCGCCGGTCACCCTCGCCCCGCTACCGCTGGCCACGCTGCTGGAAGCGGTGCCCGGCCTGGAGCTGTTCCAGATCGTCCACACCGCGCCGGCCACGCTACGCATCCGGCTGCATCCCGTACCTGGAACCGACCCCGCAACCCTCTGGCACCAGATCGAAACCCGCATGCGCGACCTGCTGGCCCGCCACCACCTCGGCCATGTGCGCCTCGAACGCGGCAGCGAACCGATCCAGCACAGCGCGGGCGGCAAGGTACGCGCCGTCATCCCGCTCCCGGCCACCGGCATGGACCCGGCCGGTTCCGTACGTCCCTAATCACCACGGTTCCAGCCATGGCCACACCACCGTCGCGGTTGTCGCCCAGTACTGTCGTTCCCCACGGCTCGCAAGGGAGGGCGAGGCGATCACCCCGCCCTTCCCTGCCTCCCCTTTCTTCGAAGAAACGGAGACGTCTTCGCGCTGCCCGGCCTCCTGGCCTACGGCGTCCGGATCCTGCCCGGCCTGCTGCTCATCGGCGCATGCTTCGTGCTGGCGCGCGCCGAGCAGGACCCGCTGCTGCGCATCCTGACCCTCATCTTCGGGTTCGTGCTGATCAGGGATGCGATGACACCGCTCGGGTTCTGGCGGCTGGGCGCCACGGGAGGCGTGCCGTGGCTGCGCTTCACCGACCAGGCGGGCAACCTCGCCGAGGAGGTGCTCTTCCGCGGGTTTCTGCCGCCCGAATGTCGTGGCCCCTTCACTTATGGTTGATCACAGTGTGATTCGTGATGACGCACCTGGTCGCCGCGGTGGCCGGAAAGGACCGAGACAGTGAAGAAGTACGTGCTCTTCGATCACGACGGCGTTCTGGTGGACACCGAATTCTGGTATTACAAGGCCGGGAAACGCGCCCTGGCGGACATCGGCCTGACTCTGGACAAGGATCAATACCTCCGGGAGATGAGTCAGGGATTGGGCACATGGGCCCAGGCCCGGGCGGCCGGTATCGATGAACAGACCATCAGCAGGCAGCGTCAGGTCCGTAATGATTACTATCAAGAATATCTGCGAAGAGAAGCCATCGAGATCGAAGGCGTCGTTGAAGCTCTGGCTGAACTGTCAAAACACGTCCGTATGGCCATCGTGACGACCGCCAAACGTGCGGATTTCGAACTCATCCATGAGAAGCGCCAGATCAAGCAGTTCATGGATTTCGTCGTTGTTCGTGAAGACTGTCAGTTCGTCAAGCCGCATCCGGAACCGTACCTGATCGGCGTGCAGCGCTTCGGAGCCACCAAAGAAGAGGCGCTGGTCGTTGAGGATTCATCCAGAGGGCTGAACTCAGCCGTGGCGGCCGGTATTGACTGTGCTGTTGTCCACAACGACTTCACGACATCACATGATTTCGCGCAGGCTGCCTATCGAATCGAAACTCTGGCTGAATTGAAGGACATTGTCCTTAATGTAGGTTGAACGAGCATTCACCTGGCGTGTCAGAAACTCGCCGCCCATACCTTTCGGATCTGCCGGAGACCCGCTGGGCGTCTTGCTCCCGAGGTCTCAGGAGCCGGAAACGGTACGGAAACGTCCGCCGCTCTAGACATGAGGCCGGCGTCGAGGGGCCCCGGCTCGGCGAGTTCCGGGCATGCGGCCGGCGCCTTCCGGATGTTTCCAGCAAGGAAGGTTCACGAGCATGAAGCACACGAGGGTCCTCGGCATCGCCGGGCTGGCCTGCGCGATGATGGCGCTGGGCAGCGTGCAGCCCGCCACCGCCGAGGCCAAGCCCCGGTACGGGGACGTGCAGAAGGCGATGACCGCTCTGGCGAAGAACTCCGGGATCGTCGGGGCCATCGGCGAGCTCTACGTCGACGGCAGGAAGGTCGACGGAGGCACGGCCGGCTCCAGGCTCCTGGATGGCAAGGGCGGCAAGATTCCCGAGAACGCCCGCTACCGCATCGGGTCGCAGGGCAAGTACATGACGGCCACCGTGGCGCTGCAACTGGTCGAGGAGGACAAGCTCGACCTGGACGACAAGCTCAGCGACGTGCTGCCGATCGTGGCCGAGCAGGACCTGGTGGAACTGGCCGACGAGATCACCATCCGGCACCTTGTCCAGCAGACCTCCGGCATCCCCAACGGCCACCTCGACATCTTCGACTTCACGACCGACTATTCGCCGGCCGATCTGGTGAGGAAGACCCGCAACCTGCCCCGGACGGGGGAGCCGGGCGAGAAGTACACCTACTCCAACACCAACTTCATTCTCCTCGGAATGATCATCGAGGAGATCACCGGCAACCCCCCGACCGAGGAGTTCAAGCGGCGGATCTTCGACCCGCTCAAGATGACCCGCACCTACGGGACCACGGAGTCCTCTGAGGGCATCAAGGGCCCGCACGGGCACGGTTACGCTCGTGATGACGAGGGCAAGCTCCGCGACATGGACCGGCTCAACGCGAGCTACGGCGCGGGCACCGGAGCAGTGGTCTCCACCGCGCGTGACATGAGCAGGTTCTTCAGCGCGTTCGAGAAGGACAAGCTGCTGCCGGATGACCTGCAGCAGGTCTGGGACGCAACGCCGCCGGGCAAGCCGGAAGCTCCGCCTCCCGCCGAGCGCGTATGCGGGAACGAGCCGCCGATGCGGGTTGTCGGAGGCGCAGCGGCAGGTTTCAACGCGATGACCTTCAGCACGCTCGACGGGCGCGTACAGTTCGCCGTCTCCACCACGCTGACCATCAATCCCCATGCCCCTAACTCGATCATCCAGCAGGCGGCCGAAGCGGTGCTCTGCCCGAAGCAGTAGCCCCTGATCCGCGTTCACAGGCGGCTACCGCTCGGAGGCGGCCGATCGCATGACCGGCCGCCTCGGCAGGTCAGGTGGACGGCCGGGCGGCTCCGGGCGTACGCTCGCCGCACTTTCGATCAAGGAGTGAGCGATGGCGCAGTCACGGGAGCACACCTTCTCCGGCACCAGGGGCCGCATCACGGTCCGCAGCTGGCCGAATGACCGGCCGCGCTATGTCGCCGTGCTGGTCCACGGGTACGGCGAGCACATCGGCCGCTACGAGTACGTGGCCGACCGGCTCGTCCGCCACGGCGCCGCCGTCTACGGGCCCGACCACATGGGCCACGGCAGATCCGAGGGCGACCGCGTGCTCATCGAGGACTTCGAGAACGTGGTCACCGACGTGCACACCGTCGAGGAGCGCGGCAGGGCCGAGCACCCGGACGTGCCCGTCGTGGTGATCGGCCACTCGATGGGCGGCCTGATCGCGGCCCGCTACGCCCAGCGCTACGGAGCCGGGCTGGCCGCGCTCGTCCTGTCGGGGCCGGTGATCGGCAGCTGGGCGATCGTCCCGGAACTGCTGGCCTACGAGGAGCCGCCGGACACCCCGATCGACCCGGCCACCCTCTCCCGCGACCTCACGGTCGGCACCGCGTACGCCGCCGACCCGCTGGTCTGGCACGGCCCCTTCAAGCGCGCCACCCTGGAGGCGTTCGCGACGACGCTGGCCACGATCGCCAAGAGCGGCACGCTCGGACCGCTGCCGACGTTGTGGGTGCACGGGGAGGCGGACGAGCTCGTCCCGATCACCGGCAGCCGCCCGGGCGTCGAGGCCGTGCGCGGCGCCGATCTGACGGAGCGCGTCTACCCGGAGGCCCGGCACGAGGTGTTCAACGAGACCAACAAGGACGAGGTCCTGGACGACGTCACGACCTTCATCGACCGCGCCCTGCCCCAGACCTGACCCTCCCGACCACGGCCCCCGCGTAACCGTCCGGCCCGGCCCGGGCGTCCTCGGCGACGGGCGTGGTCTTTCGGCCTGGAACCGCCCTCGGCCGGGGGCGGGCGCGGAGTCAGTTCACCGCCAGCCAGACGTGCCCCGAGCCCCGCGTACGGGTCAGCTCGATCTTCCAGCAGCCCGGCTCGGGGAACACGAACCCGGTGCCCCACTCCTGACCGGGCCGCCGCCAGGTGGATCCGCCGTGCTCCTCGGGCCCCCAGACGAGCGTGGCGGCGGCGCCGCCGGGCAGCGTGGCCTTGACGTGCAGCGGCCCTTCACCGGTCATCCGCCACACGATCTTGATCTCGTCGCCATGACGGATCGGGGTCCTCTTCACGAAGAGCAGCCCCCACAGCTCCGCGTCCTGAGCCGTGCCCTGGACCTCGGGAAACCCTCCGTCCGCCGGCGCCACGGCGTCCTTACACCCGCCGCTCCGGCCGGTGCCCGGGGTCGCGCTCGCAGCGCCGCTCGGGGCCGGGGTCGCCACGCCAGTCGGCACGCCGCCCGGGCTCGCGCTCGCCACGCCAGTCGGTACGCCGCCCGGGGTCGCGCTCGCAACGCCGCTAGGGGCGGGGCCGGAAGCCGGAGCCGCGGTCGAACATCCGGCCAGGACGGCCGCCGCCAGCACGGCCGCCCCGCATGTCAGCCACCTCATGATCGAACCTCCTCACCCTGTCTACTTCTGATCGGCCGGGAAGGTTGCGATGAATTTCCCGCCGTGGCCGGGTCTTCCTGTCCGAGGAGGCGATGATGGGCGAGCAGAATCGGGCACTGGCCGCCGGAGTGGCGCTGCTGGAGCGGGCGATCGAGTACGCCGTGGGGAGCCTGCGGGTCGTCACGCCGGACGTGCTCTGCCGGGGCACACCCTGCTCCGGCTGGAGCCTGCAGCGGCTGCTCGACCACGTCGACGACTCGCTGCGGAGCCTGAACGAGGCGGCGGCGTCGCGTGCCGTCGAGCTCTGCGGGGCCGCGCCTCCCCGGCCGGCGATCGCCAATCCGGCCCTGCTCCTCAGGGACGACGCGACGGCGGTGCTCGGTCTCTGGACGGCCCTGCTCGCCGACGAGCCCGTCTCCATCGGCGGATGGCACGTGTCGAGCCCGATGGTGGCCGCGGTCGGCGCGATCGAGATCGCCGTGCACGGCTGGGACGTGGCCAGGTCGTGCGGGGAGCACCGCCCGATCCCGGCCGCGATGGCCGAGGAACTGCTGGAGCTGGCCCGGGTGTTCGTCACGCCCGCGGACCGCCCGGGCAGGTTCGCCGCGCGCGTGATCGTTCCGCGCCAGGCGCCCGCGCAGGATCACCTGCTCGCCTTCCTGGGCCGCGACCCGGACTGGCGCGCACACCGGGGGACATGACCCCGGCCATGGACATGCGGGCGCGGCGTGTTCTCGTCCATGAACAGGAGATCTCGGGGTGTTCCGCGTGGAATGGCCCTTGGAGGGAGAAGCGTCGCGGGCGCCACCCGAGGCAATCGAGCGCCGCCCATCCCACCAAAACCACACAAAACGCCGTACGATCGTGCTGTACAGAGCAGTCATCCGGACATGACTCTCCGCGAACCCCCAACGATCCATCCGATACGGTGGGAAGATCGTAAGTGGCCACCGGTCACCACCGGACCATCACACGGGGCATTCCGTGTCATAGGGGGCGGATATCTGTCCGGCCCGGTCGGCGGGGCGACCCGGCGGATCGCCGCGGCCAGGGCCGAGCAACGTGGTGGGGGCGGCCGGTCGT
>NZ_JBDPMJ010000066.1:0-7281 GCF_039880665.1 Nonomuraea sp. B5E05
CCCGGTGCAGGTGACGGATCTCTGCCCAGTCGTCCACTGTGATCACATCCCTTTCTGTCACCTGTGGTGACGAAGGGGGTCAGTTTTCACGCGTTGTCTGGGGGTCAGTTTTCCAAGCTCGTCGACACTCAGAAGGGCGTGCGAAGCACCATTGACTGATCGGAGCATAGTTCGCTCCCCTGGGATCGCGGCTTGGGTGCGGCTGTTGAGGTCGTCACCGTCTCATGGAGACAACAGGGACACCCCCCAGAAGGTCTGTCCCTTGTCCTGGACTGCGTTAGTGCTGGTTGCAGCAAACTTAGGGACAGTAGGGACGGCAGGGACACTGACCGTCGAAGGCGGCGGTTCAGGCCAGCGTGGCGTTCAACCTGGCCATCCCCGAAGGCGGCGGCCCGCCGCAGACGTCCCACCGCAGGCGCGTTCCCGGGTTCCGGGTGCGCGCCTGCTGCCAGGAGTATCGGTGCTGGCCCGGCAGGTCGCGGAGGCGCTGGGGGATGCCCTCAGCTGAGGGTTCCTGAAATTGCGCGCCCTGACGGCCTACGTCCGGGCGCTTCACTCTTTGTGGTGCACTTTTCGCAAATTTCCTGCCCCGGAATTCAGGGCATGTCGCACCCGGCCACGGGCCTCAGGTGACGGCGTCGTTATCGTGAGCGATCCATTCGCCCTGCTTGACGACGACGGGCGGGGACGGCTGTGCGGGCCAGATCTGTAGGTAGTGGTGGTTGCCGTCGAAATCCGGCCGCTCCATGAGCGTGCTCCAGACGTGGTAGCGCAGCCGGTGAAGGCCCGGACCGGCGGGTAGCGGGGGAAGGCGGCGCACCGCCGAGTCGTCCCAGTCCATGCACCATCCGATCAGGAGGACCTCGCCGGTCGACGATATGAAGTCGATCTCCACGATCTCCTCGTATCCGTCAAGGTCAGCGCCCGGGTCGTGGTCGGCGATGGTCACCGTGAAGGGGATGCCGTCGCCGTGCTGGTAAAAGATAGACAGCTCGGCCACGGCCTTCCGCACCGTGATGAGCGCGACGGACTGCTCCACGTCGCACACGTCGTCGCCGTCCCAGTCCCCGTCCATCAGGAAGACAGTGCTACAGTCCTCGACGTCTACTTCCGCCCGGACGGTCTCTGCATGGGCACTCATAGCGGCGAGCGTAGAGCCCGCCACCGACAAACCGGCCAGTCAGCGTCGATCTCTCAGACGTCACCTCTCGAACACCTTTACCCCGGACACTCCGCATGGAGCATGGGTTTGACGCGCTGAGTGACGAAGGCTTCGAGTCGGTTTGAAAGGTTGATCGAACGGCTCGAGAACATACCGCCGCACGTCCTCTGCCAGCTGACGTTGCCGTCACTGTTGCTGTCACCGGAATCAAAAAGCCCCGAACAGTGATCCGTTCGGGGCATCTTGGCTGGTCATTTGATGTGGTCAGGGGCGGGGTCGAACCGCCGACCTTCCGCTTTTCAGGCGGAGCAATCACCCTGTTCCGCCGATGGAAACCGAACTCGGAGCGTCGTGTACGGCTGTCGCCAGATGCCTCCGGTGGCTGACGTTGCTGTCAGCGCTACTGTCACCTCCCGCCTCGGCTCTCCTCCGTCAGATTCCAGATGTCGATTGAGGCAACCACTGTCCAGCGACATGGCACAGGCTCGAAGATAGATCACGCCGCCTGACCGAGGAGGTTCCCAACCCGTCCATCGTCATGGCGGCCCTGATTGACGTTGCCGGTAACCGGAGGAGTGCCGTGCCGATCCCCGACTTCCAGACCTTAATGCGGCCCGTTCTGGAGACGCACTTCGACGGCGGAGACCATGGATCCGCTGAGGTGATCGCATCGATGGCCGACCGCTTCGAGTTGAGCGCGGACGAGCGCGCGGAGATGCTGCCGTCGGGCGGGCAGAAGCTCTTCAACAATCGGATCGCATGGTCCGTCACTCACATGGCGCAAGCCGGCTTGTTGGAGCGACCTCGTCGAGGCGTCACCCGGATCACCGACCGGGGCCGGAAGGTCTTGGCCGAGCACCCGAACCGGGTGGACATGAAGGTGCTGAACCGGTTCGCGGAATACCAGGAGTTCCGTACCCGCCGGCGCAAGGCCGACAAGGCTGCGGAGGAGCCGGAGCTGTCCGCGGCGGATGCGCCACCGCTGGAGTTGATCCCTCAGCTCATCACCGAGGCGCATACGGCACTGGCCGACGAACTGGTCGAGCGACTTCGTCAGGCGCCGCCGCAGTTCCTGGAGCACTGCGTCCTCAAGCTGCTGACCCGAATGGGCTACGGTGGCCCCGAAGGCGAGGTGCGCCACCTCGGCGGACCGGGCGATGAAGGCATGGACGGGCTCATCCGCCAGGATCCGCTTGGCTTGGACGTGGTCTACGTCCAAGCCAAGCGCTACGCCGCCGACCGGACGGTGCAACGACCAGATGTCCAAGCCTTCGCCGGCGCTCTTCAGGGTGCCCAGGCGTCCCGGGGGATCTTTATCGCCACCACCCGGTTCTCCCCAGGTGCCATCGATTTCGCCGAGAAGGTTCCCTCCCGGATCATCCTGATCGACGGCCGCCGCCTAGGAGAACTCATGGTTGCCTACGACTGCGGAGTCCAAGAAGCCCAGACCATCACCATCAAGAAGATGGACGAAGACTTCTTCGCCGTCGAATAGGAGTCCCTCGGTGCTGTCAGCACGCTCTTGATGAGCGACCGCCTCAGCCCGAGACACGGGAACTGAAGTCGGCGATCGTCACGGCCTCTGCACACTTCGATGCGAAGGATTCGCCTTGATCGCTTGAGCTGGTCAACTGGAGTTTTAGTGTGCATCGACGTGCACGCTCAGACTTCCGATGGCCTACGTATACGTCTGGGCGCCGCTCTTGAGAGCAGCCCACGTGCTGGCGCTGGCGATAACGGACTCGCTCGCGAGCAAGTATCCCCATCGGTCATGAACGTTGTCGCTGGCATTCACGGTGGCGATCCAGGCACGGGCCGCGTCCCGTTTGGCGATCACGCGCGCGCTGGTCATGTCCGAGTCGGACTTGCCTTCCACAATCCAGTAGGTGACCTGATCGTCGATGACTATGAAGTCCGGCTCGTATACACGCTGAACCGCCCCGCTCAGGTAGGTGATCCGGATGGGGACGGTCTCGTTGATTCGTGCCCATGCCTTCACGCCCGGGCTGACATCGAACAGGCCGGCCAGCCGGAACTCGGTGGAGTAGGCGTCGAACGCATTGATTTCATACACCGACCGCGTCCACCCGGAGTAGGGGTAGCCGCGGGTGAAGTCCTTGCTGCTGGTGATGACGTGCCGGTCTGCGGGCGGGCGCGTTTCCATCTGGCCTGGCGGATCGGGCCAGCGAACTTGGGTAACCTCCTTGACCTCCCGGGCCGGACTGGAGGTCTGCTTGGTGGAAATCCACTCGGTCAGCCGGGCGGTGGCAAGCCTTCCATGTTCAGCCCGCCACGGGGTCTGCTCAGTCACTCCCGCCCCGGCCAGGAACGAGCGGGCCACCTCAATGGCCGCGTTCTGCTCGCTCACGGTTGCAGCGACACCGTTTGCGGTCATCAGCCGCTGCACCAGGTCCTGCTCGATCGTCGGGAAGAGCATCACCGTCTGGCTCGCGAACACCGCGTCGAACTGGTCGGTTATGACGATCTCAGCCTGCCCATCTGCATTGCGCTGCGCGTCCAGGGCCTTGCGGGTCAGGGTGGGGGCGTTGTCGTGAGAGAACTGCCGCCCCAGCGATTCCACGTCCGTCAGGTTGAGCTGCGTCAGAGAGAACGGGTCCCGTTCCCAGTGGGTTGTCACCCGGGGCAGAAACAGCGGAATTTTCACCCCGCCCGGAGTGCGGGGCGTGAGCGTGTGTGTCAGTGTGGAGGTCGAGGCTGCCGCTGCCGCCACGCGGCTCTCTACAGTTGCCAGCCCGATCCCGACATGTGTCATGTCGCTCGTTTCCTCGTCGTCATCGAACAAGCTCCGCTGGTCTGGATCGGCCGCAGCTCCGCCCGGCAGCCGAATCTCGACCTCACTCGCCTTTTCAACATCTGCATCAGCGGGTATGCCGCCGTCATCGGCAATGGGTAGTCCGGGAACGTGCTTGCCTCGTGTGGGGTCAACAACGACGGTTGCCTCTGCGGCCCGCTCTCCGAGAGTCTGGTGTAGAAGCACCTTGGCCTGCTTGAGCAGATCCGCGAACGAGCGATGGGACAAAACCTCGACGGTGTCGAGCATTGGGCTCCCCGTTCGCCTCCCGAACGGCAGACGTAGGCCGCGACCTAGGATCTGCTCGGTGAGCAACTGCGACTCCATCGCCCGTACGGCTGCGATGACGTAGATGTTCCTCACGTCCCAGCCCTCTTTGAGCATGGAGACCGACACGACTGCACGGATCGGGGAACCCGGCTCTTCCAGAGTGTCGAGCAACGCGAGGGTCTTGTCCGGCTCCTCGCTCGTGACCAACAGCACCCGATCGGGCGAACCGAGCATGTCGGCACCGGCGAGCACGTCACGCAATCCAGCCGCCTCTTCGATGGACTGGGCGACAACGAACAGGATGGGCTCGACGTAAGGCTGTTTCGTCTGCTTGCAGTACGCTCGCATCGCGCTGGCCTTAGCGTCGAGGAGCGCCACCCCGTCTGCCATTTGGGTTCGCAAGTCGCTGATCCGGTCCTGGCGGGACACCAGAACCGGGATCTTCACGTATCCGTCGGCGATCGCGTCCGACAACGGGTAACGGTAGACGATCTTGCCCTGCGTTGCCTCGTGCGGAGTTGCGGTCAACCCGATCAGCGCTACCGGGTGCATCTCGGAGATCGCTGCCTGGAACTTCTTCGCGTTGCCAGAGAAGTAGACGTGATGCTCATCGGCGATAACCACAAGGTCGTCGGCGGCCTGCAGATACTCATAAAGAGCCTGGCCGAGTGTCTCGTGCTGCCGGTGCGCCCGGCGGGCATCTTTAGTGTCCGGGCGCAGCAGCGACTGAACGGTGAACACGAACACCTTGAAACAGTTGGGGTCTTCCAACGCTGCGCCAACCTCGCCCCGCTCCAACGTGTCCAAAGTGATGACGAGTGGGTTCGACTGAAGCCCTCGCAAATACTTCGGGTGCCCCGGAGTGAGATTGGCGACCGTCTTCTTCTGAATCGTCGACCCGGGAGTCACGACGACGACGTTACGCACGCCAGACGCGTACAGGTAGTCGAGTAGCCCGCCCGCGATGTAGGTCTTGCCGACGCCGGTCGCCAGATCCGTGATCAGCTCAACGCCGTCCTCGGCAACGCTGAGTGCCTGGGCCAGTGCCTCCAGTGCCGCCTGGTTCGGGGCGCGAAGGTCGAGCGTATGGGCGACCCTTTCCACAAGGTCAGCGTCATAAGGGATGGTCACAGTCGTGCTCCTTCGCGGCGGAGGGCGCGGTGAGTCGCCCCTGTCAGCAAGTCTCTAGGGGCCTTACGGATACGTGATCCACAAGACAACTTGGCCAGAGCCTCCTCCGCGCCCGGCAGAACCATCTTTGCTACCACAGTGACCCGCTCTTTCTCCCCGAGGGCGGCTACGATCTGGCGAACTTCCTCCGGCCCTACTGCGCCGTCGATAACCGCGAGACGCATCCGACCCCGAACCCCGCAGAACGGGCCGGCATCCTCCAGCCACTCGAAGCCCAGCTGACCTGCGACCGCTCGGGCGAACTTCCCATTTGTCGCCCAGTCCGCCAGCAGCACGCCATATTGAGTGACCTCATAGATCGACGGGCTGACCGTCACCACGCGGAATCCTCCGCCTCCGGACCAAAGCACCTGGGTCCGCTTAGTTTTCCGGCCGAGCCGCTCCAGCAGCTTCACGGAGGCAGTCACGTCGGGAGCATCTCCCTTGATCAGGCCGGCTCCGATGGCAGTCTTGAGTGCCTTTGCGGCAGTTGCGAAGTCGTCGGCGGACGTCCCATCAGGCAGATCCGTTGCGGCAGTGGCCTCGGTCGTCCGCTGGCTGATTCCCGCCTCGTCGGCTCCGTCGACAACATCACGCAGGCGCGGAGCGATGTACTGCGAGACGCTGGTAGGGCTGATGTCTGCTGTGACCCATCGGCGCCCCATCTTGTGAGCGACAGCAGCGGTCGTCCCGGACCCACCGAAGACGTCAAGGACGCAATCTCCCGGCGCTGTCGCCATAGTGAGGACTCGCTCGATTAGCGCCTCGGGCTTCTGGGTGTCGTATCCGCGACGCTCCTTGGATGAGTTCCCCACGCGCTGAATGTCGTCCCAGAGATCTCCGACTGCGACGCCGCTGTCTTCGCGCAGGTAGCGCTTGAACTTGGGGACGCTGTTCTCTCCGGGCGGCCAATGGACGTAGCCGGCTGCGTCGAGAAGGTCCAATCGCTGTCGCGTCGGGAGCGCAGCCGCCGCGCCATCGGTCACACCCGCGACGGTTGGTGCCGCCCAATGCCGGTCTCGGCCTGGAGGCTTGCGTCCTCGCCACGGCTCGCCCGAATCGCCGCTTCGGGCGCCTGGAGCGGCGAGATCGCCGAGCATGTAGCGGCCGCGCTCGTCGGAGTGCCGGTACTCCGTGGCCAAGTGCTTGTCGCTCAGGGGCTGCATGACTGGCCGCAGGGCGATGCGGTCGGTCTTGCCGTACACAAGCAGCGTGTCACACATCGTGCCCATGCCCCGGCGGGCGGAGGACTTTCCTTGCGTGCGCTTCCAGATGACTTGGTTCAGGAACGTTCCGGCGCTCATGACCTCGTCCATGAGACAGCGCATCCTGTGTACCTCGGCGTTGTCGAGATGAATCCAGATCGAGCCATCGGGCGCGAGCAGATCCTTGATCAACAGGAGCCGGTCCCGCATGAACGAGAGCCAGGTGGAGTGCTCCATCCAGTCGTCGTAGTGCGTGAACGCCTGCCCTGTGTTGAACGGCGGGTCCAGGTAGACCAGCTTGATCTTGCCCCGGTACTCACGGCGGAATTCAGGGACCTCATTCAGGACCCGCAGCACATCGAGCGAGTCGCCAGTGAAGAGCAGATTGTCTGCGTGCGGGTTGGAGTCGTTGACCTGGCCGTGGGCGCCGGTGAACTCGGTCAATCGGACTTCAGCGGTGGCCGGGTGATCTCGGTCCACCCAAACGGGCTTGCCCGTGTCGTCCCTGGGGATCAGCAGGAACTTTTCCTTGTTCGGCCCCCTCTCTGTCAGACTGCTGTGATACATGGGACAGATGAGTCCATTTGATGTGAAGCAGGGCGAGACAGGACGATCGAGACAGTGACGATGACCCTCGCCGATCAGAGCGCCTTGACGGGGCA
>NZ_JBDPMJ010000067.1:0-7136 GCF_039880665.1 Nonomuraea sp. B5E05
TCCGCGTCGCCCAGCGCCTTCTTGCGCTGGCGGCGGCGATCTGGCACAACAACGCGACCAACGCCCCGATCACCCGGTCACTGATCGCCTACGACCATTGACCGGAGATCGGAATTACTCGTCTAGGAGATTCGAACTCCTGACTTCCTGCTTGCAAATCGTCCTGATCTTCAGGCGAAACAGCCGCCACCTGGGTGGGAGGCATCCCGCGAGTGACCGTGAGTACCCCCTGTTGACCGCCCTTAATGGCCCGCTAATGGCCCGCACGATCACGCCCCGACGTGCCTCTTCGCGCGGGGCCACATGCTTGGTGTCCAGCACATCCGAGCTACGGGGAAAGTGCACCAACCGTCGACGGTTTTACAGCGCGTGACCGTTGCGGCTGAGATACGACCTTCCACCTGCGACATGACCGTGTCTCACCACGATGCCAACCATGATCATTGCACGTATATTGCACAGGAAGTGCACCATACCGCCTTGTCGTGATCGCTTGCCTCTGCTTATGTGTTCGGTGTGAATCGTAATTCCGATATAGGCGGGCGTCTCGAACCTGTTCCGGCGAAGGTTAAACCGGCGGGTGGGAGGATGAACCACATCCCACTGCTCCTTGTCCTAGGCGCGGTCCCCCTTCTGCTTGCCAACTGGTTCATCGCTGCCGTGATCCTTGGACACGACTGCACCTTTTTATACGAGGGCGGCAACATTACGGAATGTGCTGGCGGGCTATCAGAGGAAGAGATGACCGCCACATCGGGACTGATCGCGCTGGTGCTGCTTGTTGCCCAGATAGGGCTGATCGTCCTAGTGCGCCAGCGCACCCGCAGATCGTAGCAAGGCCGCATGATCGGCGACGCGCTGGACGAGCCACCGTTCCAGTCCGTGTTGAATACGGTGATCAGCCTGTTGCCCGGTGGGCCAGGGCTGAGGAACGAAGCCCTGGACCTTCGATCGCCCCCGACCATGTCCGGCGACCAGCCATGCCGTGGCGATCGTTGGGCTGCATCTGTGCGGTGGCGCGGCAACCTCGGTCGGAGCGTTCGGCAAGTACGGCGAGGTTGGCGTGCGGCGGCCGGCCCGGTGTCCCGCCGCCGTCCGGGACCGGCCCCCAGGCCGCACGCCCGGACGGCGGGCGGGCGGAGGGCCGGGGGGTACGGCGGCGCGCCGCGCCGCCGCTTGACACCATCACCGGCAAGTCCGAGATCATCGACGTACCGTGCGGCTCGACCCTGGACAGCAAGTGCCCGCCCTGCGCCAAGCGCAACCGGCAGCTCCGCATGGCCCAATGCCGCGAAGGCTGGCACCTCGACACCGAACCCACCATCACGCCCGACGAACCGAACGAGGAACAGCGCTGGCTGGTCGAGTTCCGCGCCGACATGCAAGCCAAGCGTGATGCCGCCGAGCAGGCCGGCGACGACACCACCGACCTGGACGCCGTCCTGTCCGGCCTCGATGACGAGATCAACAACGCCGGCATGCGGGGCAGCGTCACCGGATCCGCGGTGCCCAAGCGCACCCGATCGACCCGGCGACGGCAGGACGTACCTGACCTGCCCAAACGCAAGATGACCGACACCACCCTCGGCCGCACCTTCACCAGCGGAGATGGCAAGACCTACCGGCCGTCGCTGTTCGTCACGCTCACCCTGCCTAGCTACGGCAGAGTCCGTGACGGCGTCCCGATGGATCCCGACACCTACGACTACCGGCGCGCCGCTCGGGACGCGCTGCACTTCTCCAAGCTCGTGGATCGCTTCGTGCAGAACCTGCGCCGTGTCGCGGGCTATGACGTGCAGTACTTCGCCGCCGTGGAACCACAGAAGAGGCTGGCGCCGCACCTGCACATGGCCATCCGGGGAACCCTGCCGCGTGCGGAGATCAAGCAGATCGCCGCCGCCACCTACCACCAGGTGTGGTGGCCACAGGCCGACGAGGTCCGCTTCGACGGCGATCATCTGCCCGTCTGGGACGAGGAGGCCGGCTACCTCGACCCGGCCACCGGCGAGGTCCTGCCCACCTGGGACGAAGCCCTCGACGCCCTGGACGAGGACGCCGATCCCCTCCACGTGCTGCGCTTCGGCGAACAAGTCGACGTGCAAGGCGTCCTCGCTGGCACCCCGGACGCCGACCAGTGCATCCGCTACCTGTCCAAATATCTGACCAAGTCCATCGGGGAGGCCTCGACGGCGGCCAGGCCCAGCGCGAGCACGCCGCCCGCATGCTCGACGCCCTCCGCTACGAACCCTGCTCCCCCACCTGCCCGAACTGGCTCCGCTACGGCATCCAGCCCAAGAACGCCAGAACCGGGATGACCCCCGGCCGGTGCCGCTCCAAGGCACACAAGCCCGAACACCTCGGCTACGCGGGCCGCCGCGTCCTGGTCTCCCGTAAGTGGTCGAACAAGACCCTGGCCGAGCACAAGCAGGACCGCCGTACCTGGGTCCTGGAAGCCCTCGGCCAGACCGACCAACCCACCGACCCACACCGCTACATCTGGCGACCCGTCCCGGCCGGAGACGCCAACGTGCCGCCGCTGGCCGTACGACTACTCCGGTCCGTCCATGAACGGCAACGCTGGCGAGCCCACCTCAGAGAGCTGGAAGCCAGAGCAGCCGGACAAGATCTTTCGGCAATTCCGCAGGCCGCGTGAAGGAGGTAGAGACATGGACCAACTGCTGACCGTTGACGAAGCGGCCGATGCGCTGCACACCTCGGTGCGCTTCGTCCGCCGACTGATCGCCGAACGCCGGATCGAATTCGTGAAGGTCGGACGCCATGTCCGCATCCGCGAGTCCGCGCTGATCGCCTTCGTCGTGGCCGGAACCGTCACGCCGATGACCACCGGCACCGTCAAAGGGAGGGCTGCCTGATGGCCAACAGAGACGGTCACCGACGTTTCGGCAATATCCGTAAGCGCGAGTCCGGCCGGTTCCAGATTCGCTATCCGGGACCGGACGGGCGTCTACGGACCGGCGCCACGACCTATGCCACCAGGACTGAGGCCGACCGTGCACTCACGATCACCGAAGCTCAGATGATCGCGGGCGACTGGACGGATCCCGATCGCGGCAAGGTCCTGGTGGGCGACTACGCGCGAGCGTGGATCAAGGAACGTCCCGGCCTGCGCCCCAAGACCATCGAGAACTACACGTGGTTGCTGGAGCGGCACATCATGCCGACCCTTGGCGGTGTCCAGGTCGGCAAGCTGACCACCCAGATGATCCGCGCGTGGCGGTCCGAACGGCTGGAGCAGGGCGTATCGGTCTCGACGGTCGCCAAGGCGTACCGGTTCCTGCGGGCTGTTCTGATGACGGCGGCGGAAGAGGACAAGCTGATCAGCCGCAACCCCTGTCGCATCAAGGGCGCCGACAATGAGCACACGCCCGAGCGTCCCGTGATCACGGTGTCTCAGGTGTTCGAACTCGCCGACCGGATGGCGGACAGGCGGTTTCGAGCACTGATCCTGCTGGCCACGTTCGCAAGCCTGCGGTGGGGTGAGGTGATCGCGCTTCGACGGCATGATCTCGACCTGGTGGCGCGCACGGTCCGGGTGCGGGAACAGCTCATCGAGCTGGACGGCGGGGAGATGCGCCTGTGCCCGGTCAAATCCAAGGCCGGTCGCCGCACGGTCGGCATCCCCGCAGTGATCGTTCCGGCGCTCAACGAACATCTCGCGTCCTATGTCGAGCCAGATGAGGACGCCTTCGTGTTCCTCGGCAAGCTGGGCG
The DNA here is from genome assembly GCF_039880665.1 of Nonomuraea sp. B5E05. NCBI lineage: Bacteria > Bacillati > Actinomycetota > Actinomycetes > Streptosporangiales > Streptosporangiaceae > Nonomuraea > Nonomuraea sp. B5E05. The sequence continues at coordinate 3,732 of NZ_JBDPMJ010000067.1, forward strand.
GGTTCCTGCGGGGCAGCAACTTCCGGCGTGCTGCTAAGTGGAGCGAGGCGCTCAAGGAGATGGGGCTCGCCGGCCTGCACTTCCACGACCTTCGCCACACTGGCAACACACTCGCCGCGCAGTCAGGGGCGAGCCTGGCCGATCTCAAAGCACGGATGGGGCACGACAGCGATCGGGCGGCGCTCATCTATCAGCACGCCACCAAGGACGCCGACCAGCGGATTGCGGATGCGCTCAGCGCTCGGGTGGAGGCCGAGAGGAAGAGGCTGGGGCTGGATGGCTAATGGCCCGTTAATGGCCCGAGCACCCCGCCACAAGATCAGTGGCGGGGTGTTTTTGCTGGTGGAGCCTAGGAGATTCGAACTCCTGACTTCCTGCTTGCAAAGCAGGCGCTCTGCCAACTGAGCTAAGGCCCCTTCGACGAAGATAGCTTACCGGGCCGACGAAGCCACCTGCGTCGTACCGAGGTCGTCGCTCAACACCAGGCTCGGAAAGTCGGCGATCGAGTCGAGGAGGTGAGTGGCGCCGCCCTTCAGGAGGCGCTCCCGGCTGTGGACGCCCGTCAGGATGCCGGCCACGATCGTTGCCCCGGCTCGCGTGCCGCACAGCATGTCGTTCTCCGAGTCGCCGATCACCGCCACGTGCCGTACGTCCGCCACCCCCGTGCGGAGGACCGCGTGCAGCACCATGTCGGGCCAGGGGCGGCCGCGGCCGCCGGCGTCTTCTGGGGAGATGGCCAGGTCGATCTTGTCGTGCCAGCCGAGCACGCTCAGCACGCGGCTCAGCGTGACGCGGCTGAAGCCGGTGATCAGGGCCAGTTTGAGGCCGTTGCCACGGAGTTTGTCGAGGACCTCCATGACTCCGGGCATGGGCGTCAGACCGGCCCGCTCCAACGCGCCCTCATAGGAGCGTTCGAACGTCAGGTTCGCCGCCTGGGCCTGGGCTTCGTTCCCGGGGAAGATCCCGCGGAAGACATCTATCGTGGGACATCCCCGGGACCGGTGCACGTGAACCATGGCACGCGCGTAAGCCCCGGTCCCGGGCACTATGCCCTGGGTCGCGATCGCCTCGGCAAAGGCGCGCTCGACCATGGCGATGTCACCGACTGTGGTGCCTGCCAGGTCCAGGCACACCAGCTTGATGGGGACGACGTCACTCATCGCCTCGCCGGTCGGTTAGTTCTCGCTGCCGGTCGCCTCGGTCCAGAGATCAAGCTCTGCGCGGTCGGCCTGCACCTTACGCCAGATCAGCAACCCCCCAAGGGCGATCAGCGCCAGAACGAGCAGCTTCTTCACGGTGTGACCCCACTTCTTCGACGGTCTCACCTGCCGGGGTGAGACCCAACGGTTGACAAGCAGCCTAGCAAGGGATGGCTGCGCTACCTGTGTTGCGGATGTGTGGAATGTGCGATGGATGAGTGTTCGGCCCCAGGTGGGACCCGAATGCTGCCCCATCTGGACGAACTTCTGACAACCATCTATCGGCAGCCCTCATGGGCAACAGCTCGATCATGCCAAATATCCGGCGCGGATGCGCGAAACGTCTGTGCTGGAGGTCAGCTCCTGCTCGCGAGGAAAGGCTGGTCAGCCTGATCCTGGTGCAGGTGTGCCCTGGAGGAGAGTAACCCGAGGTGGGCGCGGTTGCCAGCCGCCTGCGGGTCGGACTTCGGATTATGGGCTGGTTCGGGTGTCGGGCGGCTGCGCGGCGCCGTACAAACGGTTCGGCTCAGAACGAAACACGCTCGCGTCCGGTTTCATCGCAATACCGTAGGGGGGTATGGTGATCCGAACAGTCGTACACCTCCTGAGGAGATCGCCATGAGCACTGCCACCTACACCGTCACCGGCATGACCTGCGACCACTGCGTGAGCTCGGTCAAGGAAGAGGTCAGCGAAGTGGCGGGTGTGACGTCCGTGGAGGTCGACCTGGCGGGTGGCCTGCTGACGGTCGGCAGTGACGGTCCTGTCGACGCGGCCGAGGTCGCCGCGGCGGTGAAGGAAGCCGGTTATGAGCTGACCGGGCAGGCCTGAACGCGTGGCCTGATGGGTCCCCGGGCTGCCGGCACCGCGCGCATGCCCTCTCCGTCCCCGTCAGACGGGCTGTAGGCCCAGGCGACGGCCGGCCCCATCCTCCGTCGCCCCAGGCCGGGCTGGTGCTGGGCTACGGCGCGATCGCGAAGGACGCCATCCCCGAGGGGCTGCGCCTGCTGCGGTCACGGATGTCGGCGGCTCCAGAACCCGCGAACCCGCTCCCCTGACATCTCCGGGTCGTCCGGCGATGTCGGTTGTCGCACGATCACCACGGTGGTGCGGGCGTGTCGCGCGCAGTACATGCTGGTCGAGGGCATGAAGATGCGGCTCAACAGCCCGCGTCTCCCCCGCCCCAGCACCAGCAGATCACCTTCGCGGGCCAGATCCACGAGGTGGTAGCCGGGGTCGCCGACCCGGCCGACCACCGCCGTCGTGAGATCCTCGGGCACTCCGCCCGCGACGTCGTCGAACACGCCGGTGATCACCTCTGAGCAGCGCGCCTCCTCGCCCGCTCTGACGGCGTGCTGCACGGGCAGCGCCTCAGGGAACGGGTGGACGGGCGCGCGGCTGACGTGCACGGCGACCAGGGCCATCCGGTGCAGCCTGGCCGCGCCGATGGCCCAGGCGAGCGCCCAGCGCGATGACGGCGACTCGTCGACCCCGACGATCAGCCTCGCACCGACGGGCAGTTCCTGTTCCACGGTGCCTCCTGTTGGGAAGTACGACCATAGTGCGCCTACCCATCGATTACCGGGAGGTGGCATTTTGGAACCTTGGCGTCGCCGCGTGGAAAACCAGAGGGAAGGCCCCGGCGCGCTCAGACCAGCTTCAGCAGGCCGCCGTGCAGGGTGTCGCGTTCGTCCGCCGACAGGGTCCGGTACGCCGACGCGGCCCGCAGGTTGGTCTCCGCCTCGATCCTGGCGCGCAGCGGCCCGTCCGCCAGTGCGACGATCCCGGCCGCGGTCAGGCCCTGCGCCTGCCAGGCCGTGGCGTGGGCGTCGGCGCGGTGGTGGCGCAGCGCGGCGATGCGGTTGAACAGCAGCACCCCCGGCGAGGTCCCCTCCGGTTCGTACGGCGGCGCCGCCACCTCCAGCGCGCCGCCCGGCACGCGCTCGGCCGAGTCGAGCCCCCGTCCCGCCAGGTCGGCCAGCGCGGGCAGCGCGGGCAGGTCGTGGCCGGCCCAGACACGTTCGGCCGCGGCGGCGTGCAGGTCGTACAGCCTGTGGTTGACATCCTCCCCCTCGTAAAGTAAACGAGGGGGATTCCCACGGTCGCCCGTGAGGCTTCCTGCTTCACAGCCGGTCGCCCGTCCGAGAGGACTCTCGTTGAGGTCTTACACCCGCTCCACAGGCGTTTCAGCTCTCCGCCAGCCCGG
>NZ_JBDPMJ010000068.1:0-6015 GCF_039880665.1 Nonomuraea sp. B5E05
CTGAGCACCACCACGACACCATGAGCACCAGACCCCGTCAGGCCATCGCCTGGCGGGGTCGTTCATGTCGTCCACATAGACACCACGAACGCCGCCTACATGCCCATCTTCAGCGTCGCCCTACACCCTGACTCGTTGAGGTGCGGGAACGGCTCATCCGGGACCTCCACTCCCAGGAATCGGCACAGCGGCTCCCATCCTTCGCGGACGTCGAAGATCAGCAGCCGATCAGCCGGGATAGTGCTCCTGACAGCCTGGAGGTGGCGGTGGAAGGCGGCGACCGCGACTGCATCGTCCGGCATGCCGCCGTTGAAGTGCCAACCGGCGCCGAAGGCGGATCGACCGATGTGGTTCAGCACCGGGCCGAACCTCGCCATGGCCCCGAAGAAGGCTGCGGCCTGCTCTGGAAGCTCGGCAGGAAGCTCCCTGCCAGGTCCTTCGCTGATGAGCACCTGCATGCTGGCGTACCAGCGGTGCGGGTCACGGACGGTCAGAACGACCTTCGCTTCAGGATAGGCCTCAGCCTGCTCGCGCCAGAAGTGACTGGCCGGCCAGTCCTGGGTGGATTCGTATCCCTGCAGCACTTCCGGCCAGTTGAGGGTCTTGCCGTCGGTCACCGGCAGCCACCGCTCCACGTGCCCCGTCCGGGTGAGGACGTCGAACATGTGGTAAACGGGGCCGAATCCCAGCCGCTCCAGCGCAGCCTTCATCGAGGACGTGCCGGTGCGCGGGAAGCCCGCGCCGATCACCTTAACCATGTCATCACTCCCGTCGATTCGGATGTCATACCTATGAGTCGTCTCAGGTCTCAGAAGACCCGGCGGCCTGGTTCGCGTCTCCAGGCGCCGGGTGGGTGGCGATCAGCGCGTCGTGGTCAGCACGAGAGCCGGGTCGAGTGCCAGGGTGGCGACCGCCAGGCCGAGGAACACGATGGCCAGGTAGAACTGCGGGGAGAAGTCGCTGACGCGCAGGTGGGTGTAGAGGGCGCAGACGAAGTACAGGACCAGTCCCGCGGCGGCGGCCGTGCCGACGAGCGGGACGCCCAGCAGGCCGAGTGCGAGCCCGAGCGCGCCCAGGGCCTTGAGCGCGCCGATCGGCCAGACCAGCCATGATTCCGGCACGCCGGCCGTGGCGAGGGCAGGCCTGAGCGTCCGCATGATCGGCTTTAACCGGGTCATGGCCGCGAAGCCGGAGAAGGTGTTGAAGGCGATGGTCACCAGTGCGGTGATGACGTAAGCGGTGGACATCGGACGCCTCACCGGTTCCTGAAGGCGGCGAGGTGGTCGGCCACCCAGTCAGCGTAGGCCCGCGCCGGGCGGCCGAGGACCTCGTCCACCTCGCCGGTCACGGGATGCTGGTCGCGGCCAAGGTAGTGCGCGTAGCGGGCCATCAGGGCGCGCGCCCATGGCTCGGGCAGTCCGTTGTCGACCAGGTGTGCGGCGACGGCCTGCGGCGGGAGCTCCTCGAAGCGCAGTGGCCTGCCGAGCGCGGCGGCGATCACGGCCACCATCTCCTCGTGCGACAGCGACTGCGGCCCGGTGAGCTCCAGCCTGCGGCCGGCCAGCTCATCAGTGAGCAGCGCACGGGCCGCGACCTCGGCCAGATCCCGCTCGTCCAGAATGGACTCCCGGAACCGGGCATGCACGTAGCGGACGACGTCGCCGGAGCGGATTTGGACGCCCCACGCCTGTGCGGTGTTACCGGCGAAGCTGCTCGCACGCAAGCTGGTCCAGGTCATGCCGCTGGCGACGGCCGCCTCCTCGGCCTCCTTGTTGCGATCGCCGCGCCAGCGGGAGGGTTGCAGCTCGTACGGGTCGCCGATGTTCATCGCCGACAGAGCCACCACCTTGCGCACGCCCCTCTCGGCGGCCACGGCCAGCAGCTTGTCCGCGGAGTCGCCGAAGGTACGCGAGTGCAGGAAGACGGCCTCAGCGCCGTCGAAGCAGGTGGCCATCGTGCCGGGCCGGGACGGGTCGCCCATTGCGAGCTCCACCTCGTCCGGCAGGCCGGATCGCTGCGGGGAGCGGCTCACCGCGCGCACGGCGGCGCCCTCGGCGAGGAGTTGTGCGATGACGAGACGCCCGACGGCGCCGGTCGCTCCAGTTATGACGATCATGAGTTGTTCGCTTTCATGTGGCAACCGCGCCGTGGTCAGCGCAGCAGTTCGATGACGAGGGCCATGGCGTCGAGACCGCCATCGAGACCGCCGTCCAGGACGGTGATGTAGGTGAAGCCGAACTTTGCCCGGTTGCTGCGGATCTGTTCGGCGATCTGTGCGGGGGTGCCGACCAGGATGCCGGGTACGTTCCCGAGCTCTTCGGTGGTCAGCGAGGGGGCAAGGAAGCGCAGCCGGTCCAGGGCCTGACGCCGGGCGGTGGTGATCACGACAGCCGGTGCCTCGTGGTTGAGCTCGACCTGAGTGATCCGCTCCTTCAGCGCTGTGCGTACGAAGGCCACCCGGGTCGGGTACGGCATGCCCGCCTGGCGGAGATCGTCGGCTCCGGCCGATGGCCGTCCGGCGGCCAGACCGATTTCCAGGCGTCCGCCGGTCAGCAGATCGGTGCTGGCGACATCGCGCACCAGCAGCGCCGGGCTGTGGAAGGTGGCGTCCAGCACGTACGTGCCCAGACGTACCCGCTCGGTGGCCTCCGCGGCGAGCGCGAGCGCCGGGAACGGCGCGAGCTTGCCGAGATGGTCGATGACCGCGATGGTGTCGAACCCGATCTGCTCGGCCCGGCGGCATGACGCACGCCATTCGCGGCGGTCCGCGGCCATGTGCAGCGCGATCCCGAAGCGGAATGGGCGGTCGGTCTGCGAGGGCAACATGGTCCCTTCTCCTGGGAACTCGGGGTCAGGCCGCCGCCGCGGGCCGGAAGTGATCGGCGTGCTCGGCCGCCCACTGGGCGAACGTGCGCGGCGGCCGGCCGATGACCTGCTCCACCTGGTCGGTCAGCGCGGTGCCGTACTCGTTCGGCGTGCCGTACATCTGCAGCAGGATCTCCACCAGGTCGGCATCGCCGACTCCGGCCGCCTGGCTGAACGCGCGGAACAGCGACAGCGACGGCATGCCCCCCGGAACGCTCCACTCCCGGCGCACCTGATCAGGAGTGAGCTCCTCGAAACGCAGGTCGCGGCGGGTCACCTGGCCGATGATGGCGACCATCCCGCGTGCGGTGAGCACCTCCGGGCCGGTGAGATGGTAGGACCGCCCGTGATGACCGTCCTGCGTCAGCACGGTGGCGGCGACGGCGCCGATGTCATATTCGTCGATCGGCGGGCTCTTACGATCACCGTACGGCTCCCGCACCCGCCCGGTGCTCCGCAGCGCCTGGCCCCAGTCGGTGAGGAAGTTGGCCATGAACTGCACGGGCTCCAGAAAGGTCCATTCCAGGCCGCTTGCTCGGACGGCCGGCTCCAGCGTGCCCTCCCGCCAGCCGGCCAGGACGGTGACCTTGCCGACCCCGGCCCGTTCGGCTGCCTCCACGATGTCGCGGCCACTAGCCAGCGGCTGGTGGTCCCCGCCGAAATTGATCAGATGGGCGGCGGCCACGCCGTCGAACGCCTCCTCCAGGCCTGCGGCGTCAGTGAGGTCGCAGGCCGCCACCTCGGCACCGTCCGGCAGGACCGCCCGGCCGGGGTCGCGGGTCAGCGCGCGTACCTTCTGGCCGCGATCGAGCAGGTGCCGGACGACCTGCCGCCCGATGATGCCGGTCGCGCCGGTCACGAGGATGGTCATGCCGCGTACTCCTTGGCGGTGGAACGAATGAACTCCTCGACGACGGCCGCGAGCGCCGGTCCCGCGTCCTCCTGCAGGAAGTGCCCCGCGCCGGTGATGGTGGGATGGGTACGGCCTTGGGCGCCCGGGATCCGTGCGCTCAGGGCGGTGTGGTCGCCGTGGGTGACGTTGTCCTGGTCGCTGAACGCGCACAGGAACGGCAGTTCCAGCGTCTCCAGCACGTCCCAGGCCGCCCGGAGCGCGGGGGTGTACTCGTCCTGGGGAGAGATGGGGATGAGCAGCGGGAACTGCCGGATGCCCGTCAGGTACGACTCGTCCGGGTAGGGCGCGTCATAGGCGGCCAGGACCGCCGGGTCCAGGTCGGTGACGGTCATCGCGTCCACGATCGCGGAGGGCTCGAACGGATGGGTGCGCTGGCTGGACTGCAGCCAGGTGGCCATCATCGGCCAGCCCGCGCCGAGGTCCTCGTCCCCGGTGCTCAGGCCGGTGTTGGCAGCCACCACGCGGCGGAAGCGTTCCGGGTGAGCGGCCAGGAGGGGCAGCCCCAGCGCGCCGCCCCAGTCGTGGCAGACCATGGTCACCTCGCGCAGGTCCAGCCCGTCGAACACGGCCTCGCGCAGCCAGCCGATATGGCGGTCATAGGTGTAGGCGTGACGGTCGGCGAGCTTGTCCGACTTGCCGAACCCGATCAGATCGACGGCCACGCAGCGATGTCCGGCCGCGACGAGCGGTGGGATGACGTGCCGGTACAAGTAGCTCCACGAGGGGTTGCCGTGCAGCAGGACGACGGTCTCCCCCGAGGGGGTCACGGGCTGCTCGTCCACATAGTGCATCCGCAGCCGTCCCTGGTCGACCGCGACGTAGTGCGGTTCGAACGGGTAGTCCGGCAGGTTCTCGAATCGCGATTCCGGGGTGCGCAGCACCCGCAGGTCTTCCATAGTCATGGTGTCGGCCTTGGTCATGCCTCCTGAGAGGGACCGTGGGAGCGAAGTGTGACGTTCTGACAGAAATGTGAGCGAGGTCTCATTCGACTTTCGGGTTCGTCCACCGCATCACGCATGTCACACCGTCGCGGTGTGGCCCCTCTTGGGTGCGGCGGCGTCACGGGCAGTCGACGCACGTGAGCCGCTGAGCAGCCGACCACCTCTCGGTTTCGGAGGCGCTGCATGGCGCAGCCAGATCCTCGGCAGGCCCGTATCAGGCGCAGAACGTTTCGGCATCGGGCTCGCCGCATCCACGCTGGCCCTCGCGCTCGGCACGGCCTTCCCGCGAACGCGCGCCCCGGCGATCGGCGATCGTCTTCGACGAGACGACGCTGTGGGGCACCGGAGGACATTATCGGCAGGCACAGCGTCGCCGGCCATCACAGCCTCCCCTCGAACTACCGCAGCGCCGTGCGGCGGAGTACCGCTGGGAGCCACACGACGGGCGCGGCGTAACGGGCGGCATAGCCGACCGCGCTCGACGCCTCAACGCAGTGCTTGGGAAGCGTGTGGACACCGCGCCTTCGCGGTGTCCACGTCCCCTCCGGTGACGCAGAGCCCGTCTCTGAGCAGGTGACGGCGACGTTCAGTCCCGCCTGGCTATGCGCCAATTCGCGCTGTCGCCGATGGGCAGGTGAGTGACGTACACGCCGTCGGGGCCGGGCTGGAGATAATCAGAAGCATAGGCGTTCCGGATCCTGTATCTGGTGCCGTCCATCAGTATGGTCTTCCAGTGCATCGTCGACAGGTTGCCTCCGAACACGTCGCAGTCGTAGGAGCCGACTCGGACTTCCCTGCCTTCCATCCTCAGGCACTTCCCGGTCCACCTGTTCTTGAGCAACCGGTAGCCGTCGGTCCGATCGGGATTGATCCAGTGCCACTCCTGGGCTTTGGCATCGGCAGCACACGGCTGCATGCGGATGGCGCCACTGGCGTAGGTGGTCAGGCAATCGCCGGACAGGACATTTCTGAACGCCCAATAGATGACGGCGGAGGCCGACGCGTCGCCGGATGCCGACGCGGCCGACGCGGCGGGGGTCGCTCCGGCGATCAGGAGGTATCCCGCCGCTGGGGAGTGTCTAATTAACGGCGGATCTGATCATCAAGGAAGAGGTTCGTGATGACCGAGACCGCTGTGGAGTCGACGCCTGGTAAGGAGTCGGGCGGGGCCCTCTCTGTCAGACTGCTGTGATACATGGGACAGATGAGTCCATTTGATGTGAAGCAGGGCGAGACAGGATGATCGAGACAGTGACGATGACCCTCGCCGATCAGAGTGCCTTGACGGGGCAGGAT
>NZ_JBDPMJ010000069.1:0-5001 GCF_039880665.1 Nonomuraea sp. B5E05
CGGAGCCTCTGGTCTAACGGTTGATCTTGGTCGACAACCCTTCTACCAGGGGCTCTTCTACTTGTCGATCAGACCCACTCGCGCAGCATGCCCGCGACCTGCGGCTTCAGGATGGAAAACACTCACTGTACCTCCCCTTCGGCGTCTCCGTAGCGCACATACAGGGTGCCATTGCCCTCGACGTCCTGGGCCAGGTACCAATGCCTAAGTCCTTGGCCGGCCAGTCGATCGGTCACCTCTTTACGGTCGGGGTCCGGGTTGATTCCGTCTAGTGTGACGATTCCGTTGTCGATGGCTATCAGCATGAGGTCCTCATCGCCATCGGTGTCATAGGGTCCTGGAGCGCCGGCAGGCTGCGTAAGAGGGGCCGATCGTAGGCGGCGGATGGCTTCCGCCGATGTCAGTTGGCCGGAGTCGGGGATGGTTAGCGTGTATGCGAAAATGTCGAGAGTCAGTGTTCTCAGCGTCTCGACATATTGTTCGATCATCTTTCTCAGCATGAATATCTCCTGTAAGCCGGCATCCCCCGGGATGAACGATGTCTGCTCATCCCGGGGGCAGTTTACGGTGTCGAACTATCGCGAATCATGCCTAGGCATGCGCGCTTCTGCCAATTTCTATAGCCTGGCACAATTGCTTTCACTAAGAAGTGATCGTACGGTTTCGTGCGCTTATCTCCGTCCATGCCGAGGATGCGCTGTGAGCCGTAGTACTTGCCGATGTTCTTGCTGTCCTCGTTGTTGTGCTTATGATAGACGGGTCTAACGGAGAATCGCCGGAAATTTGAATCCTTCCCGTTGTTGGCTCCGGTCCACGACCCCTGCATGGTGGATTGAAATGGATGCTCGTCACATTCATGCAGTCTGTGAGAAGTTTTCTTTCCCAGCACTGGGTCTGTGTCGTCGTATTCCTTGAAAAAATGACGAAGAGTCACAACACAAAGGCGGGCGATGCGCTGACCCGTCTTTATAACCGCGATCGGATCCTGTACGGCCAGAACTTCTTCAACCGCTTCGCCACACAGCTCACCAGCGTCGAACCTATGAAGGACCTATGCTTCCAGCCGATCGCCACAGGATCCACCTACTTCAATGACAAACCGAGAGACTAGCGATTAGCCCGCGTGGCGGGGGAGAATGTTCTCCTCCGCCATGTGTTCGTCCTCGATAAGTGAGGGATATCGGAAATGAACGTCCAGGCAACGGCGCAGCGTTATGCGGAGATTCTCCTCGGAGACGGCAGTTGGCTCACCGAGGAGCTCGCATGGACAGTTCTACGGCCGCGAGTCGGGCCACTGACGCTGAGTGACGTCGCTCAAAGATTGTCCGGGAACAGCCATGCTGTCATTGTCGAGCGCGATTTCGAGGAGGCCTACGCGGCCAACGCTGTGGTGCTCGACGAAACGGATGGGGCGGTGATGATCGTCGATCTCCACAGGACGAGCAACACGCCCGACCCGGACTTCATCGCCCGGCTCAGTCGCGACGTTGATGTCTGGCACGTCTCCTGGCATACGGCGCTGAGCCGGCGGATGATCCATGCCCTGGATGGGCGCATTCTCGCGGCCGTCCCCCACCTTGACCCAGCCGAAGCTGTCGGTGAGGATCTCGACTCAGTCCAAGCCGAACTGGCTGCTCTCTCCGCGGCCCAACATGACGACTGGCCCGCCGTTGAGGCAACCGCCCTGGCCATCGTAGAAGAACGCACAGGTGCACGCCTGCGCCTCGATTGGTTCGACCACGCTCATACATCGGTAGCCCTTGATCAATGACGTCGGATCATCGGTCTTCTTGTTTTGTCCGTGGCTCATATGCTCGCAGAACATCAAGTTCTTCGTGAAGCTGACCGACTTCGGCGTCTACAACAGAGGCGATAGGCGTACGGAACTGGACGACGACCTGGACGACGTCCAGATCGAATTTGAACTGGCCACGCAGGGGTGCCAGGTCCAGAAGGGCGATCCCACCCAACTCAAGACGATCGCAGGCTGGCGCTCTACGCCGTATCTCGAGTACACCATCCACACCCCCAAGCCCTGACCGAGAAGGAGCTGGCATCCCCGCTGGCAGCCCGGCCGTACGACCTCCGCCACGCCTGTGTCTCGACCTGGCTCAATGCCGGGGTGCCCGCGCCGCAGGTCGCCGAGTGGGCTGGCCACAGCGTTGACGTGCTCTTGCGCGTGTACGCCAAGTGCATCGTCGGGCAGGACGAAACAGCAAAGCGTCGGATCTCCGACGCCTTGGGAGACGATTCGGCCGCGTGAATATCGGAGGATGCTGGCAATGTTCCGGCATTCTCCGACTTCACGTGCGCAGACAGCATCGAAATCAGTTCAGGAGAGGATCTTGGCGGCGTTCGCGTAACGCACCTTCAGAAGATTGGACAAGCGGTCGATGGTGGGGCGGTTGGCCGCGATGATCTTTTCCTGGGCCGACGCGTAGGCGCGCTTACGGGCGCCGCTGTAGTCGACCTTCAACCGGCACGCCTCATCGGCGACCGCCACGGCGATCTCGTCCTTGCCGGGCGGTTGCCACGCGCTGTCCTGCCCGCCGCGCCCGGCCCATCGCTTGTCGCTCTCGGCGGCCGGCGGGTCTGGGTAGGTGAAGCCTGATGCGCGCATGCACTCGCTCCATGCCGAGCCTGCGGCCTGCACTTGTGGGTGGTTGTACGCGGCTATTGCGGCGTCGTCCATGAGGACGTAGAGATTCTTGTAGATGTGCGGCTTGGCGGGTACCTTGCCGTCCGGGCCGGGAGCGTTCCCATTGAGCTTGCGCTGCGCCCAGCCGTCACATCCTTCCGAAGGAACGGCACGGCCTTTGTACGTTTTCACGGTGCCGACGTGAACGGCGTCCTGCTTCCGCGGAATGACGTACCCGCGGATGCCGGAAACGGCGGCCGCAGCTTCCTCCCATTGCCCGGGAGGGCCGCTGTAGCCGTTTTCGGCGACTTTCTTCGCCCCCAGCCAGCCGAGGTAGGACGCGTTTTTCGGATAGGCAATCGGCTTGGTGTTGTGTGGTTTGAACTTCAGTCCGAACCCGGCCACGCATCGCTCTATCAAGAGATAACGGGCGGTCTGCACCGTCGAGCGTTGTTCGGACGTCAAATCGTAGGTGTCCAGCGGCAGGACCAGGTCCGACTCATTCTGCACGGGGCGGGATTGTGGCGGGCTGGATGGGCTCGGTGCACTGCAGGCGGACATGGCACCTAAAAGGGTTGTGATGCATGCGATGGCGGCCATCGGACGGCTCTTCAAGTCTCTCCTATGACGACAAGCGGTGTGGCTGCCATAGCCTACCTGGGATCCATGCCGTCACGCTGGCTCGTTTGGCCTGCGCGACGGCATGGTCGTCAGCTAATCATCGATGGTTTCGTACAACGCTGGTCGCTCTAGTAGGCTTTCCTGGTGCCGTACCACCACGTGCCATCCCAGTCGGAGTGGGCGCGAATGTAGGTGGCCTCGTTCTGCCGGATGCCGGCGGTGTAAGCGGCGTTCGGGGAGGTGATTGTACGGCCGAGTGCGCTACCCCAACCGCAGAAATGTGGATCGCTGGCGTTGTCCCACCAACCGGTCGTCACCCTGTCGTTGGGCGGAGTCCCGCCCGGCTGGAAATCATTGTACGACTTGGACCAGCCGAAGGTGAGGCCGTTGGCTGAATGCACCCCGTCGTTCACCTGCGACCGGAAGTATTCCACGTTGCCGCCGCTGTGTGTTCCACCTCCATTGAAGACGGTGCCGGAAACCGGGCTTCGAGTGCTCGAGAAGGTGGCCGCCCCAGGGTCGCTCAGCCAATTCCCGCAGTAGATATCCGCCGCCAGCATCGAGGCGTCACCACGCGCGCGATTCGTTGCGCTCGGCTTGTCTTCTTCCTTCAGCGGAAGGTCCTCGATAGAAATGGGTTGCGGCGCAGGAGCGCCTTCCAGGAGCTTCATCTGACTGGCACGTTCCTCAGGAGTGAGCGTCCCCTGCTGCACAACGGGGTCGCCGGCCGTGGCGGGAGCCGGTTCGGCGCCAGCCGGGGTCGTTGAGAGGACGGCCATTACCGGTGCGGCCAATGCGACGATCGTCAGGGAAACTTTACGGTGCATTACAATGACCCTTTCAGGAGTCGAATGAATGGTTGCCGTGTCCTTTTTCGCGGACCAAGCGCGGACACGACCTAAGCCGCGCGTTCTGGGCGGCTGTTCCGCACCTCCATGGAATCTGGGCAGCATCGTGTGAACGCTGCGATTGCCTGAGGAAGAAGGCAGGAGATGGCTGCGCGGCGTCAGCGGATGCGTTGCTTTTGCTCCATTCGCTGCGCGGCCTTGATCCGATCGGCCCGGAACGGGTCTTCCGCGCCCGCGCCTTCGCCGGGCGTGCGGTTCCACGTCAGGGCTGAAGCGTTCTCACGTGGTGAGACCGAGTAGTTGAAGACCGTCGGCAGGGTGGCTGCGGTAGTGGTCGGTGGCGGCGGTGATGTTGGTCCAGCCGATGAGGCGGGTCAGGCCGACGGCGAGGTTGCGGAGGCTGGCCAGGATCCGGGGTGCGGCGCCGGTGCGGACCTTGCAGGCGTCTTCGCGGTAGGTGACGTCGCGGATGTGGTGCAGGGCCTCGACGCTCCAGTGCCCGCGGATCAGCGCGGCGAGCTGGGCATGGGTGATGCGGCCCGGTGGCAGGCTGGTGATGGCGTAGATCGTGACGATGGTGGTCTTGCCGGTTTTGAGGTCGGTGCGGCGGCGTTTGACCTGGATGGCTTGGGCGGCGTGGGGGAAGGGCAGGCCGGGGCGGGTGGTGCAGATCTTCATGCGGCGGATCTCGCGGCGGCCGTGCCGGCGCTCGTCGGTGCGGTCGTTGAGGACCGCTTCGCGCCAGGGCAGTGCTTTGAGCCTGCGGTGGAGTGTGGGCGTGGAGTAGGCCGCGCGGCGCGGTTCCCTTGACGGGGCGTTTCCGCGCGGCCCCTCCCCGAACCGGACGGGCGAGTTTCCCCGCATCGCGGCTCTCCAGTGGTGCTACTGCGCGTG
>NZ_JBDPMJ010000007.1:0-372245 GCF_039880665.1 Nonomuraea sp. B5E05
AGCCTGCGGACCTTGACCGGATGCGTCACCGGGCCTCCCGACTTCCGATCGAACGTGATCAGCACCATCCAACCGGCCGGACCGCCTTACGCGCCAACCCGGTGATCGTTTCCGGTCAAAGCACTAGCAGGTGGGCGCCAGTGAGGGTGGCGCGTAGCTCCGCTTGGTCCGCTTTGATGGCGCGGGCCAAGGGCAACATCACGGCGTCGGTCATGAACGCCCTGACCATGGCAGATGCGCTGGGCGTCACTGCTGCGGCCCTGAGCACGGCGAGCATCCGGGGGGCCTGTGCGCGAGTCTTCCCACAGCTCGAGATAGCGGGTGGTCAGTCGGATGCCGAGATCGGACGGGTCACCCTCGCCGGCCACCTCCACCAGGTCACGGGTGGGCGAATCAGTGCGCAGGGCGGCGTCGAAGAGGCCGTCCTTGCTGCCCAACTCATCGCTGTTGAGTTATCGGTTGGCTGCCTCTACGTTGAAACTCAACAGCGATGAGATATGGAGTAAGATCATGGAATACCTGCTTGTCCGGCAGCGGTTCACCGACTACGACCTGTGGCGCCAGGCGTTCGACGGACTGGCGGAGACGAGGGCGGCCGCCGGCATCCACACGGTCCTGGTGACCGTCAACGCCGAGGAGCCCGACGAGGCCGTGGTGCTGTTCGAGTGCGCTGACGCCCAGGCGATGCGGCAACATTTCGCATCTGCGGCGCTCAAAGACGCGCATCAACGGGCGGGTGTGGTGCCCGGGAGCAACCAGGCCATCGTGCTGCTCCCTCGGTGAGACTCGGGGCCGGGTTCGGGCCTGCGGCGCAGAGCAGTGCTCCTTGCGTCGCGAACCTAGAATCGAGCCGTAGGAGCGGGTACTGCCGCTCCTGGTCAGTCAGTGAAGGACACCAGGCTCGCCTTCGGCGATCTCTTCCGGACTCTCATGGCCGCCAGCCACTGCGCGGCGGCCGACACGGACCTGCCGTACATCCACGCCGAGGGCGCCAGTCCTTCAAGAGCGGCGGTCTGATGGACGCCTGTTCGCCTGGAAAGGTGAGCTGTCCATCATCGGGGAGAGCCGCCGCCAGGTCAGGGCCGGCAACGCCGGCGGTGGCACAGCCTCGACTGGATCCCCGCAGTTCACCACACGATGACCATGAACCGTTCCGGACTGGTGACGGTGCACCATGGCTGCCCATCGAACCGAATCCGTCGACCACTTACCTGCTGAGGAGATGCCGTGATCGTCATTGACCAGATGGAGACGCTGCTGTGACCATGCACATCCCAGAACGCGAGTTCGCCGAGCGCCCTTCCGACTACAACGGACCCAACCTCTCGCCGGTCGGCCTAAAGCTACTCCCGCAGAAGCTGGCCGACGGCGTCCACGCATTGATGGCCGCCCCCGCCCCGAAAGACAACAACGGGCTCATTGTCGGCCGCGACGCGGCCCTGGTCGTAGATGCCGGGATCACCCCGCAGATCTCCGCACGCATCCAGGCGCTAGCCGCCGAGCTGACCGACCGCCCCGCGCTACCTGGTCAACACGACTTACCACGGTGACCACACCTTCGGGAACATGGCCTTCCCCGCCGAGACGGTCATCGTCTCCTCCAGGCTCAACAGAGAGAACATGGCCGACCTGCGCTACGAGAAGCAGATCAGGTCGGGCAATATGTACGGCGATGAGGCCATGTGCAACGCCGTGACCAGGTGGCGGCTTCCCGACGTGGTGTTCGACTCCTTCGCCGAGATCGACCTGGGTCATCGGCCGGTGCAACTGTGGCACTTCGGCCCCGGCGACACCGTGGTCTACGCGCCAGACGCGCGGGTGGCCTGGACGGGCAACCTGCTGTGCCACGCGGGCGTCGCTCCACATGCTGCTCCAGGGCGGGCCCGAGCCGTACATCGCCACCTTACGCCGGATGAAGCAGGCGTTGCCCGAGCTGCAAACGATCGTGCCGGGTCACGGCCCCTCCGGCGACGGCAGCGCGGCCATCGATGCTCTGGTTTCCTATCTGGAGCGGCTGCATGAGGAGGTTCTTGCCGCAGTGAGGACGGGCCATACCTTGGAACGGACGATGGCAGCGTGTACCGACCCGTGGGCCGAGCGGCCACCCTCGGCTCCTCACAAGCCCAGCAGGCGATGCTCGGCCTGTGCCGGAACCTGCACAGACTCAACATCCTGACCACCTACCGCCTCTACACGAACCTGTAGCCGATCCATGCGCGGTTGGATCAGCGTCCTCGGCGATGTCGCTGAGGCGAGCGCCGGGCACGGTGCCGGTGGCGCGCCTTCGCTCCCGGACGTGTCTGGCGTAGGGCACCGGCGTGACGGTGGCGCGGATCTTCACCTGTTCGTGCCGCTCCACGTGTGGCTTTCTGGATCCGCCGTTCGGCTCGCCCCAGGTGAGCACGACCTCCATGCCCGGGATCGCGTACTCCTCGTCGAGCATGGCCAGGGAAAGGACCACGCCTTCGTTGATGTTGAATCCGCAGTGGCTGGACAACCCCACTGGCCGGCCGTCCCTGGCGCAGACCTCGTCGAACTGGGGGAATCCGTAGAACGACACCGGGAATTCCAGCGACTTGTATCGGGGGCCCGTCCCGAATTGCGACGCCAGCACCCGCAGCACGTCACCAGCGTCCCAGACCAGGGTCATTCTCCTGCGCTGCGGCCGGTTCCCCAGGGCTTCGAGCGCCTCGCGCCCGATGAAATCGTGGTCGAACTTGATAAGGCGGTCGTATCCCAGGTTCCAGGGATTGACGTAGTAGTCCTCGATGTCCGAGGAACGGAAACTGCCGCCGAGTTGCGCGTTCGCCTCCCAGCCGGTCGCGGGCAGCCATTCCCGGAATCCCCGCTGCTCCTCACCGGTGTAGATCCCGGAGAGGGGATAGGCCATCCAGCCGCTCTCGAAGATGGTGCTGAAATAGGACTGAGTCCCGCCTCGGACGATCCCATGCCTTTTCCCCGCCGCCAGAATGGCCGCCCTTACGGTGTCGAGCTCCTCATACGGTCCCGACAGCTCCACCCCCTGATGTCCTGCCATCCCGTGACGCAGCGCCAGCACCTCGCAACCGCCGATTCTCACTCGCGCCGTGCGGAAGAACGGCAGCTCGGGCGCCGTCCCCCCGTCCACGACGTCGTTGAAGGTCTTTCCCGCGTTCGGCCCGTCGAGCTGGAACCGGTAGAGAATCCGCCGTCCCGCCGCGTTGTACGGCGTCGGGGCGTCCCGTTCGATGGTGACGTCGTAACCTCCCGCCTCGGCCTGATAGTGCACCCAGTTCAGCACGCTCATCCCGCTCACCAGCTCGAAGCTGTTCTCGCCGAGGCAGTAGGCGACGCAGTCGCCGATGACGTGCCCGCGCGGGGTGCACGCGACCAGTTGCTTGGCCCTGTCGGGGGTGAAATCGGCGAAACCGTTGATGCCGACGCGGGTCAGCAGGCGCAGGGCGTCCGGCCCTTTCAGGAAGAGCTCCGGCATGTGGTGGGACTGGTCGAAGAGGATGACGCTCTCCCGCCAGGCCCGCTGCTCGTCCCGCCAGTTGGAGAACTCCGGAGGGACGAACGCCGCGTTGAGGCTGGTCCGCGCGCGGAAGTGCGGGGCGATCGTGTCGTTGTAGAAATAGTCGACGAGATCCGGGGTCTCGTCGATGAGGTTCTGGAGTGACCTGTCTTTTCCGATTGCCATGTCGGCCTCCTTCTCCCGGGCCGTCAGAAGACGATCGTCCGGTTGTCATGACGGATCACGCGGTCCTGGCAGTGCCAGAGCACGGCGCGGGAAAGTACCTGCCGCTCGATGTCGGCGCCGCGCCTGGTGAGTTCGGCGACCGAGTCCCGGTGCGACACGCGGATCACGTCCTGCTCGATGATCGGCCCCTCATCGAGGTCCTCGGTCACGTAATGAGCCGTCGCACCCACGAGTTTCACGCCGCGGTCTTTTGCCTTCTGATACGGGCCGGCGCCGATGAGCGCCGGCAGAAAGGAGTGATGAATATTGATGATCGGGACTCCCACCTGGTCGATGAAGACGCCGGAGAGAATCTGCATGTATCGGGCCAGCACGACCAGGTCGACATTGCCGGCGACGAGTTTGACGATCTCGGACTCGGCAACCGACCGGTCCCTTCCTCCCAAGGGCACGTGAAAGAACGGAATGCCGAAGAAGCGCACGTCGTCGGCGACGTCGGAGTGATTGGAGATCACCATGGGGACGGTCACGGGAAGTTCGCCACGCCGCTGCCGCCACAGCAGGTCGAGCAGGCAGTGGTTCGACCTGGAGGCCAGGACGGCGACGCGCAGCGGCACAGCGAGATCCCGAAGTCGCCAGTGGAGCTTCAGCTCGTCGCCGACGGTGGCCGCGAGGTCCTTCTCCAGCGCCGGGATCGCCGCCGCGAGGTCTCTGACGTGCATGACGATCCGCTGGAAGAAGGCACCGCCCTCCGGGTTGTCGCTGTGCTGGTCCAAGGCGATGATGTTCGCTCCGTGATGGGCCAGCACTCCGGCCACGGCGGCGACGATGCCCGGCTTGTCGTCGCCGTACACGACGAGGCTCGCGTGGTCGTGGAGAGGGGACAGCCGACCGGCGCTCACGACGCCACCGCCGACTCGTTGTCCCGCACCCACTGCGCCGTCGCCCGCAGTCCGCCGAACGTGTAGAAGTGCAGCAGCACCTCTCCATGGCCCACCGGGTCGAGCCGTTCGCCGAGGGACAGGATGAAACGGTCCGGACCGGCGGTGCCCAGCAGGTTCGTCAGCGAGAATCCATATTTCTGGGCGATTCCGGCCGACGACTTCACTCCGAAGCGGCGCGCGTACCGAAGCAGCCGCTTGACGCCCGCGGGGCCGGGCACGCCGACCCTGACGGGTGAGCCGATGCCGTGGTCGCGCGCCTCGCCCACCCAGTCCACCACCAGGCCCGAGTCGAAGCCGAACTGGGTGATCACGGTCATGCCGATCTCCTGCTGCCTGAGCGCGCGGTGTTTCTCCTCCAGCAGACGCCACAGCAGGTGAGGCGCTATGTGGGGATGACCCTCCGGGTAGCCTGCGACGCTTACCTGCCTGACGCCGTATTCCGGGAGCAGCCCGCTGCGGATGACCGCCAGCGAGTCCTCGTACGGGCCCGCCGGCTCGCCCAGGTCGCCGCCGACGACGCAGACCTCCTCGGTCGCGCCGGCCTCGCCCAGCGCGGCAAGGAACTCCTCCAGTTCCTGCTTGGACCGCAGGCGACGCGCCGAGAGGTGGGGCACAGGCGTGAGGCCGCGCTCGCGTACCACCCGTGCCGCGTTCACCCGCGTCGTGAAATCTTCGTTGCCGAGGTACGTCACGTTGACGCGGGTCCCGGGGGGCAGAAGGTCGGCCGCCTCTTCCAGGGCTTGCACGTCCTTGCCCGTCATCTCCAGCGAGAAGCCTCGCAACAGGCCCGTACGCTGCCCACTCGTCTCTGATTTGATACGGCCGAGCCCCATCATGTCCACCTTCCTGGTCGCGGATCGACGAGGCGGAATCGGGCACGACGGTAGGACGGCGGCGGCCGTCCAACGGGTAATTCTGTATCGCGGAATCGGCCACCGGTCCCGCTGTTGACCGGCCACCGCTCACCGATGTACGTTCACCGGTGCATCCGGCCAGGGGCTCGGCGAAGCTCTGGGGCTCGCTGCCAGGAGGAGGATGTAGGTGGCTTCATCGGGGAAAACCCCTCCCGCCTACCCCACGAACGCGCTCGATCGCGGCCTCCGTCTCATCCAGTTCGTCCGTGACGAGGGCAGAATCCGGGTGATAGACGCCGCCGAAGAGTTGGGCGTGGCGCACTCCAGCGCGCATCGGCTGCTCCAGGCCCTGGTCTACCGCGACTTCCTCGCCCAGGACGAGACCCGCGCCTACGTTCCGGGCCCCGCGATGACCGCCGGGGTCGCCGACCTGTCCTGGAGTCGCGGGCTGCGCCAGGCCGCCGCCTCGCACATGGCCCGTCTGGGTGAGCTCGTCGGGAACTCGACGAACCTGGCGATCCGCGTTCAGCACGACATCCGCGTGCTGGCCAGCGCGATCGTGCCTGGCAGCACGTATGACTGGCAGGGCTCGGTGCTGCCCGCACACAGGACGGCCGGTGGCAAGGCGATGCTCTCGACGTTGCCCAACCCGGTCCTGGAGAACCTGTATCTCACCGAGGGCAAGACCACCACGATCTCGGCGGCCGAGTTCGACCGGCTCATGGACAACATCACATGGGTCCGGCGTACCGGGTGGTCGGTCTCCAAGGGCGAGTGCGAAAGGACGATCACCGCGGTCGGCATACCCATCAGGCGCCGGTCAGGTGAGCCGCTCGGCGCGATGACCATCACCACGCACGGCTCCGCAAGCCTGGTCGGACCTGGCCTCGAACGTACTATCCGGCACCTGCGGCGCACCCGCGCCCGCATCGAGGCGGAGATCAACGCCTCGATCTGACCGCCTGCACGTCGTCGAAAATGCGGGTGGGCATTGCTTTTAAAAAAAGGTGTATATACACTCTTCGGCGGAAGCACGGCAAGATCAGCACGCTGTTCCGCCAGCGCAAACCGCGACGTTCCCGGCCTTGGTGGCGTTCCTGCCGGACCTCCGCGAGTTGGCCGGCAACGAGCTGCCCATCATGCCCCTTGACCCTCCCACCTCACTCATGCTTATTTAAGTAAGCATGTACCTAAATTTGTAGGTACATATCGACCCTATGTCAGGTGAATCATGACGACAGACGACCACAAGGCGATCACTATCGAGGAGTACGAGCGACTCCTCCCGACCATGCGCTCGGTGCGCGAGTCCAACGACGTGGCCACGGTGCTCACGTCGGACGAATACTTCAGCGTTGTCAACAAACCGGACACCCGGCCCGCGTTCTGGAAGTTCTCCGACGTGCGGGCCACGCTCGACCGGCTCGCCGAGGAGCCGCTCAGGGAAGCCGAGCGCCGTTTCTGTACCACCGTCAACGCCGACACAGGCGAGTTGGTCGGCGCGACGCCGTTCATCTTCATCGGCTGGCAGCTCATCCACCCCGGCGAAGAGGTCCCCCCGCACCGGCACAACTCGGTCGCGATCTACCACATGCTGGCGGGCAGCGGATACACCGCCGTCCAGGAGGCAGGGGGTGAATGGACGAAGTTCCACTGGGAACAGGGCGACACGCTCGCCTGCCCGGCCTGGGCCTATCACGCGCACTACGCCGAAGGCGATCAGGACACCCTCATGTACGTGGTCCAGGACATGCCGATGCTGGCCGCGAGCCGCACCCTGTTCTGGGAGGAACCGCTGGGCCAGGAGCACATCAGGCAGATGGTCACAGGGACCAGCCCCTCGTGGAGCATCACCCGGGACAAGGACGGCGCCGATGCCCACGGCGACTGAGACCACCTTCGGCGACCGGGGCGCGGGCGGGTACGTGCTGGGCGCCGCGGGGCCCACCGTGATCCTCACCACCGCGATCGCGGGAGTGAACGACTATGTGATCCGGCAGGCGGCGCGCCTCACCGGCAAGGGTTACACCTGCGTGGTCCTCGACTACTACGCCCGGCAGGGCGGCCAGGCGCCGGACCTGAGCAGCCCCGAGAAGATCATGAAGGCGGTGGCCGAACTTTCCGACCCGCAGGTGCTGGACGACCTGGAGGCAGCGCTGGACTGGGCGAAGGACCGCTCCGGCGGCGGGCCGGTCGGGGCCCTGGGCTTCTGCATCGGAGGTGCCTACGCGCTGCTGGCGGCGGCACAGCTCCCCGGCCTGAGCTGCGCCATCACCTTCTACGGCACGCTCAGATACCCCACGCCGCACCCCGGAAAGCCGCTCTCGCCGCTCGACGCCGCGGACAAGGCCACCTGCCCGGTGCTCGGCCACTTCGGCGAGGCCGATCACCTGATCCCGCTCGACGACGCGCGGGAACTCGCCGAACGCCTGAAGGGCAAACCGGCCGAGATCTACACCTATCCCGGCGCCGGCCATGCCTTCCACGAGGACTTCCGGCCCGAGATCTACCGGCCGGTCGCGGCGACCACCGCATGGGCGCGTACCCAGGAGTACCTGTCCTGCTATCTCCGCCCGGACGGGTGACCTTGCCCGACTGGGTGCGCCTGGCCCCGGCCACGGCATTGCCGCGTGGCGCGGCAGTATGTGCCGACATCGACGGTGAACGGGTGGCCGTGTTCCACACCGAGCACGGCTACCGCGCCCTCGCCCAGTCCTGCCCGCACATGGGCGGCCCGCTCAGTGAAGGCGAGGTCACGGGCGGCGCCGTCATCTGCCCCCTGCACAGGTGGCGCTACGACCTCTCCACCGGCACCCGTCTGGACCGTCCTGGCCAGCCGGTCGAGACCTACTGCATCGAGGTCAGGCACGGGTGGTTGTATCTCGCCCTGTCCGACGAAGAGGAGCGGAATCATTGAAGATCGACAGAATTGACACAAGGATGGCCGTCGTACCTCTCGGCGCGGCCAGGGGCGGATCGGGAGCGACCAGCGTCCAGGTGCTCCACGTGATCATCTACGACACCGACGGGGCGAGCGGCACCGGCTTCACGTACGCGCTCACCGGCGGCATCGAAGGCAGCCTCGCGATCGCCGACAAGCTGTACGGGCCGGCGATCACCGGCATGAATCCCCTGGACTGGGACCGGGTCTGGCACGAGTTATGCGCCGCCACGCATCGATTGGGCCGGGGCGTCGCTCTGCCCGCCCTGTCCGCACTGGACATCGCCATGTGGGACCTACGTGCCCGGCGAGCGGGGCTGCCGTTGTACCGGCTGCTGGGCGCGTACCGGGAAAGCGTCCCCATCTACGGCAGCGGCCGCGCGACGCACCAGATGAGCGAGGACGAACTCGTCACGGGGGCGCTCACCTATCTCGGCGAGGGCTATGGCGCGATCAAGTTGCGCGCCGGCGTCCATGGCATTGAGCAGGACATCCAGCGCATCGCGGCGGTCCGCGAGGCGGTCGGGCCGGACATCCGCATCATGGTCGACTGCAACGAGAGGCTCGATCTCGCCGAGGCTCAGCGATTCGCCCACCGTCTCAACGAACTCGACGTCGCCTGGATGGAGGAACCGCTGCCCGCGGGCGACGTCAGAGGCCACGCTCTGCTGGCCGCACGGAGCCCGGTCCCGATCGCGGTGGGCGAGCACCTGCAAGGACGTTTCGAGGTCAAGCAGTACCTCGACCAAGGGGCGTGCGCCATCCTCATGCCCGACGCGCCCCTCGCCGGCGGAGTGAGCGAGTGGCTGCGCATCTCCACCCTGGCTGAGGTCTCCGGCATCGCGATCAGCCCCCACTTCCTGCCCGAACTGCACGTCCATCTCGCCGCCGCGGCGAAGCCGGCGACCTACGTCGAGCACTTCCCGCTCATCGACGATCTGCTGCTGGAAACGGTCACCGTACGCGGCGGCATGGCCGTCCCGCCTGACCTTCCCGGTCACGGCATGCGCTGGAACCCCGACGCCCTAGACCGTTTCACCGCGGCGAGGTCCTGATGCGACTGGCTGTCTTCGACGACTGGCGTCTCGGCGTCGTCTCGCCCGACGGCATGACGATCAGCGACGTCACCGGAGCACTGCCGGGAGGGCATGACCCTGACCCTCACGGCG
This sequence comes from Nonomuraea sp. B5E05, assembly GCF_039880665.1. Lineage (NCBI taxonomy): Bacteria > Bacillati > Actinomycetota > Actinomycetes > Streptosporangiales > Streptosporangiaceae > Nonomuraea > Nonomuraea sp. B5E05. Next base: position 9,588 of record NZ_JBDPMJ010000007.1, read on the forward strand.
CCGGGTGGTGGGTACGCCTGTGCGCACGGTTCCCAGCACTACGACCGCGTCTGGCAGAGGCCGCCCGCGACGCTCTCCCATGTCGCCTCTCTGATGTCCGCCTGCGCGCGCCGGTGCTGAACCCGGGCAAAGTCATCGCCTGCGCGTCCAACTACGCGGCCCATGTCAGCGAGATGCGTGACGTCGTACTGCCCCGGAATGGGACCGCGCCGGCCGGTTGGCTGCTCGACTTCGACGTCTTTCTCAAGGCGCCCAGTTCGATCAGCGGGCCCGGCGATCCGGTGCTGCTTCCCGGGGCCGCGCTCAGCGCCGGTCGTGAGGTTCACCACGAGAGCGAGCTGACCGTCGTCATCGGCCAGGGCGGCAAGGACATCGACGAGTCCTCGGCCCTGTCGCACGTACTGGGCTACCTCATCGGGCTCGACATCACTGAGCGCGGCGACGGCGACCGCTCCCGCCGCAAGAGCCACGACACCTTCACGCCGCTGGGCCCCTGGCTGACCACCGCGGAGGAAGCGGGCGACCCGCAGTCCCTGAACATCGAGCTACGCGTCCGGGACACGATCCGCCAGCAGGTTTCCACCGCGGACATGCTCACCCCGGTAGCGCGAATCATCTCCTACGCCTCTCGGCTCATGCGCCTGGAGCCCGGAGATGTGATCATGACGGGCGCGCCCCCCGGGGTCGGCCCGATCGTTCCCGGTGACATCATGTACGCGGCAATCAGCGGGCTGGGACACATGACCGTTCCCGTACGGGCAGCATGACCGTGCAGGGTGGCCGGTGCGCAGGCGCTGGTCCGTCACGACCCCGCGTCATGTAGTCCGCCAAAGGACTGTCAACGATCTCGGTCGCCGCGTGGTGAGCAGCGAGCGCGAAGGCGCGGCGCTCGAACAGGTCGTCCAGCGCGGCGGAATACTCGACGGATGATCTCGGGCATGAGATGGTTCCGTCCGAGTTTGTACGAGTGATTCGTCGTCGAGACAGCGCCGGAAAGCCTATGGCAGCCGCGGGCGTGACCTAATCAGTGGTGATCCTCACCGGTAGCAAGTCCGTTGACCGCACACTCGTCACCCGAAGGTCCTTTACCGCCGGCTATCTGCCGGTGCACGAGTCAAGGAAATTGGCGTGCGCCCCAGCAGGGTGCGAGCCGTCCTGGTCAGGTGGGCTTGGTCGGCGAAGCCCGCATCGGCCGCGGCCGCGGCCACTGAGCGGTTGGGCAGGCCGGCGATCGCCTCGCGCAACCGCCCCCATTGCCGCAGCCGGGCAAGTGGCACCCCCAGCGAAGCACGGACCAGGGTACGTAGCCGCGGGGCTGATAGGCCCACCTCTGCGGCGATGGTGTGGATAAGGGCGTCGCGCCTGGGAAGCATGCTCTGCCGTACGGCATGCGTCACTCGCGCGTCGAGTGAGGGGGCGGCTCCCGTGAGGGTGAGAAGCTCGTCGTACGCCGCGGCCAGGTCGGGAGTGGCGCGTGGACCGTTGATCACGTCCGAGCCCAGCGCCGCGTGAAGCCTGCTCACCGCCGGTCTGTCCAGCGGGACCACCCCTGGGCCTGGGCGGATCAGAGTGGGGTCGATGAACAGCGCCACGTAGGCGGATGTCGCCGCGCAGGCGTGCGTGAGCTCAGGAGGCACGATCAGGCCGACTGCCGTGGTGGCAGCTTGGGGAGTCTGCCCGATCCAGGCGATGCCTCCTAAGGGCAGCACCACCTTCCAGACCGGGTGACGATGGCGGCCGACGCGGAAAGCCGCCGACTCGCCGAACAGTGCGACCTCGGCGCCGATGGCGAGAAGCGGTCGGCGATCGTTTCGTTCAAGCGTCCAGGCAGGAGGGAGAGGGAGCATCGCGTCATGGATGCTATCGCGGCCGTCATCCTGGCGGTTTTCCTGTGTACGACAGGGGTCTCGCACTTCGTGTTCCCTGCCTATTTTCGATCCCTGGTACCGACGTGGATCGGTCCTGCACGCCTGCTCGTGGCCATGACGGGGGTGGCTGAGATCGCCGTGGGCGCGCTGATCTCGGTCCCCTCCGCCCGTACGGTGGGCGCGTGGATGGCTGCCATCCTCATCAGCGTCTACATGGCCTCCCACCTCGACGCCGTACGGCACGCCAGGCCCGACCATCCCAGCGTGCTGATACGCCCGTTGGGTGTCGCGGCCCGACTGCTGATCAATCTCGGCTACATCGGCTGGGCTCTTTGGGTCGCACTGGCTGCGACCTGACCCGAGCGGTGACTGAAATGTGATCATTTCGGGTAGGCGTGGTGAACCGCCCGAATGCGGATGTCCACTGCCAGGACGCTAGCCGCCCCGAGCACAACCACCATCCACGAGCACCGTCACCACGGGCCTCGTAGTCGCCCCGCTCCCACGGCTCCAGTGACGACCGCTTGCCGCATTGCGGCATTCGCAGTGGGCAACGACCGGTAGGCCGCCTCCATCACCAGCTCGATCCGGGTGGGCCGGCGCCGGTAGAGCGAGGCCTTGCTGGCCTTGGCCCGCTCGGCGACCCGCTCCATGGTCAGCCCGGCGTAGCCGACCTCGGCCAGCTCGTCGAGCGTGGCCTGGTGGATGGCGGCGCTGAGGGCCTCGCCCCGGCGTCGCGGCTGCTTGCGGTGGTCGGTGACCATGACGGTCATCTTAGGGAGCGCCGGTGACTGTGCCGGTGACTGTGCCGGTGACTGTGCCGGCGTCGCCGTTGACCGTGACCATCTGACCGTCCTTCATCACCGTGGTCGCACGCCCGGTGCCCATGACGGCGGGGATGCCATATTCCCTGGCCACGATCGCCGCGTGCGAGGCCGTGCCGCCGGTGTCCACGACCACGGCCGCCGCCTGCTGGAACAGCGGCGTCCACGCCGGGTTCGTGTACGGGCAGACGAGCACGTCGCCCGCCTCCAGCCGGTCGAACTCGGCGGGCTCCCTGATCACCTTCACCGGCCCGCTCGCCACTCCCCCTCCGGCGGCCGCTCCCGTGACCAGCGCGTCACCGGTCTCGGCCGGCGGGAAGACCGCGGCGGGGTCGATGAGCCGTACGCCGGACAGCTCCTCCCGCTTGGCCGCCCGCGCCCCGACGAGCTCCCGCAGCGGCCCGCTCTCCACGGTGGCCGGGTCCGCGATCCGCTCCAGCTCCTCCAGCCGCAGGTGGAAGATGTCGTCGTCCCTGTCGAGCACGCCTGATTCGCGCAGGCGGCGGCCCAGCTCCAGCAGCGACCTGCGCACGATCGGCTGCGGCATCATGAAGTAGAAGTGGCTGTCCTCGCGGAAGGCCACGCCCGCGCGGGCGGCCCGCACCAAGCGCTCGATCCGGGCGCGGAGGCGCGGGTTCGAGCGGGCGAGCAGGCGTTGCAGGGCGTCGTCGGGCTCCTTCCGCTCGGGCGGGCCCGCGGCCAGCGCCCTGACCAGGCCGAGGACGATCTCGGGAGCGTCCGCCCAGGTGGGCGGGGTGACGAGGATGGGGCTCACGGTCTCGCGGTGACCGTATTCCTTCAGGAACGCGGCCAGCTCCGCCGCGAACTCCCTGGGCATCGGGTCGGCCTCCAGCGCCCCCGTGCGCCGCGCCACCTCGGCCAGGTGCTCCAGCGCGCGGTTGGTGTCGGAGGTACGCGTGCGGGCCCCGTGCAGCAGGTCGCCGAACAACGCGCGCCGCCCGAGCAGCCGGAGCGCCACCAGCAGCCGCAGCACTGCCAGCCCCGTGCCCGGCAGGTAGTCCACCCGCAGGTCGGCCACGGGTTCCACCAGGGCGAGCGCCTGCCTGGGGACACGCAGCAGCTCGGCCCACGGCATCGCCCTCAGGTCGCGGGCGCCCAGTTCCTCGACCGCCGCCAGGTAGTCGAGGAAACGCCGGTCCCGCGTCCAATGGGCGGGGTCGTACCTTCTGGCCTTGGCCATCAGCCGGAACGGCGTCGCGAGCACCTGCGCGGTCGGGCGTGGGGGCTTGGGCAGGAGTCGGTAGACGACGCCGTCCTCCTCCTGGAGGAACCCGTCGAACACACCACGCAACCCGAAGCCGACCCCGACTTTGCTCATGAGCCCCGCCGGGCCGTACGGGAGCCAGGTGGACATGTCGATCGGGTAGGGCCGCTCGGGAAGGTACTCCACCAGAATCGTGGCCATGCGGCGTTGCAGCACATTCAGCTTGCCCACCGGGGGCGGCGGGAGGGCGGTCATCGGGCGGGCCTGCAGCAGATGGATGCGGCCTTCCGCGTACGCCCACTCGATGTCCTGCGGCCGCCCGAAGTGCCGCGCCACCTCCCGCCCCAGCCTGGTCAGCTCGGCCAGAGCGGCGTCCAGCAGCCGCTCGCCCCCGGCGCCGCTCCCCGGCGTGCCGGCGTCCGCCGCCGCGGTTTCATGGACGACTCCGCCCCCGGCCGCGCCACGGATGACGACCTCGCGGCGGCCGGGGGTGAAGTCGGTCTTCCCTGACGGAAGCACCACATAGTGATCCGGCGTCACCAGCTCGGAGACCACCGCCTCCCCCAGACCGCTGCTGGCATCGATCACGAGCCGCTCCCGGTCACCGCTGACCGGATCGGCGGTGAACATCACGCCCGCCGTCTCCGCCTCGACCATGCTCTGCACGACCACCGCGATCCGCACGCCGGCGTCGTCGATACCCAGCTTGGCGCGGTAGGCGACCGCGCGCTCGGCCCAGAGCGAGCCCCAGCAGCGGCGTACGGCGTCGAGCAGCGCGTCCTCGCCGACGACGTTGAGGTAGGTGTCCTGCTGCCCGGCGAACGCGGCTCCCGGCAGGTCCTCGGCGGTCGCGCTCGACCGCACGGCCACGGGCCCGCCGCCGAGCGCTCCGTAGGCGTCGGCGATGGCCTGTCGCAGGCCGGCGGGCAATTCGACCTGCTCGAAGTACTCCCGCGTAGCCCTGCCCTGGGCGACCGTCTCGTACGCGTGCGTGGTGACGACGAAGCCGTCGGGGACGGGAAAGCCGTTCTGGACGAGCTCCCCCAGGTTGGCGCCCTTGCCCCCGGCCGTGGGCAGGTCGCCGCGATCGAAGGCGTTCAGGGGTGCGACGAGTTTCACGATCTCTCCTCGGCATAGGCGGTGGTACGCAGGGGGCGCGCCGGCAGCACCAGCGCGACCCCGGCGGGCGACGCCCCGGTCGGCGCGATCAGCCCCAGCCCCGCCGCCAGGGCGGTGCCCACGACGGGATAGGGCTTGTGGACCCCGGTCCAGGTGACGAGCCTGCCGGACACGACGGTGGTGCTCAGCACACCCCCCATGAGCGCGGTGACCAGCAATCCGGCCTGCGTGGCGCCACGATCGTCTGGTTCAGGGCACCCAGCAACATCGCCAGCATCACACCCGCCAACACGAGACCCATGGCACCGCCCCTTAGAGAACGAACCGTTCTCTAAAGAGCATAGGATTCAACTCATAGAAACGCAACGTTCACTAATCCCAGGCATACGACGGGGGTCACGGCCCGGCCGTACCCCCTGTCGCGGTCCGCCTGGCCTGTGGGAAGCGCGATTGACCGCGGAGATGACGGCTTGAGGGAGGCGGTCGTGGTTCGAGCCCATGGAGGACCATTCCACCCGAAGCTCCGCGAGGTCCTGCAGGCTCGGCCCGGCGCGCTGCTCGGCGTCTCTGCCGCCGAGGCCACGCTCGCCGCCATCCCCGTGAAGACCATCTATGACATCGCGCTGTCCGGGCCATTCCGGGACGCGGCACGAGTAGTGGAGGCGGCGGATCCGGGCTCGGTGTCTGATCAGCATGCAAGACGGTCTCCCCGGGCAGCCCGCCGAGACCTGATCGCCCTCTCGACCCGCTGGCGAACACCATGATCATCGGACAGGAACTCAGCCGTCACATAGCGTTATAGCTATTGATCAACGTGTTGCTACGCCAATTTCGAGGAGTTCCTCCTCGATCCCTAAGAAGCTCTACACCACCGCTCAACCTAGAGTGCCGGTGATGCCTGCTTTCTTGATCAGCCGCCTCCAGCGGGCGGAGCGGTTGAATGCTTGAGCGATGAGCTTCCCAGAAGGAAGCGTCCCGTCCTCTTCACAGTTGGCCTGCACCCACTGCCATGCGCTGCGCCGAAGATCCCGGACACGTCCCCGCACCGATTTGTCGGGCTCATGGTTTGATGACGGCGCCTCGTGCTCAGAGGATGATGCGTGACGGAGTCCAGAGATGTTCTGGCCCGTAGACGCCCGGGCGTCGCGGCAACCAGCCTCGGCTATTCACTCCCCTTGAGTACCAAGACGGCGATCTGGGTTCGACTGGCAACGTCGAGTTTGGTCATGATGTGCTCGATGTGGCCGCCGACAGTGCGTTCGCTGATCACAAGCTGTGCGGCGATCTGCCGGTTGGTCCGGCCATCGGCGATGAGGCGGGCGACCTGTTCTTCTCTCGGGGTCAGCAGGCGCAACACCGGCGCAGCAGCGGCGTCGGTGTCAGGTCGGGTGTCGGCGTCGCCGCGGACCGCTGACGTCTCATTGAGCGCGTAGGCGACGGCGCCCTCGACACTGAGCTTCTGGCCACGTTGGTAAGCCCTCTGGAACGCCTGGTCAGTGATGATCTCCCGGGCCCGGATACGGCACCCGGCCGACCAGTCGCAAAGGGCGTGCCAGGAAAACAGCGGGGCACCGACCGGCTCCCACATCTTGTCACTGGCGCCGAGCAGCGTCGCAGCGCGTTCGGCATCGCCATCCGCGGCTGCGCACCAAGCAGCGAGTTCGAGGCCGAACGGAATCCCGAAGTAATCGTCGAGGTCCCGTTTGTACTGGAGGAACCGGAGCGTGTGGGCACATGTCGCGACGCGGTTACCATCGGCCCACGAGGCGACGGCGAGGTTCCACTCCGACCATCCGGCGGTCCAGCGCTCATCGACCTTGCCGCAGGCCGCAACCGACTGTTCGCAGAGCTCGATCCCGCGTCTTGTGTCGCCGAGCAGGGCCAAAATCATGCCGAGCTCAGACGGTACGTTCATAGAAATGGCGGCCTGCTCATCGGTGTGCTGATAATGGCGTAGAGCCCTCTCCAACTCGGCGGCTGCCTCGGGAAGTTTGCCCTGCATCCACAACGCCATGCCAACCCAATGGATGTTGTGGGCCTCCGACCTCGTGTCACCGACAGCCCTGGCCACCTCCACTCCCTCATGCGCCACGGTGAGCGTCTCGACTGCATCGCCCTGGTCAGCGGCGATCATTCCGCGTACCCACAATGCGAGGGCGCGCTCACGGCTCGGGGCCGCGTCCAGCCTTAGCAGACGCTCAAGCCAGCGGCGCCCCTCACGCAGGTCACGCGTGATCCACCACCACCACAACGCGCCGGCGAGCCGCATCCCGGTACGAGCCTGGCTCGGCGTCGCGCAGTAGTCCAAAGCGAGGCTGATGTTGGCACGCTCGGCGCGAACCCGGTCCAAAAGAGCGCGTTGGTGTGGGCCCCACCACCCGCGTGCACCGGCTTCGGCCAACTGCAGATAGTAGTCGCGGTGCCGGCGCCGTACGGCGTCCGCCTGGCCGGCGAGCCGGTCACGGCCGTATTGGCGGATCGTCTCCAGCATCACGTACCGGGAGTCGACATCAGACTCTTCGCGCGCCACAAGGGATTTGTCGACCAGGCCGGCCAGCCCCAGAAGGATGTCGTCCGAGGTCAAATAGTCATCAACACATACCGCCTCGGCGGCCTCGAGGCTGACACCGCCGGCGAACACCGACAGCCGGGCCCACAACACTCGCTCCCGCTCCGTGCACAGGTCATAGGACCAGTCCACGGCCGCGCGCAGCGCCCGATGCCGAGGTACGCCGTCGCGATGGCGCCGTTCCAACAAGGCGAAACGATCATCGAGCCGGTCGGCCAGCTCCTCCACGGTCAGTGTCCGTAGCCATGGGACAGCAAGCTCGATAGCGAGCGGGAGTCCATCCAGACGCCGGCACAGCCGGCCGACAGCCTCGCTCTGCCCCACGGTGACGCCGACTGCTTCGGCCCGTTCTCGAAACAGAGCAACGGCCTCATATTCCCGGCCGCCCCGATTTGCCGGGATCCCCTCGCCGGGCGTGGTCAGGGGCGGCACCGGCCAGATCCGCTCCCCTAGGATCCCGAGCGGCTCTCGGCTGGTTACCAAGATCCGTAGCTGAAAAGCGGCACCGATCAGCGTGCTCACCAGCGCTGCGCAGTCCTCGACAAGATGCTCACAGTTGTCCAGGATGATAAGCAGCCGGTGATCCGCCAAGTAATCGACCAATGCCGCGACGGGATCACGCGTGGAGATGTCAGGCATCCGTACGGACGCGGCGACGGTCGATGCGAGATGGTGGCCATCCTTCACATCGGCAAGCTCGACCAGCCAGATCCCACCGGGATACTGCCGTTTGAGTCCGCGGGCCACATGGATGGCGAGCCTGGTCTTGCCGACGCCGCCAGGCCCAGTCAAGGTCACCACGCGGGTTTCGCCGAGAAGAGCACGAAGCTTGGCTATCTCGCCAAGACGGCCAACGAAGCTGGTGGTATCGGAGCGAATGGTGGTGATGCGCTGGATTGGGACACCGCGGGTGGGTGGGAGCAGCGCGGCCTCTTGTCTCAGGATGGCTTGCTGCAGGGCGATCAGTTCGGGGCTTGGGTCCAGGCCAAGTTCTTCGGCCAGTTGTTCGCATAGTTCGGAGAAGCTGGCCAGGGCCTCGCTTTGACGGCCGGCCCTGTAGAGAGCGCGTATCTGAATCGAGCGCAGCCCTTCACGAAGAGGATGCTGGGCCACCAGGTCTCCCAGTTCCCCGATGAGCAGAGCGTGCTCGCCGAGTTCGAGGCGGGCTTCGGCGCGGGCTTCCTGGGCGGTTAGGCGTTGTTCTTCAAGGTGCCGGGCGGCAGAGCGAGCGAAGTCGTCGTCGGCGAAATCGGCGTAGGCAGGGCCGTGCCACAGGGCCAACGCTTCGGCGAGGGTGTCGGCTCGAATTTGTGGGTCCCGAATGTGTTGGGCGCGGGTTATCAGGTCGGTGAAGGTGTCGGCATCACTCTGTCCGGCCTGCAAAGTGAGCAGGTAGCCGGGCGGATGGGAGACCACCAGGCGTCCACCACCGGGTTCGGCACGTTCCAAAGTTTGGCGGAGCCGGGATATCTTGAGTTGCAGGGTGCTGGTGGGATTGGCAGGAAGCTCGTCGCCCCACAGGTCGTCGATCAGCCGATCGGCAGAAGCCGGGCGCCCCTGGTGGACGAGCAGGTTGGCCAGCAGCGCGCGCACCTTGGTCTCCGGGATCGGCACCGACTTTCCCTCGGTGGTCCACACCTGCACTCGCCCCAGCACCCCGAAGCGCATCTCCCCAGGCTAACGCCGAAAGAGGAAGATTCGACGTTCGGATTTCGGACCCAGTCGATCAACAATTGGTAGATCTCGGCCAGGCAGAGTTGTCACCGCCGACATCGACTCTTACTCCGGCCGCGCTTAGGGATCGATGAGTCTGCGCCGGCGTTGATAGTGGTAGCGGCGGGCGCGGGCCCTGGTGACAGCGTCGCCAGTGTGACCAGCGCAGATAATGCTCGGCGGGGTGGTGGCGTCGATGGAGACGAGTGTGGAGACGACGGACCTCGTTGACGGTGAGCGGGATTATTTTCCGGGACTCGTCCGGGCCTGTGGGGTTCGCGGGCTCCGGCGGTGCTTGTGCAACGAAAGGATGGCTCCACGCCGTTCGACGTGGAGCCACCCCGGCTCCGTCACTTGAAGCGCCGCAGCCGCAGGCTGTTGCTGACCACGAACACGCTGGAGAACGCCATCGCCGCCCCTGCGATCATCGGGTTGAGCAGGCCGAGCGCCGCGAGCGGCAGGGCGGCCACGTTGTAGGCGAAGGCCCAGAACAGATTGCCCTTGATCGTGCTGAGCGTCTTACGGGACAGCCGGATGGCGTCGGCGGCCACCCGCAGGTCGCCCCGTACCAGTGTGAGGTCGCTCGCCTCTATGGCGGCGTCGGTGCCGGTGCCCATGGCCAGCCCCAGGTCGGCCTGGGCGAGCGCGGCGGCATCGTTGACCCCGTCACCGACCATGGCCACGACCTTGCCCTCGGACTGCAGGCGCTTGACCACGTCGACCTTGTCGGCGGGCAGCACCTCGGCGATCACCTCGTCGACGCCGACCTCGGCCGCGACGGTCTTGGCCACGGCCTCGTTGTCGCCGGTCAGCAGCACCGGTGTGAGACCGAGGGCCCGGAGCTGAGCGATGGCCTCCTTGCTGGTCGGCTTGACCGCGTCGGCCACCACGAGCACCGCCCGCGCCTGGCCGTCCCAGCCGACCGCGACCGCGGTGCGGCCACCGGCCTGGGCCTCGTGAAGGTTCCGCTCCAGGTCGGCCGGAAGGTGCTGGGACCATTCCTCCAGCAGCCGGGGGCGGCCGACCAGCACCGCGTGGCCGTCGACGATGCCCTGAACGCCGAGCCCTTCGACGTTGGCGAAATTCTCCGGCGCGGGCAGTTCGCCGACGCGGGCAGCGGCACCCTTGGCGATGGCCTGGGCGATCGGGTGCTCGGAGGCGTATTCCAGCGCACCTGCCAGGCGCAGCACCTCTTCCTCGTCCGTCCCCTCGGCCACGTGGACGGCCGTGAGGGTCATCCTGCCCTCGGTGACCGTGCCGGTCTTGTCCAGCACCACCGTATTGATCTTGCGGGTGGACTCCAGCACCTCCGGCCCCTTGATCAGGATGCCGAGCTGCGCGCCTCGGCCGGTCCCGACCAGCAGCGCTGTCGGAGTGGCCAGGCCGAGGGCGCACGGGCAGGCGATGATCAGCACCGCTACTGCCGCTGTGAAGGCCGCCCCGACCCCGTCGCCGGTGCCGAGCCAGAAGCCCAGCGTGCCGAGGGCGAGTGCGATCACAATCGGCACGAAGACGCCGGAGATGCGGTCGGCCAGCCGCTGCACCTGCGCCTTGCCTGTCTGCGCCTCCTCGACCAGCTTGGCCATCTGGGCCAGTTGGGTGTCGGCGCCGACCCGGGTTGCCCGGACGATGAGCCTGCCGCCCGCGTTCACGGTGGCGCCGGTGACCGCGTCGCCCACGCCGACCTCGACCGGGACGGATTCGCCGGTGAGCATCGAGGCGTCCACGGCCGAGGAGCCTTCCTCGACCACGCCGTCGGTAGCGATCTTCTCGCCCGGCCGGACCACGAACCGGTCGCCCGCCGTGAGCTGCTCGACGGGGACGCGCCGGCCGTCGGCCAACTCCACGTCCTTGGCGCCCAGCTCCAGCAACGCCCGCAGCGCAGCGCCGGCGCGCCGCTTGGAGCGGGCCTCGAAGTAGCGCCCGGCCAGGATGAACGCCGTCACCGCAGCGGCCGTCTCCAGGTAGATGTTGCCGGAGCCGTCGGTGCGCTCGATGGTGAACGTGAACGGGTGCGTCATGCCGGGTGTGCCGGCGGTGCCGAAGAACAGCGCCCACAACGACCAGCCCAGCGCGGCCAGGGTGCCGACCGAGATCAGCGTGTCCATGGTGGCCGCGCCGTGGCGCAGGTTGGTCCAGGCTGCCTTGTGGAAGGGCCAGCCCGCATACGCCACCACTGGAGCGGCCAGCACCAGTGACAACCACTGCCAGTTCGTGAACTGCAGGGGCGGGATCATCGCCATGGCCACCACCGGCACCGACAGCACCACGGAAGTGATGAGGCGGTGGCGCAGCGGCTGGAGTTCGTCCTCCGGCTCCTGCTCGGCCGCCTCAGGCTTGGGCGGGGCGGGCAACTCGGCGGTGTAGCCGGCCTTTTCCACCTCCGCGATGAGCTGCTGCGGGTTGACGTCCTCGGGGAAGGTGACCTTCGCCTTCTCCGTCGCGTAGTTGACCGTCGCGGTGACGCCGTCCATCTTGTTCAGCTTGCGCTCGATGCGGTTGGCGCACGAGGCACAGGTCATGCCGCCGATCGAGAGTTCGACCGCGTTCTGCCGGTCATCGGTGACCTGGGTCATCACCGTTCTCCTTTCTCTCGCTCAGTGGCCGTGGCCGTCGTCGGCGTGGCCGGTCGATGTGGGCGTCGGTGTGGGGGTGGGGATCGCCGGCCGCTCCCCCGCGCCGAGGGTGAAGTCCGCGGTGCGGACCTTGCCCTTGTGCTGGAAGTCTAGGAACAACCGGTAGTCGCCGGTGCTGGGCACTTCGGCGTAGAAGACGATTTCCGGCCCGGCCTTCGTCTTGCCGTCGCCGGGCTCGCCGTCGGGGTGGACGTGCAGGTAGGCGAGGTCCCTGGCGCGCAGGGCCACGAGGTGGCCGTAGGCGCCGAGGTAAGGCTGCAGGTCAGGGACCGGCTTGCCGTCCTTGCTGACCTTGAGGGTGAGCTTGCTCGACTGGCCGGGCGTCAGTTCTCCGTCGAGGGTGACCTCGTATCCGTCGACGCTGGCCGTACGGCTGGCCTGCGGCAGCGCCTTCGGCTCGAAATCGCCGGCGACGAGCAGGTCGGTGCCCAACGTCAGAGCATTGCCGCCGGTGGGGACGAAGTCGGCGAAAGCGCGGTACGCGCCCGCGCCGGGCAGGGTGAGCTTGACCGACCAGACGCCGTCACCTGCTTCGGTGGGGTGGAGATGCTGGAAGGTGCTCAGGTCGCGGGACACCACGATGAAGTGGAGCTTCTTGCCGTGCTCGACCTGGTAGTCGGTGACCGGCTCACCGTCAGGCCGGGTCACGGAGAAGCGGAAGTCGGTCGGCTCATCGGGCTTGATCGTCGCGGTTAGCGGGTTGAGGGTGTAGCCGTTGTCGGACACTTGGAGCCCCCCGGGGGTATCGTCATTCACCTGCTCGGTGGCGTGCTCCCCGTGTCCCGCGCTCGCGCCGGCGGTCGGCGCTGTCATGGCGGCGTGGTCCTCGGCCGGGGGCGTCCCCACCGGCCCCACCACCTTGCCCACGCCCAGGGCTCCGCCGAAAACGACGGCCAGCCCCAGGACGTATGAGCCGAGCTTGACTGCGGTGTTCACTGGTTCGCCACCTCGTAACCGGCCTCTTCAACGGCGGCGATGATCTTCGCTGGGTCAATGGGGCCGTCGCTGTCCACGGTCAGCAGCCCAGTCGCCAAGTCCACCTCGACATTGGCGACCCCGGCCACTTCGGTGACCTCTTCCTTGACCGAACTGACGCAGTGGCCGCAGGTCATGCCCTTGACGGTGTAGGTGGCTGTGGTGCTCATATCGGTCTCTCCTTCACGTCGGTCGGGTCAGGAACGCACAAGTCTGGCGATCGCCTCGGAGGCCTCCTTGACCTTGGCGTCAGCCTCTGGCCCGCCCTTCAAGGTGGCCTCGGCGACGCAGTGGGCCAGGTGCTGTTCGAGCATCGACAGGGAGAACGACTTCAGCGCGCTGGTCGCCGCCGACACCTGAGTCAGGATGTCGATGCAGTATTTGTCGTCTTCGACCATCCGCTGCAGCCCGCGGACCTGCCCCTCGATACGGCGCAGCCGCATGGCATGGTCCTGCTTGCTACCGCTGTATCCGGCCATGTTCACCCCTTTCCTTGTCGGTCACTCGTTAACACCATACCCCCCTATGGTATTCCCCTGGCAAGCTCCGCCGCGTTTCGTACACGGATGCCGACGCCCTGCCGGTATCCCAGCCCGGCGAACAACCCGCAGCGGATATTCCGGTTAGCCGGCGACCACTTCGTAGCCCAGCTCTTCCACGACGTTCCTGATATCGGCGTCGTCGAGGGGCGCGGCCGAAGCCACGGTCACCTGTCCGGTCGCCAGCTCGACCTCGACCGAGGAGACTCCGGCGACCTTGCCGATCTCGGCCTTGACCTTGCCGGCGCACCCGCCACAGGTCATCCCGGACACCCTGTACGTGTTCGTGCTCATCGCCGCTCCCCTCTCTCTATACCCCTGCTGGGTATCTTTCCCGAGAGAAGGTATGCCTGGTTACGCGGCGACGCAAGCTATACGGGCTAGGGGTATCTGAGATATGTGTCACATTGCACTGTCGGTACCCCCTACAGGTATCTTCCTGAGACATGAGGAGACTCAACGAGATCGTTGTTGTCGGTGCTTCGCTGGCAGGACTGCGGGCCGTGCAAGCGCTGCGCCGCGAGGGTTTCGAGGGCGAGATCACGCTGGTCGGCGCCGAGAAACATGCCCCGTACAACCGCCCGCCGCTGTCGAAGAGCGTGCTGCACGGCGACGACGACGTCACGCTCCCAGGATCCGAGGAACTGGACGACCGGTGGCTACGAGGTAGGCATGCCGTACAGCTGGACGCTGCGAGCAGGACCGTCACCCTCGACGACGGGACCGCACTCGCCTACGACGGCCTCGTCATCGCCACCGGCGCCCGACCCCGGCAGTTCGACGGCGTCCACACGCTGCGCACCATCGAGGACGCGCTCGCGCTCCGGGCTGAGCTGGCGTCCGGGCACGAGCACGTCCTTGTCATCGGCGGCGGTTTCATCGGTGGCGAGGTGGCTTCCACGGCACGTCAGCTCGGCCGGAAAGTCACGCTCGTCGATTCCTCCCCGTACCCCATGCACACAGGACTGGGCGAGGAGGCGGCGCGCTGGCTGGCCGCGCACCACGAGCGCCACGGCGTCGACCTCATCACGAACGTCCGTGTCACAGGCGTGGACGGAGGCCAGGCACATCTCAGCGACGGTCGTTCTCTCACCGCGGAGCTTGTCATCGCAGGCATGGGTGTCGTGCCCAACACCGAATGGCTGGACGGCAGCGGCCTCCGCGTGGACGACGGCGTGTTGTGCGAGCCGACACTGTACGCCCTCGGTTCGACGGACATCGTGGCGGCCGGTGACGTGGCCCGCTGGCGGCACGGCCTGTACGACGGGGCGTTCGTACGCGTCGAGCATTGGTCCAACGCGAACGAGCAGGGCGCCGTCGCCGCCCGCAACCTGCTGGCCGGCCCGGACAACGCCCAGCCCTTCGCAGAAACGCCGAACTTTGCCACGCACGTGCACGGCGCCCGCATCCAGACGGCCGGGCTGCCGCACCTGGCCGACGAGGCGAGCATCGTCGCGGGCAGCCCCGGCGAAGACCGCTTCGCCGTCAGCTTCACGCGGAACGGCGTGCCCGTAGGTGCCGTCGCGGTCAACCTCCCCAAGGAGCTGATCAGGCTCAAGCGAGCGATCACGGCACGCCAGACGTCCTGACTACGATCGCCGATAACATGACGCGCAGGCCGTCGCCCTGCCTGACTTACTCCCGGGTTCGTCGTGCCGCGGCCACGAAGATCGGTAGCGCCAGGAACATACGACTCGTCCGTGCTCGCTCCTTCTGCTCGGCCACCCACGCCGCTTCCTGTTCTCGGGTGATTGCTCCGGTGGTGCGGGCGCCTTCCGCGATGCCGGTGAGCATGGGCAACATCGCGGCATCAGTGAAAACGCCCACGTGCGCCTCCACCACGACATCCTGGAAGCCGCCCTCCAGGAACAGGTTGCGGTAGCGACGGGCCGCCCGCGGGTTGGAAGTCATGTCGGCACGTGCGTGCACGATGGTCCGCGTGAGCGCCGGATCGTCGGAGTCGATGATGAAGGTGTCCCAGTCCTGCCCGATGAGCACGATCCGCCCGTCGGGCGCGAGCACCCGCCTCGCCTCCTTCAGCGCCTTGGCGGCGTCGGCAAGTTCATGAAAGACCTTGTCGGCCCGGTATCCGGCGACCTCCCCGTCGTCAAGCGGCAGGTCGAAAGCGTCACCGACCCTGAAGTCGGCTCCCGGCCAGCGTCGTCGGGCCACTGCGATCATTTCTTCGCTGACGTCCACGCCGATGGCTCGCCTCTCCCGCTCCGCGAGTTCGGCGACCGCGCGTCCCGCGCCGCAGCCGACGTCGGCCACCGCCGCACCGTCCGGGAGGTCGAGCAACTCGTACGACCGCGCACGCAACGCGACAGCCTCGGGCATCGCTTCGAAGACATCGAGCATGCGGACAAGTGAATCCAGGTGTTCCGCCGTTTTGGACATGCGAGCCAGCATGCGACTTAATGTCGACATGAAGTCAACCGCGACCATGAGCATCGGCGACGTAGCGCGGCGATTCGGGTTGGCGACTCATGTCCTGCGCCATTGGGAGACGGTGGGCCTGCTCACCCCCGCCAGGGTAGGCGGCGAACGCCGCCGCTACGGGCCTGATGACCTCTACCGCGTGGCCGTCGTCCTCCGCGCGAAGGAAGCCGGATTCCGCCTGGACGAGATTCGCGAGATGATGGCCGCCTCTGACGCGGCAGAACAGCGTGCTGTCCTGCTGCGCCGCAGGGCGGAGCTCGCCCGGCACATCGCCGAAGCACAGGCGTCGCTCGAGCTGATCGACTGCGCACTCGAGTGCGATCACGAGGACTTCAGCAGTTGCGCCCATTTCCAGTCCATGGTGGCTGAACGGATCTCCCTGTCACCCCCACCACACATACGCGGGTGAGCCCGGCCGCCCATGCACTTCTACTACTGGTCGTAGTACTCAACCTGACGGTCGTCAGGGGATGGCCGGGGCGGGTATGGGGACCTCATGAACGCCGGAGGTAGAAAGGATCGCAGTACGGCAGTTCTCGACGTGGGCGGGCTGCAGTGGGCTACGGAGCAGAACGTGGTCCGCGCCGTGCTGAGCCGACGCCCCGGGGTCGTCGAGGTCGAGGTCAATCCGGTCGGCCAGACCGCCACCGTGGTGTTCGATCCCCGCGTCACGTCCATGGCCGAGCTGCGCCGCTGGGTGGAGGAATGCGGCTTCCACTGCGCGGGGCAGTCCGTACCATCGCACGTCTGCGATCCCATGGCAGAGCCCGACCCGTCAGGTGAGCACGCCGACCATCGCGCCGCGCAGGCAGTGCGCGAGCCGCCCCGTGCGGAGCCGGAAACCGGACCGGAATCCCGCGAGATGATGGGGCACGGCGGCATGTCCATGGAGGCCATGGTCGCCGACATGCGCAACCGGTTCCTGGTGGCGGCCGTCTTGTCCGTCCCCATCCTGATCTGGTCGCCGATCGGTCGGGAAGTGTTCGGCCTTGAGGTCCCGGTGCCGTTCGGGCTACGCGAGGACGTGTGGGCGCTGATCCTCAGTCTGCCGGTGATCTTCTACTCCTCGTGGATCTTCTTCGACGGCGCCGTACGAGCCTTGCGCGCACGCACGCTGGACATGATGGTGCTGGTCGCCGTGGCGATCGGCGCAGGCTGGCTGTATTCGCTCTACATCACGCTGACCGGTGGCGGCGAGGTGTTCTACGAGGCGGCCACCGTGCTGGCGGCGTTCGTGCTGCTGGGGCACTGGTTCGAGATGCGGGCCAGGGGCGGCGCCAACGACGCGATCCGAGCGCTGCTCGACCTGGCACCGCCCAAGGCGGTGGTGATCCGCGACGGCGAACAGGTGGAGATCCCCACGGCCGAGGTCGTGGTCGGTGATGTGCTGCTGGTTCGCCCCGGCTCGAAGATCGCCGTCGACGGTGAGGTCATCGAGGGCGTGAGCGAAGTCGACGAGTCGATGGTCACCGGCGAGAGCCTGCCGGTGCACAAGGCCCCGGGCTCCGAGATCGTCGGCGCGACCATCAACAAGAACGGCACGCTTCGGGTGCGCGCCACCAAGGTCGGCGCCGACACCGCGCTGGCCCAGATCGTCAAGCTCGTCCAGCAGGCCCAGAACTCCAAAGCTCCGGGACAACGTCTGGCCGATCGGGCCGCGTTCTGGCTGGTCTTCGTCGCGCTCATCGGCGGCGCGCTCACGCTGGCGGCCTGGCTGCTCGCCGGGGCGACTGCCGCTACGGCGATGTTGTTCGCCATCACCGTCGTCGTGATCACCTGCCCGGACGCGCTCGGACTGGCCACACCCACTGCGATCATGGTCGGCACGGGTCTGGGCGCCAAACGTGGCGTGCTGTTCAAGAACGCCATGGCACTGGAGACCTCGGCCCGCATCCACGCCGTCGTCATGGACAAGACAGGCACGCTGACCAAGGGCGAGCCAGAGGTCACGGACGTGATCGTCGAGGGGATGGCGGAATCCGAACTGCTGCGGCTGGTCGCCGCTGTGGAGCGCGAGTCCGAGCACCCCCTGGCCGAGGCCGTGGTCCGGTATGCCGACACACATGCCCCGGGCGGCGGGCAGGCGCGCGATTTCGAGAACGTCCCCGGCCACGGCGCCAAGGCCGAGGTGGACGGGCATCGGGTCGTGGTGGGCAACACCAAGTTGATGCTGGCCGAGGGCCTGGATCTGGGCCGGCTGGCCGCTCGACGCGAGGCGCTGGCCTCGGACGGGCGTACCGCGGTGATCGCCGCCGTCGACGGGCGCGCGGCCGGGCTGATCGGCATCGCCGATGCGCCCCGCGACACGTCGGCTGCCGCGGTGGCCGCACTTCACGAGGCCGGAGTCGAGGTCATCATGCTGACCGGCGACCATGAAGCCACCGCCCGGCGCATCGCCGATCACCTGGGCATCGACACGGTCATCGCCGAGGTGCTACCCGGCGACAAAGCGGCGAAGATCGCGGAACTGCAGCATGGCGGGCGTAAGATCGCGATGGTCGGCGACGGTGTCAACGACGCCCCGGCACTCGCCCAAGCCGACGTGGGCATCGCCATCGGCGCCGGAACGGATGTCGCCATCGAGACCGCCGACGTGGTGCTCATGCGCTCGGACCCGCTCGACGTACCCACCGCCCTGACCATCGGTCGCGGGACGCTGCGCAAGATGCGCCAGAATCTCGGCTGGGCGATCGGCTACAACGCGATCGCGCTGCCGATCGCGGCCGGCGTCTTCGAGCCCGCCTTCGGCCTGGTTCTGCGGCCCGAGATCGCCGCCCTCTCGATGTCCGGATCGAGCTTCATCGTCGCTGTCAACGCACTCACCCTCAAGGGCCTTCGCCTGCCACGCCCTGTCGCCTCGGAAGATTGACCCGCCTCGCCCGGTTGTCATCGGTTACTCACCCTCACCACCTCGTGATGCCGGCTCTGGTCGGCCCTCAAGAGGCGCGGGCGGAAGACACCGGGCTCGTCACACCCTCGGGCTTCCTTCATACCCCCTACCCGTATAGCGTAGGACTTCAGGACTGAGGAGGATCATCTTGGACCACAGCCGTCACCATCACGCGAGCCCAGAACCAACCGAGTCCAGCGAGTACGAGCACGCCGCCACGCCGCCCTCAGCCACATGGGGCATGGCCGCCCAGGCGACGCTGCACTGCCTGATCGGCTGCGCCATCGGCGAAGTGCTGGGCATGGTCATCGGCACCGCCACCGGCATGTCCAACATGGCCACAGTGGTGCTCGCGGTGGCGTTGGCCTTCGTCTTCGGCTACGCGCTGACCATGCGCGGGGTGCTCCGTACCGGAGTGGACCTCCGCACCGCGTTGAAGGTCGCACTGGCCGCGGACACCATCTCCATCGCGGTCATGGAGATCGTGGACAACGCGGTCATGCTGACCGTGCCCGGCGCCATGGACGCCGGCTTGACCAGTTGGCTGTTCTGGGTGGCGCTGGCTGGAGCCTTCGTGGTGGCCTTCGTGGTGACCACACCGGTGAACAAGTGGCTGATCTCCCGGGGCAAGGGTCATGCGGTAATGCACCAGTACCACCACGGCCACTGAGTCTTCTCTCAGCCCTGTGGTCTCGCAGATGTCGGCGCAGTCGAGGTCGGGGCTGAGCAGCAGTGCCCCCGGCTCCGGCAGGGAGCCGTGGGCACTGCTACGCGTTCCGTTGCGGATACACCTATGAGATCTCCTGAGGCTCAAGGCCTATGAGGAGATTGAAGGCACCGGTCAACAGGTTCAGCGAGACCAGGCCGACGATCTCGGCTATCACCCGGTCGTTCCATCCAAGGGCCCGCAACTCCGCCATGTCCTCGTCAGTGATGGACGAGGGTTCAGCCAGCACACGAACGGCCAGGGCGATCAAGGCGGCCTCGCGCGCGTCGGTGGACGTGCCCTGCCGCGCCATCGCGATGTCGGCTTCGCTCAAGCCTGCCGCCTGCGCTGCTTCAGTGTGCGCCGACAGGCACATCGCGCAACCGATCCACTCCTGCACGGCCAGGGATATCTTCTCGCTCAGTGGGCGCGGGATCTTCACCCGCTTCATCGCTCGGGAGAAGTCCAAATAGCCCTGGAGCAGGGCGGGCGAGTGGGCCATCGTGGCCACCATGTCACCCACTTCACCATGCCGGGCGACGATGTCGCTCAGTAGTTCGCGGGACTTCCCAGGCGCGTCGGCCGGATCGAGTGCTTGAAGACGTCTCATGAATCCTCCTCGTTCGCAATGAGCAGTATACCCATAGGGGGTATCCACCGATGCAGGCGGCAAGGGCTGCCGGCAGCATGAGCCGGGCAATATGTTGATACCGTGAACAATATTGAGATATTGTCTGCGGTATGTCGATACCGTCGAGTGCCGGGGATCGTCCGCCGGAAGATCTGACCGCGCGTGCCCGCATCCGCGACGCCGCGCTGGCCCAGTTCGCCGCCCGGGGCGTCAAGGCCGCCACGCTGAAGAACATCGCCGACGCCGCGGGCGTCTCCGTCGGCCTGGTGCAGCACCATTTCGGCTCCAAGGACGGGCTCCGGGAGGCCTGCGACCAGCATGTCCGCGACGTCATCCTGGGTGCCGCCGACCAGGTCCAGGAGGGGGCCGACGTCAACCCCGAGTTCCTGCGGGGGATGTACGAGGCGAGCGAACTCAGCATCCGCTATCTCGCGCGGGCCCTGGTCGAGGGCTCGCCGGTGGCGGCTGCGTTGTTCGACGAAGGCGCCGAGGCCGCGGAGCGGTTCTTCACGGCTACCTGGCCCGATGAGTTCACTCCCGGCGAAGCGAAGGTTCGCGAACGCGCCGTCGTGATGGCGGCGATGCATCTGAGCACGATCGTGCTGCACGAGCATGTGTCCCGGCGGCTCGGCATCGACGTGTTGCAGCGCGCGAACTCCAGCCTGATCGGCATCGCCCTGGCCGATGTCTACGCGCACATGGGTGAGTGGTTCACCGCGGAGCAGGGAAGCCGGCTCCGTCAGGCCGTCACCGACTTTCACATGAAGGAGCACCCCGATGCCTGATGCGATCGAGGTCCGTCGACTGGTCAAGAACTTCGGCCGGGTCCGCGCCCTGGACGGCCTGGACATGACCGTGCGGGAAGGAGAGGTGCACGGGTTCCTCGGCCCCAACGGCGCCGGCAAGTCCACGACCCTGCGCATCCTGCTCGGCCTGCTGCGCAAGGACGCCGGCGAGGTCCGGCTGCTGGGCGGGGATCCCTGGGCCGAGGCCGTCGAGTTGCACCGGCGGCTCGCGTACGTCCCCGGCGACGTCACCCTGTGGCCGAGCCTGTCCGGTGGCGAGGTGATCGACCTGCTCGGCCGCCTGCGCGGCGGCACCGACGCCAAGCGGCGCGACGAGCTGGTCGAGCGCTTCGCCCTGGATCCGCGCAAGAAGGCACGGACCTATTCCAAGGGCAACCGGCAGAAGGTCGCGCTGATCGCCGCACTCGCATCCGAGGTCGAGTTACTGCTGCTGGACGAGCCGACCTCCGGTCTCGACCCGCTGATGGAGGCGGTCTTCCGCGAGGTCATCACCGAGGAGCGGCGCGCCGGCCGTACGGTCCTGCTCTCCAGCCACATCCTCGCCGAGGTCGAGGCGCTCTGCGACCGGGTGAGCATCATCCGGGACGGCCGGATCGTGGAGGCCGGCACGCTCGCGCAGTTGCGCCATCTCACGCGCATCTCGGTCACGGCGGAGCTGGACACGGTGCCGGAGGGCGGCCTGCCCCATGTTCACGACCTCCGCCTGGACGGTGGCCGCGTGCGGTTCCAGGCCGACACCGACCACATCGGCGAGGTGCTGGCCCGGCTGGCGCAGTACGGCGTGCGCGACATCTCCGCCCAGCCCCCCACCCTCGAAGAGTTGTTCATGAGGCACTACCGATGAACACGCAGGCACTGATCAGGCTGATCCTGCGCCGCGACCGCGTCTGGCAGCCGCTGTGGCTCCTGCTGGTCGCGCTCTTCGTCACCACCACGGTGGCCACCATCCGCCAGTTGCTCCCGACTCCCGAAGCGCGCCTGCACTACGTCAACGAGATCGCGGCCAACCCCGTGATCCTTCTGATGCAGGGGCCGGCGTACGGCGACAGCCTGGGCGCGGCCGCCGCCCAGCAGCGGGGCGCCGCCACCATGATCTTCGCTGCCCTGGCCAGTGTCATCCTGCTGGTCAAGCACACCCGCTCCGACGAGGAGCAGGGGCGACGTGAGCTGGTCGGCTCGGCCGCCGTGGGGCGGCACGCGCCGCTGACCGCCGCTCTCGCCGTCGTGCTGGGCGCGAACCTGGTGCTGGCCGTGCTGATCACCGTGGTCGGCGTGGGCGCCGGGCTTCCCCTGGCCGGGTCCCTCGCCTGGGGGCTGATGGCCGCGTCGGGTGGCTGGACCGGGGCCGCGCTGGCCGCGGTGGCCGTGCAGGTGACTCAGAGCGCTCGGGTGGCCGGAACCACGGCCTTCACCGTGTTCTTCGGGGCGTACCTGGTCCGCGGCGTCAGCGACGTGGGCGGCCCGGGCATGGAATGGCTGGGCTGGCTCATGCCGAGCGGCTGGATCCTGCGCGCCCGCGCTTTCGGAGGCGAGCAGTGGTGGGTGTTCCTGCTGGTCGCGGCGTTCGTCGCGGCCTTGGTCGGGGTGGCCTACGCGCTGTCGGCCCGCCGGGACATCGCCGCCGGCCTCGTGCCGCCGCGGCTCGGTCCTGCTCATGCGCCGAACGGCCTGCGCGGGCCGCTCGGGCTGGCGTGGCGGATGCACCGGGGCATGGCACTGGCGTGGATCGCGGGTGCCGGTTTCATCGGTGCGGCGGTCGGACTGGGCGGGCAGACCGCCATCGAGACGTTCGGCCAGAGCGGCGCGCTGGACTTCTGGGCCGAGCGGACGGGAACCGATGATCCCACGGAGATCTTCTTCCGCCTCGTCGTGTACAAGCTGGCGATGTACTCCGTCTCCCTGTACGCGATCATGTCGGTGCTCCGCCTGCGCGGCGAGGAGGCCACCGAACTCTTTCTGTCCCATCCCGTCAGCCGGACGCGCTGGGTGGTCAGCCATCTCGTGTTCGCGGTGGCGGTGCCTGTCGCCGTTCTGGTGCTCGCCGGCCTCGCGCTGGGCCTCGGCGACGGGGACTTCGCCGGTGGCCTGGCCATCACCACGACCCTCCTGCCCGGCGTCTGGGCGATGGCCGGGATCGCCGTGGCGGCGTTCGGGCTGTTCCGGCGGGCCGGGGCGGTCGTGGGGTGGACGGCCCTCCTGCTGGCCATCGCTGTGGAGGTCGGCTGGGAGGTCGGGCTGGTGAGCGACTCGTTCTTCATGGTCTCCCCGTTCGCGCACGTCCATTACTCCACGCTGGCCAGCCCCGGCCCGGGCACGCTGATCGGGCTCACGCTCGTGGCCGCCGGCTTCACTGCGGCAGGCCTGTACGGGCTCCGCCGCCGCGATCTGGCTCTGTGACTCCAGCCGGCCGCGCGCCGCGAACCGGGGACGCCCCGCTGCGTGCGGCCGGCGAGGAGGAGGGACACCGCTCCAGCCGGAGGGTGGACGGGCGGCCGCGCCCGCGCTATTTTGTATGCTAGTTAGCATCTAATGCGGGAAAGCATATGAATAGGCGTGACCACATAGAGCAACTGCTCGCCTCGATGCAGCGCGACCTGCTGCCCTCGCTGTTGCACGTCCATGAAGACGACGACCTGCGGCTGATCGACAACGTCATGCTGCAGGTGCTCGACCGTGGCGAGGAGCCCACGGTCAAGGAACTGGCCGCCTTGATCGGCCGTTCCGACTCGCGGACCAGCCGGATCGTCGACGGGCTGGTGCGGCGCGGACTCGTGGAGCGGTATGAGGACGAGCGGGATCGCCGCGCCCGCAGGATCCGGGTGAGTGAGCAGGGCACCGCGTTGCTGCAACGGATTCGCCGGCTCAGGGTCGATGCGCAGATGCGGCTCTGGGAGCACTTCACCGAGCAGGAGCAACAGATCATGCTCCAGGCGCTGGAGCTTTTCGCCAAGGCTGCGAGGAGGGTACGGGATGAAGCTGATCCAGCTGTCTCAGATCGACGCTTCGATGATCGACCTGGTGGGCGGCAAGGCCGCAGGGCTGGGGGAGATGATCAAGGCCGGTGAGCGGGTCCCTGACGGCTTCTGCGTGACCGTCGAAGCCTATGTCACAGGAGACGTCCCAGAGGCGGAGTTGGTCGACGCCTACGAGCGACTCGGCGGCGGCAAGGTGGCGGTGCGCTCAAGTGCCACCGCCGAGGACCTCCCTCAAGCCAGTTTCGCCGGGCAGCAGGACACCTACCTCAACGTCGAGGGCGGACAAGCGCTGATCGACGCTGTCCGCCGCTGCTGGGACTCCCTGCACACCGAGCGCGCCGTGGCCTACCGGGCCAACGCCGGCATCGAGGACGCGGCGATGGCCGTCGTGGTGCAGCGGATGGTCGACCCTGAACGGGCCGGTGTGCTGTTCACGGCCAACCCGATCACCGGGCGGCGCAATCAGATGGTCGTCGACGCCGCGGAAGGACTCGGCACCGCGATCGTCGACGGCGCCGTGGTGCCCGACCACCACGAGTTCGACGACGATGCCGCCCAGGACGGCTGGCTGGAGGACCTGCGTACGGCAGGACTGCGGCTGCGGGAGCACTTCGGGTCGCCGCAGGACATCGAGTGGGCCGTCGATCGGGACGGCGCGTTGTGGTTACTGCAGTCCCGCCCGATCACGACGCTGTTCCCGGCGCCACCTGCGACCGGCGAAACCCGGCTCTACCTGGAATTCGGTCACATCCAGGGCATGCTGCGGCCGATGACCCCGATGGGGGTGTCGATGCTCAAGGCCGGCGCCGCCCCGTGGTTCGAAGCTGCCGGCGTGAAGCTCGATCAACGTGATCCGTTGCCCCGGATGGTTCCGATCGGTGGCAGGCTCTATTTCGACCTGACCGACTTCCTGCGCAACAAGGCGATCCGCAAGCGGCTGGGAGCTTCACTGGAGGTGTACGGTCCGCGCGTGCAGGGCGCCGTGCAGCGGATGATGCACGATCCGCGCTTCGCCCCGCGGCCCGGCCTGCCGTTCAATATGCGCACGGTCATCAAGGCGACGGCGCTCATCACGCCCCGGGCCGTCGCCGGGCTCGTCTCCGCCCTGGCCCGGCCGGAGGCCGCACGGGCCAGAGCCCATCGTGGCGTCGAGAGGATCAGGCGGCTGACCGTCCCGCCCGGGAAGAACACGACCGCCGCCGAGCGGCTGCGCTGGGCGGCGGAGGACTCGCACAAGGCGGTCATGACCCTGGACATGCAGGGGATCATGTGGCCGCTGGTCGCCGGCATCATGGCGGGCACCGCTCCGGCCGCCCTGCTCGAGGGCGTGGCCACAGAGGAGGAGCTGGACACCGTCCTCGGCGGCATGCCGTACAACGTGACCACGGAGATGGACCTGGCCCTGTGGGACCTCGCGGTGAAGGCGCGCGAGCACCGCGGCCTGTTCGGGGAAACCCCCTCGGATGAGCTCGCCGCCCGCTACCGAGAAGGCGACCTGCCCGACATCGGCATGGCTGCGTTTCTGGAGAAGTACGGCATGCGCGCCGCCGCCGAGATCGACGTCGGTACGCCACGGTGGGCGGAGGACCCGGCCCCGCTGTTCTCCACGATCGCCAACTACCTGCGCGTGGACGACCCCGACCAGGCACCGGACCGGCGCTTCGAGCAGGCAGCGGCGAGAGCCGAGCGGATGCTCACCACGCTGGCGCGGCGCGCCCGACGCAGGCGGCCGATCCGCGGCAGGATCGCGACATTTCTCATGCGCAGGTCGCGCGAGCTCACCGGCCTGCGCGAGATCGGCAAGTTCGCCTGGCTGATCCCGCTGCGGGCGGCGCGGGAGCAACTGCTGCTCGTCGGCGAGGAGTTGTTCGAGCGACCGGACGACATCATGTTCCTCGACCTGGTCGAGGCACGCCAGGCCGTTCGGGGTGCGGATCTCCGTCCCGTGATCGCGGCGCGGCGGGCCGAGTACGAGCGTGAGCTGCGACGGCCCACCGTACCTGGAGCCCTGCTGTCGGACGGCACCGACGTGGAGGCGCTCGCGCCGCAAGGCCCCGTGGAGGACGGAGTGCTCACCGGCATGGCCGGGGCGGCGGGTCGGGCGACCGGAAGGGCGCGGGTGATCCGCGACCCGGCCGACGCGCACATCGAGCCCGGCGAGATCCTCGTCGCGCCCACCACCGACCCCGGCTGGACGCCGCTCTTCCTGACCACGGCGGGCCTGGTCACCGAGACCGGCTCCCCGGTCGCGCACGGCCCGACCGTCGCCAGGGAATACGGCATCCCGGCCGTCATCTGCGTGCGCAACGCCACCCACGAGATCAGAACCGGGCAGCTCATCACCATCGACGGCGCAGCGGGGACCGTGCGGATAGAGGAGGGATGAACCGGCTCATGACGGGGCATCCTCCTGGGCGCGGCCGCGGAGCCGGCGTGTGATACCGAACCAGGCGGGCACGTCACGCTCGTCGTCGAAGCCACGGGCGACCACGACGTCGGTGGAGGAGTGCAGGATGATCGACAGGACGATGGTCACCGCGACGAGCTGGAAGACGCTCTGGGCCGTGGTGATGCCGGAGGCCAGGACGATCAATCCGTAGACGACGGAGGCGAAGCCCTTGGGGCCGAACCAGGCCACCGCGGCCTGCTCCCGCACGCTGAGCCCGGAGCCGAGGAACGACACCCAGATCGCCACCGGCCGGGCCAGCACCAGTGCCAGGATCGCGAACAGCCAGCCCTGCCAGCCGACCGAGCCGAGCAGGGCGGGAGTGATGAGCGCGCCGAACACCAACAGCGCCGCCAGCTTCAACAGCTCGGCGATGAGCTCGCCGAAATGTTCGAACGACTCGCGCTGCCGCTCGCCGAAGGTGGCGACGGTGATCCCGGCGGCGAAGGCCGCCAGGAAGAGGTTGCCGTGCGTGGCCTTGCCCACCGCCAGCACCAGCAGGCCGATGGCCAGGCCGTTGAGTGGTTCGTACTGGGTGGAGGCGGAGAACCAGCGGGTCTGCTCCAGTTTGATCGCCAGCCACGGGATGGCCACCCCGATGACGATGCCGAGGCCGAGTTCGAGACCGAGCTCACCCAGATGCAGGTCGTCCGAGCCGGCCGCGACGGCCAGGAACACCATGACGAACGGCAGCGCCAGGCCGTCGTTGACGCCCGACTCCACGTTCAGCAGCTGCCGCAGCCGGGGTGGCACCTTGTCGTTACCGACCAGCGCGGCGGCGAACACCGGGTCGGTCGGCGCCAGGATCGCGCCGACCAGCAGCGACTCGACCCACCCGAGACCGAGCAGGTAATGGGCGGCCAGCGCGGTGATGATCAGCGTGAGCGGCAGCCCCCACCCCAAGGCCCGACCGGGCAGACGCCACGCGCCACGCAGATCCTTCCAGCCGACCCGCATGCCGTCGGTGAACAGCACGGCGAACAGCGCCAGCTCCGCCAGCGTGGCCACCAGATCGTCGCCGGGCCGCAGTGACACCACGCCCAGCGCACCATCGCCGAGCACGAACCCGGCCACCAGGAACAGGGCCGCCGTGGACAGGATGGTGCGGTGGGCCAGACTGGACAGCAGCACGGCCAGCATCAGCATGCCCGCGAACGCAGGCAACAGCGCACCCATCAGGTGGCCTCTCCTCTGTGTCGAACACCGACGCATGCCACCGACCGAACCTGCCGGCTCACCACGTCGACTGCGCCAGAGCCACCTCGGCCCGGATGGCGACCCGATGTTCCTGAGGACTCGCTGGTGCGCACGTCCAGCCCTTCTACACGATCGGCGGCAGAAACTGCCGACCAGACTTCCCGGCGCACCTGCAGGGAACCTATCAGGGCGCGTCAAGACGGGCGCGGGGCGGTGCCGTCAAGCGCTGTTCGGCTGTCAGTGGCGCTCTCGGTCCCATTGGTCGAGGAGCTTGGGGAACTCGCGGCCCATGAAGCCGTACATGTCGCGCATGAGCTCCAGCCTGGCCCGGCTCCTGGGGTTGTGGCCGACCACGGCCAGGCCCTGTTCGGCGAGCTGTGCGAACGCGGTGAACTCGGCCATCTTGGCCTTGAATGCGCGTCCGAAGACGTCCTCGGTCAGCCGGTAGTGATCGCGGCGCCCGCGGGGCGGGCGGAAGCGCTCGACGAGCCCGCCCCGTTCGAGCTGGCCCAGGGCGACGCTCATGCTGCTCTTGGCCACGCCGAGCTGCTCGCACAACTTCGGGGCGTCGGCGGAATCGTCCGGATCGGCCAGGAGCACGCCGATGACCCGGCCCGCCGTACGGCTGAGTCCCAGACGTTCGAAGTACAGCCCTGCACTCTCCACGAACTCCTCGACACCGGTCACGCACAGATTCTAGTCTGTTCGGAGTGTTCCGAACAGACTAGAATCCTCGCATGCTGTCCATCGCCGTCACCGGCGCCAACTCCGGGATCGGCCTGCGCGCCGCCCGCGCCCTCGCCGCCGCGGGCCACCACGTGCTCGCGTTGTGCCGAGACCCTGCCCGCGGCCGCGCCGCACTGGCCGACATCAACGCCCACGCCGCGCACCCGGCCCGCCTGATCCAGGCGGACCTGTCGGCACCCGCCTCCATCGAGGCCGCCGTCGAGCAACTCGCGCAGACCGCCGGTCACCTCGACGTGCTCGTCAACAACGCCGCCGTCTTCGACCAGACGCTCCGCGCGCCCCTTCTCACGGCGGACGGGCACGAACTGTTCTGGGCGACCAACCACCTCGGCCCCTTCCTGCTGACCGCACGCCTCAGCCCGCTGCTCGCCGCCGCGGACAAGCCTCGCGTGATCAATGTCGCCAGCAAGGGCCTGCTCTCGATGCCACGCATCCGGATCCGTTTCGACCAGCTCGACGACCCGAGCTGGTACAGCCCGACCCGCGCCTACTACCACGCCAAACTCGCCCAGATCATGACCACTTTCACCCTGGCCGAGAAGGCCGCAGGACACCTGGAGACGACCTGCGTGCGCGTCCCCGCCGTACGTCTCGACCCGGACCGCGTGGCGGCCATGCCCTGGTTGCAGCGCACCTTGTACGCCCCGAAGAACCGCATGGCCGCCCCCGCCGAACGTCTCGGTGAGACCTACGCCCGGCTGGCCACCTGGGACGGGAACCTACCGGGACCCTACGTGGACGAGGACCTCCGCCCGGTCCGCGCCCCGGCCTTCGCCTACGACGAGGCCGCCCGCGAACGCCTCTGGACGGTGTCCCAGGCCGCCACCGGCCACCCCGCCTGGGCCTGGTGACCGCGAGGGCGGGTCACGATCACTTCCTGGCCATACGAGATCCGGTGGACGCTGGACGGCGCGAGCGACCGCCGGAAGGGGCGGGACGTGATCGTTTCCGTTATCTGCCCGTACGCGGCCGGTCGCCACCGTTCGCGGAGAGTTGATACGTTGGTGACAGGTGTGCCGGGAAGTCTGGTCGGCGATCCCCACCGTCGATCACGAAAGAGGGCACGAAGATGCGCGCAAGCGATCTTGCATGCGATTTTCCGACCGTCACCGCGGACACGTCCGTGTACGACGCCGCCCGGCTCCTCGCCGAGCAGGACCTACCGGGCCTCATCGTGGTCGACGAGCACGGTTTGCCCGTCACCATCCTGCCCGGCACACAGGTGCTCCGGCTGGCTGTGCCCGGCTACTGCCAGGACGATCCGGCGCTGGCGCGAGTCGTCGACGAACCACACGCTGACCGGTTCCTGCACGCTCTGACCGGCCGAACCGTCCGGGACGCGCTACCGGCACAGCCGCGCGAACTGCCGATCAGCGACCCCGATGCCACCATCCTGGAGCTGGCCGCGTTGATGGCGCGCACGCACAGCCCGCTCGTAGCCGTGGTGGACGACGGGCGGTTGCTGGGCGCGGTCACGCTGCAGGCGCTGCTGGACCGGGCGGTGGCCGCGTGACCGTCACCGCATGGCTGGCAGTGGCGGTCTTCCTGTGCGCGTACGCGCTGATCGCCACCGAGAAGATCCACCGCGTCGCCGCCGCGCTCGGCGGCGCCGGCCTCATGCTGCTGATCCACGCCACCGACGCCGGAGCCGCGTTCTTCGACGAGCACACCGGCATCGACTGGAACGTCATCTTCCTGCTGCTCGGCATGATGGTCATCGTCGGTGTGCTGAAACAGACCGGCATCTTCGAGTATCTGGCGATCTGGGCGGCCAAACGGGCCAAGGGCCATCCGTACCGGCTGATGGTGCTGCTGGTGGTCATCACCGCCGCCGCCTCGGCGCTGCTGGACAACGTCACCACCGTGCTGCTGATCGCGCCCGTGACCTTCCTGGTGTGCGAACGGCTGGCGCTGAACGCGGCGCCGTTCCTCATCGCCGAGGCCATGGCCTCCAACATCGGCGGCGCCGCCACCCTGGTCGGCGACCCGCCGAACATCATCATCGCCAGCCGCGCGGGCCTGAGCTTCAACGACTTCCTCATCCACATGGCGCCCCTCGTCATCGTGCTGATGATCGTCTTCATCGGGTTGTGCCGGATCCTGTTCAGGAGGTCCTTCCACTACGACCCGGATCGCGCGGCCGAGATCATGGCGCTCAACGAGCGGGAGGCCATCGCAAACCCGCGGCTGCTCTGGCAGAGCCTCACCGTGCTGGCCCTGGTCATGATCGGATTCGTGCTCCATCCCGTGCTGCACTACGAGCCGTCGGTGGTGGCCATCCTCGGCGCGGGCGTCCTGGTGGCCGCCACGAAGGTCACCACCGAGGACGCGATCGAAGAGGTGGAGTGGCCGACACTGGTGTTCTTCGCCGGGCTGTTCGTCATGGTCGGTGCGCTCGTGGAGACCGGCGTGATCGGCCAGATCTCGCAGGCCGCGACGGCCGCCACCGAAGGCCGGCTGGAGCTCACCACCATGGGCCTGCTCTGGGCCTCGGCCGGGTTGTCGGCCATCGTCGACAACATCCCCTACGTCGCCACCATGAGTCCCATCGTCGCCGAACTGGTCCAGGCGGGCGGCGGCAACGACCAGGCCGGGGTGTTGTGGTGGGCGCTGGCCTTCGGCGCCGACCTGGGCGGCAACGCCACCGCCGTCGGCGCGGCGGCGAACGTGGTCATCCTCGGCATCGCCGCCCGCAACGGCACCCCGATCAGCTTCTGGCAGTTCACCAAGTACGGCCTGATCGTCACCGTGGTGACCATCACGCTGACCGCGCCGTACCTCTGGTTGCGCTACCTGACCTGATGTTCACCCCGCAGAGCCGAGAAGGACGAACGTCGCCGCTGACAGATCGGCCAAGGACCTTGGTCCCTATGGGCGCCGGGCGGGACGAGATGGCGTCAGAGGCATGATTCGCGTCTTTCTCCTTGACGATCACGAGGTTGTCCGGCGGGGCGTGGCCGCCCTGCTGGACGCCGAGGACGACATCGAGCTGATCAGCAGCATGGCGTGGGACCTTCGGACGGGACTTTCGCCCCTGATGCCGGCGAAGACGCGGTGAGATGCTGGTGGACATGCGACTCGATTCGTCCGGACTCCAGGTGCTCTCCCGGGAGGAGTGTCTACGCCTGCTGTCGTCCACGCCGATCGGGCGGATCGTCTTCACCGATCGCGCCCTGCCCGCCGTCCAGCCCGTCAACTTCTGCCTCGACGGCGAGAGCATCGTCATCCGCACCTCCATCGGGTCGAAACTGGCCGCCGCCACCCGCCGGGCCGTGGTGGCGTTCGAGGCCGACGAGTTCGATCCCGAGATGCGCACCGGCTGGTCGGTCACAGCGGTCGGGCATGCGCGGGCCGCCACCGATCCCGCTGAGATCGCCCGGCTGGCCACGCTCCCTCTTCACCCATGGACGCCGGGAAGCCGGGATCACTACATCGTGGTCGACGCCGAGCAGGTCTCCGGTCGCCAAGTCACCTGACATCACGACCGCGCGGCTCTGCGGCGAGCGCGACCACGTCAACGTGATCGTCGCCGGCAACCGACCGGCGACGACCTCCCGGACATAGACCTGTCCCGCGGTGCCACCGTCGCCGACATCGTCACCACAGTGGCCATCACTGCCGCGCAGGTACGCGACCACAACGGTGAGGGCACGGCCGAAACGGCGATACGTCGCCGAAGACGGCAGCCGGTCACTCACGCACCTGCCGTCCGGCTTCCCCTTCCGGGACCTTCGTCCCTGGGCTGCGGGTTCATTTCCTGCGAAAACAGGTATGCGAAACGATGCGGCGGTTCGGCCGATCAGATGACCTGGGAGCAGGGAGGACGACGTGGTGGTTCCCACACGCCCCGGACTGTCATCCGGAGAAGCGGAGGCGCGTCTGGAGCGGGATGGGCCCAACCTGCTCCCGGAGAAGCCACCCGTCCCGCTGTGGCGGAGAGTCGCAGCCCACCTGCGCGATCCACTGATCATCGTCCTGCTCGTGGCGGCGGCGTTGACCGTCGCCACGGGCGACTGGACCGACACCGCCGTGATCATGCTCGTGGTCCTCGTCAACACCTCCGTCGGGGTCGTGCAGGAGGTGCGCGCCGACCGGGCGATCACGGCGTTGTCACAGCTCACCGCCCCGACAGCGCGTGTGATCCGCGACGGCTCGCAGAAGGAGATCCCGGCGGCCGACGTGGTCGTCGGAGACCTGCTGGTCCTGGCGGAAGGCGACATCGTCGTAGCCGACGCCACGGTGGCGGAATCGGCCGCGTTGCTGGTCGACGAGTCGTCGTTGACGGGAGAGTCCGTGCCGGTGGACAAGGCCGTCGACGATCAGGTCTCCTCCGGCACCGTCGTGGTACGGGGACGTGGCGCGGCGACGGTCACCGCCGTGGGCGCGGCGAGCACGAGCGGCCGGATCGCGTCCATGATGGTCAAGGGAGCCGGTCTGACGCCGTTGCAACGCCGCCTGGTGGGAGTCGGCCGCCTGCTGGCCGGCGTCGCGGTGGCGCTGTCGGCGCTGGTGCTGGCGCTGGGCCTGGTGCGCGGGCAACCGGTCGAGCTGATGGTGGTGACCGCGATCAGCCTGGTGGTCGCGGCCGTGCCCGAGTCCCTTCCCGCGGTCGTGACTCTGAGCCTGGCCCTGGGAGCCCGCCGGATGGCCGCGCGCAACGCTCTCGTACGCAGGCTGCCCGCCGTGGAGACGCTGGGCGCGGTGACCGTGCTCGCCACCGACAAGACCGGCACCCTGACCGAAGGCAGGATGGTCGCCCGGCGCCTCTGGACTCCCTCCGGAGAGGCCACGATCACCGGTTCCGGCTACGCACCCGACGGCGAGATCGTACGCGACGGCTCCCTCCGCAACGCCCACCTCACCGACCTGCTCGTGGCGAGCGTGCTCTGCAACGACGCCAGGTTGTCGCCGCCGCAGGACGACGGCGGGGAGTGGGCGGCGCTGGGCGATCCCACCGAGGCGGCCCTGCTCGCCGCCGGCGCCAAACTCGGCCTCGACCGCGAGCACCTGCACGAGCGCTTTCCACGGCTGGCCGAACGTCCCTTCGACAGCGAAAGAAAGCGGATGAGCACCGTGCACCGCCTGCCCGGCGGACGTGGCCGGGTGATCTGCAAGGGCGCCCCCGAGGTGCTGCTCCGCCCGCCCTTTCTGGCCGGCGACCCGGGGTTGGCGGCCCGCGCCGCCGAGCGCGCCGAGCAACTCGCCCGGGAGGGTTACCGAGTCCTGGCGGTGGCCGGCCGCGACCTGGACGCCGTCCCGGAAACGGCGCCGGAGAGCGGGCTGTCCCTGCTCGGGCTGGTCGCGCTCCTGGACCCTCCGCGCCCGGCTGCGGCCACCGCCATCGCGGACTGCAAGCGGGCCGGCATCAGGCCGCTCCTCATCACCGGCGATCATCCTGGGACCGCCCGTGCCATCGCCACCGACCTGGGCATCATCGACACCGGCGATCCGGTTGTGGACCTCCGGGGCCCCGGGACGCCCGACCATCTCCAGACCCGCGTGTACGCCCGGGCCACCCCCGGGCAGAAGCTCGAGATCATCGAGGATCTGCGGACGCGCGGCGAGACCCTGGCCATGACCGGAGACGGCGTCAACGACGGCCCCGCGCTGCGACGCGCCGACATCGGCGTGGCCATGGGCGAGCGCGGGACCGAAGTCGCCCGTCAGGCCGCCGACCTCGTGCTGGCCGACGACGACCTGGACACCGTGGTCGCGGCCGTCGAGGAGGGCCGCCGGGTCTACGCCAACATCCGCCGGTTCCTGGTCTACGGCCTGTCCGGCGGAGCGGCCGAGATCGCCGTGATGTTGCTCGGACCGTTCGCCGGCCTCGCCGTCCCGCTCCTGCCCGCCCAGATCCTGTGGATCAACCTGCTCACCCATGGACTGCCCGGCGTGGCTCTCGGCGGCGAACCCTCCGTGCCCGGATCCATGACCCGCCCGCCGCGGCCGCCCGGCGAGAGCATCCTCGGCGGGGGACTGTGGCAACGCCTGATCCGCATCGCCGTCGTCCTCACGGCCGTCACCCTCGGCGTCGCCGTCTGGGCCCACCAGTCCGGCCGCCCCTGGCAGAGCATGGCCTTCTTCGCCCTCGGCGCCACGCAACTCGGCGTCGCGCTCGGTTCCCGCACCCGGCCCGGCTCGCGGGCCAACCCCTTGCTGCTGCTCTCCGTCGCCGGTGCGCTCGTCCTGCAGCTCGCGGGGTTGTACCTGCCGCTGCTGCAGGAGTTGCTCGGCACCGAACCACTCGTCCTGGGCGATCTGCTGATCGTCAGCGCGCTGTCGGTCCTCGGCTATGCCGCCGCCCGCCTCGACCGGATCCTGCACCCGCACCGGCCGGCCCGATCACCGGCCATGGGATGTGGAGGACCTGGCGACGGTGGACGGACTCCGCTGAGGCGGTCCTGACTCTGAGGCTGCCGCTCAGCCGGGCGATGTCCTCGTCGTGGCACCTCCGGCAGGACGCGCGACCGGCCCACGCCGGGCAGTGCGACGAGCGCATGCCGGCGCGTCACTCGATTTGGGCCGTGACAATCCAGGCCGAGGCAACCAGTCGTACGGCGCTGTCGCGTTCATGACGGCGCAACGCTTCCGCCAACGCGGACCGGGCTCTTGCCATGGCGGTCTCTTCAGCACCAGAGACGAAGCCGGCCAGCTGAACGTCGAGCAGGAAATCCGCAGCGTGGGCGGCATCGTTGCCCAACTCGGTGAGGTACTCCACGGGGGACGTCGCAATGGCCGTGAAGCCCGCGCCGTTGAGCACGTCGCGGATGTGCGCCGGGTCGGTGAAGTCTGCGACTCCTCCCAGGAGTTCTTGGGGATCCGGGGTGGGAAGATGCTGGGCCAGCGAGTCGAAGATCACGTCCGTCTGGTCATCACCGGCGCGGTGACACAGGAACGCCAATCGGCCCTTGGGGCGGAGCGACCGTCTGATATTGGCGAACGCGGCGACGGGGTCGTCGAAGAACATGACCCCGGCGCGGCTGATGGCCACCTCGAAGTGCGCGTCTCTCAGCGGGTGGACTTGGGCGTCGCCGCGCTCGAAGGTGATGTTGCCGATCGCTTGCTCCGCGGAGAGGCGTCGGGCGATCTCCAGCATCGGAGTCGACAGGTCGATCCCGACGGCATGCCCGCGGGCCGCCTGACGTGCGGCGATCCGAGTGGTGTCGCCCGTACCGCAGCCGATGTCCAGAACCCGGTCACGCTCGCCGATGCCTGCGGCGGCGAACAAGTGCTCGTTGGCAGGTGCGGCCATGCGATCCAGACGTTGATAGTGATCGGCCCAGGTCCTGCCTTCCTCGCCGTTCCACGCCTCCTCCTGCCTGACATTGGCCACGAACGTCATGAGGCAGCCTCCGCATCGCTCAACTGCTTGACGAAGTGCCCGCGGCAGTGGGTGCAGCAGAACCCGTAAGTCTTCCCGCCGCGCTCCAGGATGACAGCGTCCTGGAGCGGGACGGTGGCGCCGCAGACCGGATCGACGATCATGTCGTCCGGGACTGGGGCGGCAGGGCCGGTTTTGGCTCGCTCGATCAGTTGCAGGACGTCGGAGGAGCGCTGGGCCCGCCCGTGCAGGCCGTAGCCACCCTCGGGAAGGCTGATCACGTGCACCACGGCCCGTGGCTCCGGATCGCCTTCCGCCTGCGCCAGTTCCGCGGTGATGCGGGAGATGAGGTGCTCGCTCATCTCCCTTCCCCACATCCCGGCGATCACGTTGACCACGTACCGGGGACCCTGCGAGGCGTCGAGCAGCCGCCCGCCGGCGCTCCATACCTCCTCCTCGCGCACCACCACGTGGCTGAGCGAGTCGAACAGGTCGATCACGCCGGGATCGGCAGCCGCCGGCTCCCCGTCCACGGCCGACAACAGGCGCCGCCCGGTCAGCCGCCCGGCGAGGCTTCGTCGCTCTTGCTCATCGAAAACACCCCTGGGCACCAGTAGCTCAACGAACAGCATCGTCGCTTTGTCCTTTTCGAAGAGAGGGTCCATCAGTGGAAATGCTTCCGCGCCGGGTTCCTCTCCGTCGTCGGCCCATAGACGACTCTCCCGGCTACCTCGCCGGTCTTAGCGGGCAGGCACTCTACGACCTGGGGAGTAGTGCGGTGGGCTCTCCTGCTCGAACGTGGCAGGGTCCACGCGCATCGGACACCGGTGAGGCTGACGGTGAAGCGGTGCGGTTGATCTGGTGGGGCATACCTGGTTTCGACGGTCATTCAAGGAGGTACGCAATGGCGATCAATGTGATCGTGGGCTATGACGGGTCGCCCATAGCGGCGGCGGCGATCGACGCCGGTGCGGCGCTGTTCCCGCAGGCACACGTGTGGATCACCCATCTGTGGACCCCGCCGTTCGCCAGCGAAAGCCTGCGCCGGCGGCTGTGGACGGGCACCGCCGGCCTCAACTCCTTCATCGAGGCGATCGAACGCGAGGGCGAAGCCGAGGCCCGCCGGCTCACCGACAGAGGCGTCAGGCTCGCGCGCACGGCCGGATGGAACGCCGAACCACTGGTGCGACGCGCCTACGGCGGCGAAGGACTGGTCTTCGCCCAACTCGCCCAGGAACTGGACGCCGACCTGGTCCTGCTCGGCTCGCGTGGCCTCGGCGGCGCCCACGCGATCCTGGGCAGCGTCTCGGACATGGTGGTGCACTACTCGCCACGCCCCGTCCTGATCGTGCCGGACCCCCTGCTGACCGCCGAGCAGGCGGCACTGGCGAACGGGCCGGTGCTCATCGGCTGGGACGGCTCGCCCGGAGCCGAAGCCGCCTTCACAGCGTCGGCGCGGCTGTTTCCTGGACGGAACCTGATTGTCGCGTCCGTGGACGGTGCGGAAATCGCGTCACCGGCGGACAGCCCGCCGCCCGCCGAGGGCCTCACCGTGGAGCGGGTGGACCTCGCGAGCGGGTACGGCGCGCCCGGACGCTCCGTGGCCGAGGCGCTCGGCGCGTACGGCCACAGCCGCGGCGCGGCCGTGCTCGTCGTCGGGTCACGTGGGCGTTCGGCGGTGCGGGAGATCCTCACCGGCAGCGTCGCGATGGCGACCCTGCATCGCGCCCACCGGCCGGTCATGGTCGTACCCCAGCCTCGTGAAAGACCCGTGTGACTCGGCCTGACGGCTCCCGGCCGCGCCGGGGGCGAACGTCCCCGATGACCGGGCCGAAGCTCCCACCAGGCTGCGCCCGGCGCTGCCGGTCATGACGAGGTCAGCCCTGGACCGGCAGCACCGGCTCGAGGCGGAACATCCCCGTGATGACCTCGCCGGATGGCTTCTCCAGCCGAACGTGGCCCGCCACAGCCCTCAACACGTCCCGGGCGGTGATCAGTCCGACCAGGCCATCACCGGACAGCACGGGCAGGGCATCACAATCCGCGTCGATCATGACCTCCGCGACGTGTTCCAGCGGCGTGTCCGGATGGACGCGCGGCCGGCGTTCACCCGTCAGCAGCTCGCGCACCTGACGGTTCGACTGCTCCCGTAGGCTGCCTGACCAGGACGCCGCCAGATCCTCGCGCGAGAGGATCCCGAGCACGTCGGCACCTTCCAGGACGGGGAGGTGGTGCACCTGGGCGCGGCGCATCAACTCCCAGGCGATGAGCGGCGACTCGTCCTGCTTGACCGCCACCAGAACGCGGCTCATCACCTGCCGCGCCGTGAGTGACTCGATCCTCATGACTCCTCCTACGTGAGGTCGCGTTCCTGGCTCCATCCTCGCGAAAGGGGAAACCGGCCGCCGGAGGCGGAAGTCCTCGACGATGGCGCCGTTGGTCCCATCCGTCTGCCGGCCATGTCGCGTCCGCTGACCAACGACTGCCTGGCTCGGGACTTCCGGCCCTGCAACCTCGCCTTCCCGCGAGATGCGATGAGAGCAACCAGAAAGGGCGCCTCGCCGCACGAGGGCCGCAAAGGAGCTGACCGCCATGCGCAATGACCGTCGCGGACGTGATGACCAGCCCCGCGATCACCATCTCCCCGGAGGCGTCGACGGTCTCGGCCGCCCGCCTCATGGACACCCACGGCGGGTGTCGTGACGCTGTCCGGCCAGATGGACCGCCGCACCGAGACCAGAGTCGCGGCCCGCATGACCGCTCGCGTCAAGGGCGTAGTCGACGTGATCAACAACCTGACGTGGAAGCACGACGACATCGTGGACCTGCCCGTGTGGGGCGGTGCATGACACGGGACGACGGGGTCACGCTATTCCTGGGCCTCCGGCCGGACGCGCAGCCGCACGGCGGTGACCTTGTATTCCGGGCACGAGGTGACGGTGTCCGCGTGGCTTGAGGTGAGGGCGTTGACCCGGCTGGCCGGGAAGTGAAAGGCGCAGAAGAGCTGGCCCTGCGAGACTTCCTCGGTGATGCAAGCCGGCAGCACGACCTGCCCGTGCCGGCTCTCCACGACCACCGGGGCACCGTCGCGGACGGCCAGGCGGGCGGCGTCGGCGGGATGGACGTCCAGCCGATCCACGGGGTCGAGTTCGACGGCGCCGGATCGCCGGGTCATGTTCCCGGAGTTGTAATGGGCCCAGCGGCGGCCCGTGATCAGGATCAGCGGATAGTCGTCGTCCGCGCTCTCGCCAGGGGGCAGGTAGGGGCGGGCGGCGAGATGCGCGAGCCCGTCCGCGGTGGCGAACCGGTCCTGATAGAGCCTGGCCTGCCCTGGACGGCCGGGATCGGAACACGGCCAGGGGACGGCGCCTTCCCGGTCCAGCCGCTCGTGGGAGATCCCGGCGAAGACGGGAGCCACTCGCCCGCACTCGGCGAGCGCCGCCGCTGGTGTCGCGCAGCCCAGGTCGGCTCCACAGGCTTCGGCGAGCGCGTGCACGATGGCGAAGTCGGTCCGGGCCTGACCGGGCGGGGCGAGCGCGGGGCGCACCCGCTGGAAACGACGGTCGAAGTTGACGAAAGTGCCGTCCTTCTCCAGCCAGGACGCGGCGGGCAGCACCACGTCGGCGCGGCGGGCCGTCTCCGAGAGGAAGAGCTCCTGGCTGATGACGAGGGGGCAGGCGTCCAGGGCCTCGATGACACGGTTGGCGTCGGGGTCGGTGGTGGCCACGTCCTCGCCGACGATCCACAGGACGCGCAGGTGTCCTGAGCGGGCCGCCGCGAACATCTGCGGGATGCGCAGGCCGTCGTGCTCCGGCAGGCGGGTGCCCCACACCTGCTCAGCCCGGCCGCGCGCCACCGGGTCGCGGACCTTTCCGTAGCCCGGCAGCAGATCCGGCAGAGCGCCCATGTCGGAGGCGCCCTGGACGTTGTTCTGGCCGCGCAGCGGGTTGACGCCGTAGCCGCGGTCGGTGCCGACCGCGCCGCGCAGAATCGCCAGGTTCGCCAGTGTGCGTACGCCGTCGGTGCCGTGCCGGTGTTCGGTCACGCCGAGGCCGTAGACGATCGCGGGACGTTCGGCCCGCCCGTAGAGCCGCGCGGCCGCGACCAGATCGGTCGCCGGCACGCCGGTGATCGCGGCGACCCGGTCAGGCGTGTAGTCCTCGAGGGTCGCGGTGAGCTCGGGCAGCCCGGTCGCGCGGTGGCGCAGGAACTCGTCGTCGACCATGCCTTCGGCGGACAGGATGTGAGCGAGCCCGTTGAACAGGGCGACGTTGGTTCCCGGTCGCGGTCGCAGGTGCACGTCGGCGTGTTCGGCGAGCCCGACGGAGCGCGGGTCGGCGACGATCAGCCGCGTGCCGTGCAACACCCGCTGGAGCAGGCGTGCGCCGATGACCGGATGCGCTTCGATGGGGTTGGCGCCCACGACGAGCAGGCAGTCGGCCCGCTCCACGTCGTCGAAGGGGTCGGTGCCCCCCGACAGGCCGAACGCGGCGGTCAGCCCGGCGGCCGACGGGGAGTGGCACAGACGCGAGCAGTTGTCGACGTTGTTGGTGCCGACGACCACTCTCATGAACTTCTGGATCAGATAGTTCTCCTCGTTGGTGGCGCGTGCCGAGGAGATCGCCGCCACCGCGTCGGGGCCGGCCTCGGCTACGGCGTCCCGTAGCCTGCGGGCGACATGGTCAAGTGCTTCGGCCCAGCTCACGGGCTCCAGGCCGGAACGGCGGCGCAGCAACGGCTGG
This sequence comes from Nonomuraea sp. B5E05, assembly GCF_039880665.1. Lineage (NCBI taxonomy): Bacteria > Bacillati > Actinomycetota > Actinomycetes > Streptosporangiales > Streptosporangiaceae > Nonomuraea > Nonomuraea sp. B5E05. Next base: position 49,956 of record NZ_JBDPMJ010000007.1, read on the forward strand.
GTGAGCCGCTCCGGGGAACGGAGGTATCCGTGGGCGAAACGGCCCTTGACGCAGGCGTGGCCACGGTTGACCTGGCCGTCCTTGGCCGGCCGTACCGCGGCGACCTCGTCGTCACGGACCAGCACGTCGAGGGCGCAGCCGACGCCGCAGTATCCACAGGTGGTGCGCGTGCGGGTGAACGTGGCCAGGTGCGTCCCGACGGGTAGTCCCGGCTCGGTGAGAGCGCCGGTGGGGCAGGTGTCCACGCACCCTCCGCACGCGACGCAGTCGGATTCGCCCCAGGGGCCGCCCGTGCCCGGCGCGACCATGGTCTCGGAGCCCCGTCCTACCAGTGTGAGCGCGAACGTGCCCTGCACCTCTGCGCACATGCGCACGCATCGGCCGCAGGCGATGCACAGGTCCCGGTCGAGCCGGACGAACGGATGACTGTCGTCACGGCCCCTTCCGGCTCCTCCTTCGGCGGCTTCCGGTTCGATGGCGAGTTCCTGGCAGAGCCGCGCCAGCTCACCGTCCCCTTCCAGCGCATAGGGCGGAAGCGCTGAGACGATCACTTCTACGGCGTCTCGCCGCAACTCGCGCAGATCATCCTGTTCGACGCGCACGTGCGTGCCCTCCGCCGCCGGGGTCACGCAGGCCGCCGCCAGGCGCCCGTCGACCCGTACCAGGCAGGCGCGGCAGGAGCCGACGGGTGTCAGCCGGTCGTCGTGGCAGAGCGTGGGCACATCGAGACCGGCGGCACGTACGGCGGACAGCAGCGTCGCCCCTTCCGGCAGGTCGACGGGCACGCCGTCCACGGTGACCCTCATCCGCCCCACCCCCGTAGACGGTCCCCGTATGCGCGGGCCAGGCTCCGGACAGCGGGCGGCAGCCGGCGGCCGAACGCGCACAGGCTGGCCTCGCTCATCACGCGCAGCATCCGGGCGTAGGCGTCGCCGGGCGGCTCGCCGGTCATGGCCTGCTCCAGCCCGCGGCGGGAGCCGACCCGGCAGGGCGAGCAGGCACCGCAGCTCTCCGCGGCGGCGAACGCCCACACGTGCCGCAACACCTCCAGCGGCTCCATCCGGTGGTCGATGGCCACCAACCCGGCATGGCCGAGCGCCGCACCATGGCGGGCCACACCCGCTTCCGTCAGGGGCACGTCCAGCTCCTGCTCCGACAGGAACCCGCCCAGCGGGCCACCGACCTGCAGGACGCCCAGCTCTGCCCCGTCCCGCAGTCCGCCGCCCAGCTCCGAGACGATCCGGCGTACCGGAGTGCCGAGCTCGACCTCGTAGCAGCCGGGACGGGTGAAACGCTCCGACAGGCAGACCAGCTTCGTGCCGGCCTCGCCGGGCGCGCCGCGGCGCGCGTAGGCCGCGCCGCCACGGCTGACGATCCACGGCACAGCGGCCAGCGTCTCGACGTTGTTGACCACGGTCGGGGCATCCCACAGCCCCTGGTCGGTCGGGTACGGCGGGCGCGCCCGCGCGCAGCCCCGGCCGCCCTCCATCCCCGCGATCAACGCCGTCTCCTCGCCCGCGACGTACGAGCCGGCACCCGCCACCACCTCGACCTCCAGGTCGGTGCCGCTGCCATGCACCCCTCGGCCGAGGTGACCGTCCGCGTGCGCCCGCTCCACCGCCTCCCGCATCCGCGCGAGCGCCAGCGGATACTCCGAGCGCACCAGCACCAGACCGCGGCGCGCCCCACAGGCGAAGCAGGCGAGTGCCAGCCCTTCCAGCACCCGCGCCGGGTCGACCTCCATCAGCAGCCGGTCGGCGAAGGAACCCGGATCTCCCTCGTCGCCGTTGGCGATCACCACGGTGTCCGGGGAACCACTGGCCGCCGCCCACTTGGCCGCAACGGGGAAACCCGCGCCGCCCCTGCCTCGCAGTTCGGAGGCCGCCACCTCGGACCGGACCAGCTCCGGAGTCCGCCGGCCGACGGTTTCCACCCATGTGCGCCACGGGGGTTCACCGGCCGCGATTCCGGCGAGCACCACCGGATCGTTCGTGGCATCGGCCACGGGGATGGGCGGCGCGTGCGGTCGCACGCGCCCCGCCACCTGATCGACGACGTCCGGTCCCGCGCAGGGCGTCGTACCGTCCAGTGCGGCCGGCCCTCCGTAGCAGTAGCCGAGACAGCGGACGGTCTGCAAGGACACCTCAGGGTCCGGATCACGATCATCGTCGGCCCTGACGCCGAGCACGCCCTCGACGGCGCTCAGGTGGCGGCCCTCCTGGGCCGCGAAGCACGCCGTCGCGCCGCAGACCCGCACGTGGCGACGCCCGTGCGGGATCGCCAGATCCGCGTAGAAGGTCGCGGGACCGAGCCCGGCCGCCGCGGGCAGTCCGAACCGACGGGCCACCTCGGGCGCCCATCTCTCCGGCGGTTCCGCGTGCTCCGCGGCAGCGACGGCGAGTGCCTCGACCAGCCGGGCGCCTGGCCGTCCGCGCCGTTCAGCGAGGGCGCGGAATCCATCGAAAGGGCTGCTTCACAGATTTGTCATGCCCGCTTCATGGTTATCGGACACACCAAAATTAGCCCGCACAGCCCGACTCGAGGGGTGCACCGGTGTCCCGAGGTGGCGTCGCGGCGTCGGATCAGGGGGGCGGATCAGGGCGGCGGAGTCACCGCCACCGGGCACCGGGCTTCGGCCAGCGCGATCTGAGTCACCGGTCCCAGCAGAAGGCGAGGGGGTGAATCGTTCCCCCGGGCGCCGAGCACGAGGAGGGTCGCGTCCTTCGTCGCGTCGATCAGCGCCCGTTCTGGTCGTTCGGTCACGAATTCCGTGGTGACGGAAACCGTGGGGTGTCTGGAGGTCAGATGGGACGTCACGTCGCGGAAGCGAACCTCCGCACCGCTGCGGATCGCCTGGGAGTCGACGAACGGCTGCCAGTCCGGCCCGGCCGGTGGCCCGTGATCTCGCCAGCAGCAGACGGCGGTCACGGCGCAGTCGCGGAGCGCGGCCTCCTCCAGCCCGAACCCCAACGCCGCCAGACTGGCAGGCGAGCCGTCGACACCGACCACGATCCGTGTTGCGTCGCCGGCCGGCATCGCGTCAGGCCGGACGACGATGACCGGCCGGGCACTGTGCGCGGGCACCTGCACGGCGGCCGATCCCACCCGCAACTCGTCGAAACCACCTTGCCCCCGCAAGCCGAGCACCGTGAGCTCGGCCTCGCGTGCGACCCGCAGGAGCACCGTGGAGGCCGTCCCTCTCTCCAGGCGCGGCCGTACGTCCACGTCGGGGGCCAGGCCACGAGCACGGTGTACACCCTCGTCCACGACTTGGGCGGCGACCCGCTCGACCTGGGCCAGGACCTCACGATCCACGGGCCGGCGCGGATACGGCCAGTGCCAGGCATGGCACACCAGGACTGAGGACTCACGTAGCCGCGCCTCCTCAACCGCCCAGCGCAACGCCAGCGCGCTCGCGGGTGACTCGTCGTAGCCGACCAGTACGGGCCGTCCCATCATCGCCTCCCCTGGTTCTCAGCGGACGATCGCGACCGGGCAGGGCGCCTTGCGCAGCATGGCCGCCGCCACCGAGCCGAACCGTCCGTGCGGGCTGCCGACCACCACCAGGGTCGCGTCGGAGACGGCGGCGAGCGCCTCGCCCGCGCGTTCCTGCGGCGTGCGCGCCTCGATGGCGACCTTCGGCTGCTTCTGCCTCCATGGCGCGAGGGTCTCCGCCAGCCAGCTCTCGGCCGCATGCTGAACGGCCAGCGGATCCATGACCGGGAACGTCATCCCTCCCCAGGCCACCGGAGGCTGGCGCCAGGCGTGCACGACCACCAGGGGAAGGCCGCGCATGGCCGCTTCCGTGAAGGCGAATCCGAGCACCGCGTCGGCCTTGCCGTCGGTCGCCACGCCCGCCACGATCGGGCCCGGGTGAGGCTTTCGCGGCAGAGCACCCCTGCCACGGACGACGACGACCGGGCACCGCGCGTGGGACGCCACGTGCGCCGCCACGGACCCGATGACCGCCCTGGCCATCGTGCCCAGTCCGCGGGAGCCGACCACGAGCAGTGCGGCATCGGCCGACAACTCCTCCAGACGCCTGGTCGTCGAGCCCTCGCACAGGTCCGTTCGCACCTGCAGGCCGCTCGAACTGGCCCGTGCGCAGTCGGCGCCGTGCCACAGCACGTGCTCGGCGGCGCGACGCAGCGATTCGCGGGCCGCCGGATCCCCGTCACCGTACGGCCACTGCCACGCGTGACAGACGGTGAGCGGCAACCTTCGCAGCTCGGCCTCGTCCATCGCCCAGTCCAGCGCCTGCATCGAGTGGTCGGAGCCGTCATAGCCACCGACCACGCCCAATGTCTCGTTCACCTGTCCACTCTCGGCAGATCGCACCGCAGTACGACAGGACACACTTGTCCGAATTGGAAGCTTTCGCATTCTCTCGCCCGAACTTTGGCCGGGCATCGACGAAACGACGCCGGCCAGCCTGCTGGTCCAGGACGTCCGTGTCAGGACTCGAGCGTTCCCGCATCAGTGCAGATAGATCACATGGCCCTCGCAAACCGCCCAAATCTCCGCCCGTGAAGCGTAACTTCTCCGATGCCGCGTCCAGCTGACGACTTGTGTACGTGCAGGCTGAAGGGTGCCTGCCGGTTAGCGGAGGAGGTGCGCGATGACCGGCCCTCCTTCTGAGGGCTCCGCACCTGTGCCGCCGCGAGAAGGGCTCAGTTCGGCCGAGGCCGCCCGACGTCTGGCCGCCGACGGCCCCAACCGGCTGCCAGAGGGCAAGCGCAGCCCTGCGGCGCTCCTGCTGTTCCGGGAACTCGTACACTTCTTCGCGCTGATGCTCTGGGCGGCGACCGGGCTGGCGCTGCTGGCCGGGATGCCGCAGCTGGCCGTCGCCATCGCCGTGGTCGTGCTCCTGAACGGCGGCTTCGCCTTCGCCCAGGAATACCGTGCCGACCGGGCGAGCAAGCGGCTTCGTGAGCTCCTCCCCTCCGACGCGACGGTCCGGCGCGACGGCCGCCGCGCGGTGGTGAGCGCCGCTGCTCTGGTCAGAGGGGATGTGGTGCTGCTGGAAGCGGGTGACCGGATTTCTGCGGACCTCGAGCTCACCGAGGCCCATTCCCTGGCGGTCAACCAGTCCACCCTGACGGGCGAAAGCGTCCCTGTGAGGCCGCGGGAGCGGGAAACCCTCTTCGCCGGCACCTTCGTCGTCGAAGGCCAGGCAGAAGCCGTGGTGACGGCCACAGGAGCCCGCACCAGGCTGGCCGCCATCGCCACGCTCACCGGGATGGCGAGCAGGCCGCCCAGCCCGCTCGCCCGCCAGCTGAGCAAGGTCATCAAGGTCATCGCGGTGAGCGCGCTCGGTGTCGGAGTCGTGTTCTTCGGGCTCACGCTGCTGCTCGGCATGTCACCCTCCGACGGTTTCCTGCTCGCGCTCGGCGTCACCGTCGCCCTTGTCCCGGAAGGGCTGCTTCCGACGGTCACCCTGTCGCTGGCGCGCGCTGCCCGGCAGATGGCGAGATGCAAGGCCCTGGTTCGGCACCTGGAGGCGGTGGAGACCCTGGGGGCGGCCACGTTCATCTGCACCGACAAGACCGGCACGATCACCCGCAACGAGATGACGGTCGTGCTGATCTGGACCCCGGACGGACCGCTCGATCTGGCCGCCCCCGCCACCGCCGCGGAGATCATGCGCTCGGCGGTCCTGTGCTCGACCGGGCGGCTGGTCCGCACCGACGGCGGCGTCAAGAGTGTCGGCGACCCGACGGAGGTGGCGATGCACGCGCTGGCCCTGCGCGCCGGGGTCGGCGAGGACACGGCCGTCACCCGGCGCTACCCCTTCGATCCGGTCCGACGCCGATCCTCGGCGGTGACCGGCGGCCGGCTGCATCTCAAGGGGGCGCCGGACGCGGTCCTGCCGCTGTGCGGCGACGTGCCTGAGGCTGCGCGGGCCCTGGAGGAGATGAGCGCGAGCGGCCTGCGGGTCCTCGCCGTGGCCCGGCGCGACAACCCCGGCACGGGCACCGCGGAGCAGGTCGAGCAGGGGCTGACGCTGCTCGGCCTGGTCGGACTGGAGGATCCGCCCCGTGACGGTGTCGCTGACGCGATCATCACATGCCGCGAGGCCGGCATCAGACTGGCCATGATCACCGGCGACCATCCAGGAACCGCGCGGGCGATCGCGGACAAGGTCGGACTGCTGGGACGGGAGCCGCTCGTAATCACCGGGCGTGAGCTGCCCGCCGACGACGCCGCGTTGGGCGAGCTGCTCGATCACGATGGCGTGGTCGTGGCCAGAGTGACTCCGCAGGACAAGCTGCGCATCGCCCGAGCCCTCAGAGGACGGGGCCATGTGGTGGCGATGACGGGCGACGGGGTCAACGACGGGCCCGCACTGCGGGAGGCGGACATCGGCGTGGCCATGGGCGCCTCAGGCACCGACGTCGCCCGTGAGGCCGCCGACCTGGTGCTCCTCGACGACCACTTCGCCACCATCGTCACCGCGATCGAGCTGGGCCGCGCCACCTACGCCAACATCCGGCGCTTCCTCACCTACCACCTCACCGACAACGTCGCCGAACTCACTCCCTTCCTCGTCTGGGCCCTGAGTGGCGGTACGCTCCCCCTCGCGCTCAGCGTGCTCCAGGTGCTCGCCCTGGACATCGGCACCGACCTGCTGCCCGCACTGGCCCTCGGCGCCGAGCCCGCCAACCCCCGCACCATGCACGGCCCCGCCCGAACCGGCGCGCTGATCGAGCGGCGGCTCCTTCTCCGCGTCTTCGGCGTGCTAGGGGCCACCGAGGCCGTGGTGGAGATGGCCGCCTTCTTCACCGTGCTGTCGTTGGGCGGCTGGGCGCTCGGTGCCGAGCCGTCCGCCGCACTGCTGGCCACGGCCTCCGGCGCCGCCTTCGCCGCGGTGGTCCTCGGACAGCTCGCCAACGCTTTCGCATGCCGCAGTGAAACCCGCTGGGCCGGGCGAGTGCCGTTGCTGGGCAACCGGCTTCTGCTCTGGGCCGTGATGATCGAAGCGATCATGCTGCTGGTCTTCGTGGGCTTCCCGCCGCTGGCACGCCTCCTGGGTGGCGCGTTTCCCTCGGCTCCGGGCTGGGTGATGGCCGCGCTGGCGATCCCTGCCGTGGTCGGAGCCGACGCCGTTCACAAGGCGTGGCGGGCGAGGCGGAAGTCATGACGCCCTTTCGTGCGTGCCCGGCTCACCGGCCTGTACGCGCGTGCCCAGGCCAACGACAACCGCGTCGGGGCCGCGGTGCGGGGAGCCCGCCGGGACCAAGGTCCTTCGAGGCCAGGGCCGCTCAGCCCTACGAGACGGAGCTGCCGGAGCGAAGACTGGGTGCAGGGAGGCCACTGAGATGAACCACATCGTCCTCGGCTACGACGGCTCGGACTTCGCGATGCAGGCCCTGGACTGGGCACTCGACGAGGCAGAGCTGAGAAAACTCCCCCTGACCGTTTCGCACGCCTGGCAATGGCCCTACGGCGAAGCGGAGGAGGAGGCCACAGCACACCTGCGCAAGGCGGCCGAGCACGTGTTGTGGCACGGAGCCGACTGCGCTCGCGCCAGCAGCTCGGGTGTACGCGTCGAAACCGACCTCTACCAGGGGTCCGCGGCCCAGCGCCTGGTTGAGCTCTCCGGCGGCGCCGAGCTCGTCATTGTCGGCTCCCGCGGCCTGAGCGCGCTGCCCAGAGTGGTCGTCGGTTCGGTGGCCGGCTATGTCGCCGCCCACGCCGAATGCCCGGTGATCATCGTACGCGGCCCTGGACCGCTGCCCGCGTCGGCGAATCCCGGGCCGATCGTCGTGGCCGACAAGGAACCCGACGCGTCCGTCCTCGACTTCGCGTTCGGCGAGGCGGCCATACGCCAGGTCCCCGTGGCCGCACAGGCGGATCTGACCGCCTGGACGGCGCGCCACCCTGGCATCCGGGTCCAGCGGGGCGATGCTCACGAGCGCGCGACCCTCACGGTCGTCGGACGCGGCCAGGCGGCGCACTTCGGCACCGCGAGCTTCCTCCTCCAACACGCGCCCTGCCCTGTCGCGGTGGTGTGAGGCGGACCCTGACCAGGGCTCCGGCTGTGCCGCCGACCATGATGCGCTCCCGCACCGCCAAGCATCGGATCTGAACGGGAAGAGGAGGTAGGTGTCATGTTCGCCACGACGAAGGAGACGCATACCGCCGTGGTGTTCCTGGTGGGTGAGCACGCGTACAAGGTCAAGAAGCCCGTGAACCTCGGCTTCCTCGACTTCAGCACCCTGCGTGCCAGAGAGGCGGCCTGCCGTCGGGAGGTGGAGCTCAACCGCAGGCTCGCCCCCGACGTCTACGAGGGCGTGGCGCATGTGACCGGCCCGGACGGCGAGGTGTGCGAGCATCTCGTCGTGATGCGCCGCATGCCCCGCGAACGGCGCCTGGCCACCATGGTCAGCGAGGGGAGATCCGTTGACGAGCACATGCGGGCGATCGCGCGCCAGATCGCCGGGTTGCACGCCAGGTCCCCGCACGGCCCGCGGATCGATCAGGAGGGCGCCCCGCAGGCGCTGCGCGCCCGCTGGACGGCCGGCTTCGAACAGGTACGCGCCCTGCCCGGCCACACGATCGAGCCCGGCGTCCTGGACGAGATCGAGCGTCTCACGCTGCGGTTCCTGGACGGCAGAGAGCCCCTGCTCGAGTCACGCGTCGCCGAGGGCCGCATCGTCGACGGACACGGCGACCTGCTGGCCGAGGACATCTTCTGCCTGGACGACGGGCCGCGGATCCTGGACTGCCTGGAGTTCGACGAGCGCCTGCGCTTCCTCGACGGGCTGGACGACGCCGCCTTCCTCGCCATGGACCTGGAACGGCTCGGCGCGCCCCGGCCGGCCGAGCTGTTCCTCCACCGGTACGTGGAGTTCAGCGGTGATCCGGCGCCGACGGCACTGTGGCACCACTACGTCGCGTACCGGGCCTTCGTCCGCGCCAAGGTGGCCTGCCTGCGCCGCTGGCAGGGCGACGTGGACGCCGGGTGGGAGGCGCGGCGGCTGGCCGAGCTCGCGCTGCGTCATCTCCGGGTGGGAGCGGTCGTTCTGGTGCTGGTCGGCGGGCCGCCCGGTAGCGGGAAGACAACGCTCGGCGGCGCACTGGCCGACCGGCTCGGTTACACGCTGCTGCGTACCGACCGCATCCGCAAGGAACTGGCCGGGCTCGACCCTCTGCAGGCCGCGAGCGCGCCTTACCAGCAGGGGATCTACGACCCGGAGCACACCGCCGACACGTACGCCGAGCTGCTGTCACGCGCCGAACGGTTGCTCGGGCAGGGGGAGCCGGTCGTCCTGGACGCGTCCTGGGGCGACGAGCGGTACCGGGCGATGGCCGCGGACGTGGCCGGCCGGACCTCGAGCAGCCTGATCCCGCTACGGTGCACCGTCATGCCGCAGATCGCCGCCGCGAGGCTCACCGCCCGGGGACACGAGCTCTCCGACGCGGACGAGGCCGTACGCTCCGCCATGGCCGCGGCCGTGGCGCCGTGGCCTGACGCGATCGAGATCGACACGGGAACCGCCCTGGAGCAGACGCTGGCCCGCGCGCTCGACGCCGTTCATCCGCCTGAGCTGAACGTGTCCTGGCGGTTCCAGCGCCCTCGGATCGAACCCGACTGAAGGAGTGATCAGGGATGACGCATGTCTGAGGGTTACGACGTGTTGCTGCGCGACGGCGGGATCGCCCACGTGCGCCCGCTGCGTCCCGCCGATCGCGACGCGCTGCACGAACTGGTGGAGCGCGCGTCGGAACGCTCGGCGTACCTGCGCTTCTTCACCGGTGGCCGCAACACCGCGCACTCCTACATGGACCACATCACCGGCGCGGAGTATCGCGGACACGCGCTGGTGGCCCACCTGAAAGGCCGGCTGGTCGCGGTCGCCGAGTACATTCCCCTCGACGATGGCCGGGCCGACCTGGGCATTCTCCTGGACGATGCCGTCCACGGACACGGCCTGGGCACCCTGCTGCTCGAGCACGTCGCGCTGGACGCGGCGGCGCACGGGGTGAACGAGCTGGTGGCCGACGTGCTGGGCGAGAACCGGCCCATGTTGCGGGTGTTGCGGGATCTCGGTCTGAACGTGTCCCAGCACTTCGACGGGAGCACGCTGCACCTCGACATCGCCGCGGTGCCCACATCCAGGCTGCACGAGGCCATCGCGGTCCGCGATCACGAGGCAGGGCGGGCATCGCTGGCGCGGGTGCTCGTGCCCCGCTCGGTGGCGGTGATCGGCGCGAGCCGCAACGAACGGGCCATCGGGCACAAGGTGCTGCGCAACCTGCTCGACGGCGGCTTCCCCGGGCCGGTCCACCCCGTCAACCCCAACGCCACGCTGGTGGCCGGGCTGCCCTGCCAGGCGAAGGTGCCTGAGGGGGTCGACCTGGCGGTGGTGGCGGTGCCCGCCCGGCACGTACTGGAGGTGGCCCGCGACTGCGCGATCGCCGGCGTGGCCGGGCTGGTCGTGCTGACCGCCGGTTTCGCCGAAGCCGGGCAGCGTGGCGTGGAGACGGAACTGCTGGCGATCTGCCGCGCGGCAGGGATGCGGCTGATCGGCCCGAACTGCCTGGGCGTGATCAACACCGGGGCGCGGCTGAATGCCAGCTTCCTGCCCGACCGTCCTGTCCAGGGGCGCGTCGCACTGATGTCGCAGTCCGGCGCGGTGGGAGCGGCGCTGCTGCAGCGGCTCAATGTGTCGTCGTTCGTGTCGGTCGGCAACAAGGCGGACGTCAGCAGCAACGACCTCCTTGAGTACTGGGAGGACGACTCCGACACCGACGTGATCGCGTTGTATCTGGAGTCGTTCGGCAATCCGCGCAAGTTCGCCCGTATCGCCCGCAGGGTCGGTGCGCGCAAGCCGATCCTGCTGGTCAAGAGCGGGCGTGGCGGAGCCGGTGACCGGGCGGTGCGCTCGCACACAGCCGCCGCGGCCACGCCTGACGTGGCGGTGGACGCGCTCGCACAGGCCGCCGGCGTCATCCGGCTCGACAGCGTCCATGAGCTGATCGACACCGCCAGGCTCATGGCCGGCCAGCCCTTCCCGCAGGGACGCCGGGTGGCCATCGTCGGCAACTCGGGCGGCCCTCAGGCCATGGCCGCGGACGCCTGCGAGCGCCACGGCCTCGTCGTACCCGAGTTGCCGCCCGGCCTGCTGGAGGCCCGCGCCGCCGCCGCGCTGGGCAATCCGGTGGATCTGACGGCGGACGCCACCGCCGCCGAGATGGGCGCCGCCGTGTCGGCGCTCGCCGCCTCGTCGGAGGTGGACGCGGTCCTCGTCGTGTACACGCCGCCCTTCGGCGACGGCCTCGAGGCGACCCGCCAGGCCATCGCGGCCGCCACCAGGAACGTGGACAAGACCGTGCTGGCCTGCGTCGTGGGCCACGACGGCCTGATCGACGGCCGGGTCCCCAGCTACGCCTTCCCCGAGCAGGCCGTCGAAGCCCTCGTCCGCGTCGCGCGATACGCCGAGTGGCGACGCCGCCCCATCGGCCCACCCGCCACACCGCTCCCGGTGGACGAGAGATCAGCACGAGAGATCATCGATGCCGAGCTGGATGCCTTCCCGGACGGCGGCTGGCTGTCGCCGACGGCCACGGCACGGCTGCTCGGCTGCTACGGCGTGAACCTGGTGGAGTCGATCGACGTGGACGGCCCCGAGGCCGCCGCCAGGGCTGCCGCGCGTGCCGGGTTGCCCGTGGTCCTCAAGGCCGTCGGGCCCGTGCACAAGAGCGACGTCGGCGGTGTCCGGCTCGACCTGCGAACCGACGACGAAGTACGGCTGGCGTATCACGAAATGTCGGCCCATGTCGGCCAGGAGATGACCGGCGCGATCGTCCAGCCCATGCTGGCGAAGGGCGTCGAGATCATCGTGGGCGGCGTCAACTACCCCGCGTTCGGGCCGCTGGTCATGGTCGGGATGGGCGGGGTGATGGCCGACCTGCTGGCCGACCGTGTCTTCCGGGTGCCGCCCGTCACCGACGCCGCCGACATGATCGGCGAGCTGCGCTGCGCCCCACTGCTCCACGGCTACCGCGGCTCGGCCCCCGCCGACGCCGGCGCCCTGGCCGAACAGATCGTACGCGTCGGCCGGCTGCTCGACGACCTGCCGCAGGTGGCCGAGCTCGACCTCAACCCCGTCATCGTCACCCCGGACGGCGCGACCACGGTGGACGCGCGCATCAGGGTGGCGCCCTGCGAGCCGCCGCCCTCACCGCTGCTGCGCCGCCTCCGCTGACCCTCGGGAACCCGCGCCGGACGTCAGCCGGCGGCCGGGCCGGCGGAGAAGAGAAGGATGCCCGCGCTGACCCTCGCGGACTTGACATATACCCCCCAGTGGTATTGATTGACCTCTGCCCCTACATACCTATGTGGGGTATAGAAGAGTCCGCCACATACCCCACCCCGGTATGAGAAAGAGTTCTGGAGGAGCTCATGTCCGCGCCATCACCTCGGCGCTGGGCCGCTCTGGCCCTGATCGCCACCGCCCAGTTCATCGTCATCATGGACACGTCGATCATCGGCGTGGCCCTTCCCCGCATCCAGCAGGCCCTGGGCTTCTCCCAGGAGAACCTGTCCTGGGTCTTCAACGCCTACGTCGTCGCCTTCGGCGGCCTCCTGCTCCTGGGCGGCCGCCTGTCCGACCTGTTCGGCGCCCGGCGGCTCTTCAGCACCGGCTGGCTGATCCTGCTCGCCGGCTCGCTTCTCGCCGGCATCGCCCCCGAAGTGTGGGTCGAGCTGACCGGCCGCGCCGTACAAGGAGCCGGTGCGGCCCTGATCGCCCCATCGGCCCTCACCCTCCTGATGATGTTGTTCGGTCACGATCCCAAGGAACTGACCAAGGCCCTCGCCCTGTACGGCGCGGCCGCGCCCGCGGGAGGCACCGCCGGCGTCTTCCTCGGCGGCGTGATCACCGAATACCTGAGTTGGCCGTGGGTCTTCTACATCAACATCCCCATCGCCCTCATCGCGCTCCTCGCCACCGGCCCGCTCATGCCCGCCGCCCAACCCCGGCGCGGATCCATCGACGTCCTCGGCACGGTGACCGTCACCCTCGGCCTCGGCGCCGCCGTCTACGCCATCGTCCGCGCACCGGAAGCCGGCTGGGGCTCCGCCGAGACGTGGATCGTCCTCGCCGTGGCCGCGGCACTGCTCGCCGCGTTCGTCGCCGTCCAGGCCCGCCATCGCGAGCCGCTGATGCGCCTGTCGATCTTCCGTACGCCGAACCTCGCCGCCGCCAACCTCACCCAGCTGCTGCTGGGCGGAGCCTGGATCCCGATGTGGTTCTTCCTCAACCTCTACCTGCAGCAGGTCCTCGGCTACAGCGCCTTCCCCAGTGGCGCCGCCCTGCTCCCGATGACCGTCCTCATCATGGTCGGCATGATCGTCCTGGCGCCCCGTGCCATCAACCGACTCGGCCCCAAGGCGACCACGGTCACCGGCCTGGTCCTCCTCACCGCGGGCATGGCCTGGCTCTCGCTGATCAGCCCGGACGGCAGCTTCGCCGCCGACGTCCTGCCCGCCAGCCTCGTCGCCGCCCTCGGCATGTCGCTGGCCTTCATCCCCTCCCTCGGCACCGCCATCTCATCCGCCCGCCCGGAGGAGGGCGGACTCGCCTCCGGCATCGTCAACACCAGCTACCAGGTCGGCTCCGCGCTCGGCCTGGCCGCGATGACCGCCGTCGCCGCCGCCAACGGCTCCGGCCGGCTCGGTGACCTGCCCGCGCTGACCAACGGCTTCTCCGCCGCCTTCATCGGCGCCGCCGCCATCGCCCTCGCGGGCGTCCTGGTCGCCGCCACCACCCTGCGGACCCGCGCCACCGCACCCGCCGCGGACGAGGTCGCCTCCTCCCGCGGATGACACACCTTTGATGTTGTCCGCCCTATCCAGGTGTGTGGCGTTCCGTGCGCGGTCGACAGCGGCGAGGTGCGTGCCTAGACTCCCGAAGATCCCAACTTCCGGAGGTGCAGGTGGACGAGCCGGTGACGGCGGAGGTGGGCGAGGACGGGCTGCTGGCCGCCGTCCACATCGATCCGCGGGCCATGCGGCTCTATTCGGCGGAGCTGGCCGGACACGTCGTCGAAGCCGTACGCACGGCGCAGCGTGAGCACGAGCGGCCGCCCCAGGACTCCCCCGGCCTCGACGCACTCCTCCAGCGGCTGGACGAGCTCGAGGCCCGGGCGGACAGGGATTTCGACTACGTGAACAGCAGGCTTGACGACACTCTCAGGAGGTTCACGGAATGAGCGAGTTCCCGACCGGGATCACGATCGACGCCGGCGGGCGCGACTCCGCGGGCCGGGCGTTCGGCACGCTGGCCGACGAGTACTCCGGACAGGCCGGCGGGTGGGGACGGGGCGAGAGCCCGCTGCCGTACGAGGAGTTCGCGGCCGGCTACCGGGAGCTCACGGCCAACCTTCGCGCCGCCTGCGAAGGGTTGGCGGGCTCGCTCGACCAGGCCGGAACGGGACAGGTCTCCATGGCCGCCACCAACACGAGCACAGAACTCGCCAACTCGCGTGGGTGGCACGTATGACGGAACAGGCATGGGCGGGCGGGCTGGCGCTGCTCGGCGTCCCGCCACTGCCCGACCTGGACGGCGTCGACAGGCACATCGCCGATCTGGACGCGGCGGTCGCCCACCACCGGGAGCTCGCCGCGGAGAGCGGGCACGCCCACCGGCTGGCGAGGGCGAACAGCGGCCCGGCCGCCGACGCGGTGGACGACCAAGTGACCGGCCGCGACGGCATCACCTTCACCGCGGGCGACCTCGCCGGCCGCCTCTCCAACCTGGCCGGCACGTTGCGCGTCACCAGGGAGACGCTGCTCTGGGTCGGCGGCCTGCTGACCGGGCTGGCCGCGCTCGCCGTGGCGGCCGTCGCGTACGCGCCCCACCTGCTGCCCCGGCTGAGAGCCATCGCCGCCAGGCTCTCCACCAGGCTGCGCGAGATCACCGCCCGCCTCGGGGCGCTGATGCGCGGCATGTCCACGCACCTGACCACCCGCAGGGTCGACAAGGTCGCCGACCGCTTCCACGACGCGTGGCGCGCTCCGCGCATGCTGCCCGACGGCGCATACGAGCCGCGGGTGAAGACCACCACCGACGCGGCCTGGATCAAGAAGCACGACACCGACCAGGTCGACATCGCCAACACGCGCTATCGCGACCTGCCGGCCGACTGGAAGCACGAGAACCAGGAGTCCGCGCGCATCGGGGTACAACTCGTCGACGAGGCGCGGGCGAGCGGCGTGGACGTCAGAGGCGAGCGGTTCATGGAGGAGGCGAGCTCGGTGGTGCACGACAAGTGGCTCGTCCGCAACCGCGACTGGGCCTCAGCAGAGCAGCGCCGCCCGTACGAACTGCTGTCCGAGGCCGAGAAGGAGAAGGACCGCGACGTCATCCGCATGGTCCTCGGCATCTAGCCGGGTGAGCGATCGGTTCGTCGGTGAAGGTGTGCGACGGCGATGAGTTTCGCCGAGGTGTCGCGTCTGTATCCACACACACCCGATCCACCGCACTCGAGGAGAGCAGCGTGACCGCCACCTACACCTTCGACGTCTTCAGCAGCCTCGACGGCTTCGGCGCCGCCGGCGGCGATTGGACCGGCTATTGGGGTAAGCAAGGCCCCGAACTCCTGAACCACCGCCTCGCCCTGTACGGCGAGGAGCAGCGGATGGTCTTCGGGGCCCACACCTACCGGGCGTTCGCGCGGATGCTGGCCACGAGCACCGAGGATTCCGAGGTGCGTGACCCATGGGTCACCCGGATGAGGAACCTGCCGGCGACGGTGGTGTCGAATTCGCTGGAAGGGCCCCTCGACTGGCCGGACGCGACCCTCGTGAGCGGTGACGCCGTCGACGTCGTCGCCCGGCTCAAGGAGGAGTCCGAGGTGCCGTTGCGCTCGCACGGCAGCCTGTCGATGAACCGGGCGCTGATGGCCGCCGGCCTGGTCGACCGCGTCCAGGTGACGCTCTTCCCCGTGATCACCGGTCAGACCGGGCTTGACCCGGTCTTCCAGGGCGCGGCCGACTTCGACCTCGAGCTGGTCGAGAGCCGGACGCTCGACGGCGACATCCAGGAGCTCATCTACCGGCCCACCCTGCATGTCTGAGTCCGCCCATGGACGGGCGGCACGCCGGTGTGGGGGGCCGACATGTACGGGCAGGCTCGCCGCCGGCCGGCGAGCCTGCCCCTTCCTCAGTTGCGAGCGCGGTCGGCGGGCTCGGACACGTCCGGCTCGGCGGCCTGGCGGCTGTCACGCCTGGACTTGAGCAGGCTGGCCACCGTCGTGATGGTGAGCACGGTGACGATGACGGACAACGAGAGCCAGTTGTTGATCTCAGGGACCCAGGTGACGTGCTCGCCGCCGTTGATGAACGGCAGCTCGTTCTCGTGCAGGGCGTGCAGGACGAGTTTCACGCCGATGAAGCCGAGGATGACCGCCAGCCCGTAGGTGAGGTAGACGAGTTTCTCCACCAGCCCGCCGAGCAGGAAGTACAGCTGTCTCAACCCCATCAGCGCGAACGCGTTGGCCGCGAAGACCAGGTAGGCGTCCTGGGTGATGCCGAAGATCGCGGGGATGGAGTCGACGGCGAACACCAGGTCCGCGCCGCCGATGGCGATGATGACGATGAACATCGGGGTCAGCAGGCGGCGGCCGTCCTGCCGGACGGTCATCCGTGAGCCGTGGTAGGAGTCGGTGACCGGGAACAACTTGCGCACCAGCCGTACGACGCCGCCGTTGGGGTCGTACTCGTCGTCGTCGTTGTGGTTGAAGGCGAACTTCCACGCGGTGTAGATGAGGATGCCGCCGAAGATCCAGAACACCCAGCTGAAACGCTGTACGGCCTGCGCGCCCACGGCGATGAAGATCCCGCGCATGACCAGCGCCATCACGATCCCGATGAGCAGGACGCGGTGCTGGTAGATCGCGGGCACGGCGAAGTTCGCCATGATGAGCATGAAGATGAACAGGTTGTCGACGCTGAGCGTGTACTCGGTGATGTAGCCGGTGATGTAGGCGGCCGCCTGGTCATCGCCACCGAAGATCCACACTCCTGCGCCGAAAGCGACGGCACAGGCGATGTAGAAGGCGATCCACCGCGCAGACTCGGCGATCGTGACCTTGTGGGGTCTCCTGTTGACGATGATCAGGTCGAGGAGGATGAGTCCGAGAAGGGCGGCGATGGTGGCCGCCCACAGCCAGGCGGGCACGGGCATGGGTGGGGGCATGAAAGCTCCTCCGACTTAGGCGTTGACACGTCCGTCGGAGGTCTTCTCCGCCCGCGGCGTCGCGGACCGACCGCGCCGGGTCCCGAGGAGGGTCCGTGATGACGACGTGGCCGCGAAGGAGTACTCCCCTCCACTTCGCCTGCGATCATACATACGGAATGCTGTGGGCGAACATCCCCCCTCGTATGTATCAGCGTAGGCGAATCCAGCCGGTGCGTGCCTGCCAGTTCCGTCCGGATCCGAGATGGGCCACATATGCCCTTCGCTGGGAAGTGTCTTGCGGTAGCTCCGCCGCGTGCGAGGGAAGTTCGAGCATGTGACCCAACCTACGCGGATCGTCCGTACGGGTCGCCCGCCGCGAGGATCCCCTAGAGGGTGCGTCTACCATCGGCGTGTGGATGAGCGGAGCAGAGACGGCGAGGAGCTTCTGACCGCGCGGCTGTCGCTGCGGCGTCCCGCGCCGGAGGACGTCGACGCGATCTTCAGCATCCACCACGACCCTGCCACCTGCCTGCACAACCCCTCCGACGCTCTGTCCCGGCGCGAGGAGGCCCAGGAGCTCTTCGAGCGCTGGAACGATCACTGGCAGCGCTTCGGCTTCGGGTACTGGGTGGTGCGGCGCCGCGGCTCGGAGCGGCAGCTGGGTTTCTGCGGCACCAAGGCCATGGACCTGAACGGCATGAGGGTGCTCAACCTCTTCTACCGCTTCGAGGCCTCATCGTGGGGCCAGGGGCTGGCGGGCGAGGCCGCCGAGGCGGTGGTCGGGTGGGTGTCGGGCCGCGTCCCCGATCTGCCGCTCATCGCCCGCGTCCGGCCGGCCAACATCGCCTCCCAACGGGTGGCCGTACGCGCTGGTCTGGCGCGAGCCGAACATCTCGACACGAGCGGCGAGGACGGCCTGGACTGGATCTTCGCGAATGGTCGTCTCCCTGGACATTGCTAAGTGGCTGGTACGCCAGGGACCTCGGCCCCCCGCTCACCGGCTTCGAGGAGTGGGCGCGGCGCCCTGGGGCGGGGCTGGTGGATTCGCCCTGCCACGCCCTTGGCGACGGGGCGCGTCAGGCCGTCGTCCAGGGACGGAGTTTGTCGGGATTCAGCACCGACCAGATGCGCTTGATCCGGTCGCCCACGACATCGAAGGCCAGCACCACCACGGTGACGCCGTCCTGCTGGGCCACGAGACCGGGCTGACCGTTGACCGTACGCTCCAGGATCGTCAGGCCCGGTGCCAGGCCGGCGACGGTGACGAAGGCGCGCGCGATCCGCTCGCCGCCTTCCATCGGGCGGAGCATGGCGTTGACCAGGCCGCCGCCGTCGGCGGTCCCTGTGGCCTCGGGGTCGAGGAGGCTGATGAGAGCGTCGATGTCCTTGGCTTCCCATGCCCTCTTGAAGTCCCTGACGATCCCGGCCTGCCGGGCCGCCGGAGCAGCGGGCACCTGGGACGCGCGAATCCGGCGGCGGGCCAACCACGCCAGCTGGCGACACGCTGCCGGCGTACGGCCGACGATCTCGGCCACTTCGGCGAAGGAGTAGCGGAAGACGTCGTGCAGGATGAACGCGACCCGCTCGGCCGGGGTCATCGCTTCGAGCACGACGAGGAAGGCCATGTTGATCGACTCGTCGAGGGTGACCCGGTCGGCCGGGTCGGCCGGCCGGCCGTCGCTCCATTCCGTACGATCGGGCAGCGGCTCAGGAATCCACTCGCCCACATAGCGCTCGCGCCGGGCCCGCGCCGAGCCGAGCAGGTCGAGGCAGATGCGGCTGGCGACCGTGGTGAGCCAGGCGCCCGGCGATTCGATGGCCTCCTGCTGTCGCCGGGTCATGGCGTACCAGCGGGTGTAGGTCTCCTGGACGACGTCCTCGGCATCGGCCAGGGAGCCGAGCATCCGGTAGGCGAGGTTGATCAGCTGACGCCGCTCGCTCATGATCGCGCTCAGCCCCGGATCGAACCGGCCGTCACCTGGATCGGTTGGGGTGCTCATGCCGTCGCCCGACTCCCTTTGGCCGCAACCGCCCTCACCTATCCGTGCTGGCCGGGCTGGTAGGCGCCGGCGGGCTGCTGGGTGATGATGTTCAGGCGGTTGACGGTGTTCATGATGGCGATGAGACCCACCAGGACGGCGAGCTGGTCCTCGTCGTAGTGCTTGGCGGCGTTCGCCCAGGCCTCGTCGGTGACGCCGCCGGCCGCGTCGGCGACGCGGGTGCCCTGCTCGGCCAGCTCCAGAGCGGCCCGCTCGGCGTCGGTGAAGACCGTCGCCTCCCGCCACGCCGCGACCAGGTTGAGCCGCACCGAGGTCTCCCCGCGGTGCGCGGCCTCCTTGGTGTGCATGTCGACGCACACGCTGCAGCCGTTGATCTGGCTGACGCGCAGCGCCACCAGCTCCTGCGTCGCGGCCGGCAGAGCGGAGTCGTTCATGACCCTGCCCGCGGACAGGATGTGCTTCAGGAGCTTCGCCGCGATCGGGCTGCCGACGAAGTCGAGACGGGTGTCCATGCTGTTCTCCTTGCCGTGTTGGCTGTTACACCCCCACCGACGAAGCAGTCCCGCGAGATGTCACAGCCAACCCGATGTGACCTGCGTCTCCCGCCCGTGACGCCACGGCCGCCGGGCCTGTCACCGTCAGTGCGGCCGCTCGCGGGTGCCGGACACACCGCGTCCGTCGTCCGGCCGCGCGGCGTCCTGCTGTGTGAGGCGCTGCGCCTGCTGCCCGGCGTGCTACGCCTGATCCGGCGCCTGGCCGCCGACCGTGCCCTGCCCCGCGGCGGGCGCCGGCGAGCAGCAGCCGGCGTCGTTCTCCGTGGTGGTGACCTCGTCGGTCAGGGGGCGCGGGCAGCAGGCGTCACCGCGCCACGCTTCGCGGCCTTCCTTGACCGCGACGGCGGCGATCACCAGCGCGGCGATCGGGTCGGCCCAGGACCAGCCGAACAGGCTGTTGAGCGCCAGGCCCGCCAGCAGCACCGCCGACAGGTAGGTGCACAGCAGGGTCTGCTTGGAGTCGGCCACCGCGGAGGCGGACCCGAGTGCACGGCCGGCGTGGCGCTGCGCGTACGACAGGAAGGGCATGATCACGAGCGAGAGGGCGGCCAGGATCAGGCCGGGGGTGGAGTGCTCGGCCTCGCCGGCGCCCAGCAGCGCCCGTACGGCGTCGAAGGTGACGTAGGCGGCCAGGGCGAAGAACGAGATCGCGATGACGCGCAGCGCCGTCCTCTCCCGTGCCTCGTGGTCGGTGGCGGAGAACTGCCAGGCCACGGCGGCGGCGGAGGCGACTTCGACGACGGAGTCGAGGCCGAACCCGATCAGCGCGGCCGAGGAGGCGATGCTGCCGGCGGTGATGGCCACGGCGGCTTCGATCACGTTGTAGGTGATGGTGGCCGCGACCAGCAGGCGGATGCGGCGCCGCAGTGACGTCCGCCGGTCCGGGGCGGGCGGGTTGCTCGCGGTCATGCCATGACGTCCCCTGCATCGAGCGCGGCGCCGGGAGCGGGGCGGAGCGTCACCGTGTGGCCGGTGGCTGCCAGCAACTGCTCGGCCGAGGCCAGCAGGTCCATCAGCTCGGGCCGGGTGAGGGAGTAGAACGACTGCCGCCCTTCGGCGCGATAGTCGATCAGGCCGCAGCCGCGCAGGCAGGCCAGGTGCTTGGACACCGTGGACTGCGCCAGCCCGAGCTCGGCGGTCAGGTCGACCACGCGGGCCTCGCCGCGGGCGAGTCGCGCCACGATGCGCAGCCGGGTTTCGTCGGCCAGGGAGTGGAACAGCGCCGCCGCCGGGGGCACGCCGGCGGCGATGTCGGCGCTGACACACAGGTTGGATTCCGGACTAATCGCCATATGGCGATGATAGCCCGGAATCGGCATGCCATGGCACCCTCGAATGCGCCTCGCCCGGGGAGCGGGTGGCTCCCCGGGCTTCCGTCCGAAGGGCTCAGGCGGGCTGCAGCGGGCTGGGCCCGGGACGTTCGCACGGTGGCCCGCAGCGGGCTGGGCGCGGGACGCTCAGGCGGTGGCCTGCAGCGGGCTGGCGGCCGGGATCCGGTCGCGGTGCTCCAGCCGTGCGACCGCGGCCGCGGAGGCCAGACCGGCGACGGCCAGCAGCAGCCACGGCAGGCTCACCATGCCGGAGGAGCGGGCCACGTCCACCAGGGCGCCTGCCACCAGATTCCCGGCCAGGATGCCGATGCCGGAGAGCAGGTTGTACAGGCCGTAGTAGGTGCCGACCAGCCGGTTTCCTGCCATGTCGGCGATGGTGGCCATCTCGAACGGGAAGGCGACGAGCGTGCCGAGGGTGAGCAGGGTCGTACAGGCGATCATCGCCGTCATCGCCCACGGCGGCGGCAGCGGCAGCGGCGCCGTGGCCGCGAGCGGGACGAAGGCCAGCCCGAGCAGAGCCAGGCCCCGCGCGATCGCCTGACCGCGGCTCCAGCGGGCGGCGCACCAGGCGGTGACGCGCACCTGCCCGGCGATGCCGAGCAGCGCGGACAGCGCGTACAGGGCCATCACGCCGGCGTCGCCGCCGCCGATGCGCGCCACTTCCAGCGGCAGGCCCAGATACATCTGGTACGACAGCGCGTACGAGGCGATCATCGCGGTGGCGAAGGAGACGAAGGCCCGGTCACCGAACGCCTGCCGCCATTCGCTCAGCACCGGCGGCCGCTCGCCGGCCGGGGCCGTGCCGCGGCGGGGGAGGTATCGGGCCTGCAGGAGGGTCAGCGCCGCGAAGATGCCCGCCGCGCTCAGGCACACGACGGTGAACCCGCCGCCCAGCAGCACGAGGCCGAGCAGCGGGCCGAGCAGGATGCCGCCCTGGTAGAAGACGTTGAACACGGCGAAGGCGGCCACCTTGCGCTCGCCGGCTTCCGCGGCGAGGTAGGCGCGCGCCGCGGGGTTGAACAGCGCCCCGGCCAGCCCGGTCACGACCGCGGCGCCGACGAGGAGCGGCAGGGAGGTGCTCAGCCCGAACGCCGCGAACCCGAGGGTGCGCAGCGCGCATCCGGCCATGATCAGCGGCTTGTGGCCGAGCCGGTCGGCCAGGGTGCCGCCGATGAGGAACAGGCCCTGCTGGCTGGCGTTGCGCAGGCCCAGGACCAGTCCGATCGTCCACGCCGCCAGGCCCATGTCGTCGGCCAGGTGGCGGGCGAGGTAGGGCATGAGCATGTAGAAGCCGAGATTGATGCCGAGCTGGTTGATCTGCAGGAGCTGGATGGGCCGGTCGAAGGAGCGGAACTGCCGCAGGGTGTCCTTCACCGGGTGCCGCCGAGCGGGTCGGTCACCGTGGTGCAGCGGCTCCAGCGGTGCACCTCGCGCGAGGTGGCGGAGGCCAGCAGGTCGGGCTCATCGGCCGGAGGGCCCGCGAGCAGGTCGTGGGCGCGGCAGTAGGCGTCGTCGTAGACGGTGCCGTAATAGCGCCAGGGCCCGTCGGGGAAGATCGCCACGATCGTCTGGCCGGGGTGCACGCCGGCCAGCCAGCGGGCCGTCAGCGCCACGGCGCCGGTGCTCCAGCCTCCGGAGATGTAGTGACCGCCGGCCAGCCTACGGCAGGCCCACACCGCCTCGGCGGGGCTGACCCAGTGCACCTCGCTGAAGGCGTCGTAGGCGACGTTGCGCGGGTGGATGCTGGAGCCGAGACCGCGCATCAGCCGGGGCCGCGCGGGTTGCCCGAAGATCGTCGAGCCGACCGTGTCGACGCCGACCAGCCTCACGTCGGGGAAGTGGCGGCGCAGCACGTTGAAGATGCCCGCGCTGTGCCCGCCCGTGCCGACCGAGCACACCAGCACGTCGATGTGCGGGAGCCGGGCCAGCAACTCGTGGGCCAGCCCGGCGTAGGCCTCGACGTTGTCGGGGTTGTTGTACTGGTCGGGGCAGTAGGAGTCGCCGATCTCGGCCAGCAGACGCTGCACCCGCTCGCGGCGGGCCTGCTGCCAGCCGCCGACGGGATGCGGGTCGGTGACGATCTCCAGGCGTACCCCGTAGGAGGCCAGCAACCGGCACATGAGCGGCTCCATCCCGGGGTCGCCCACCAGCACGACCGGATGGCCGAAGACGATCCCGGCCAGCGCCAGACCGAGCCCCAGGGTGCCGCTGGTCGACTCGATGATGGTCGCGCCCGGCCGGAGGTCTCCCCGAGCCCGTGCCCTGCGGACCATGTGCAGGGCGGGACGGTCCTTGATTCCGCCCGGGTTGAAGCCCTCCAGCTTGGCCCAGAAACCTCCGCCGCCCGGCACGAACGGCTGGGAGATGAAGGCCAGCGGCGTGTTCCCGACAGTGAGAGAAAGCGCCGAATAACCGGCGGACGGCGCCTCTTGCGGGCGCGCGAAAGTCGTTTGCGATGACATTGGTGAATTCCCCGAAGTGAAGAGCGCGAGTCGCGGAACAGGACGGCCGCGATTTGACCGGACAGTGGACGGCTGACGAACGCCCGAGTCCTATATGCGCATCACGCAGAGGCCCGCCAAATGGGGTGCGGAAAGGCAGCCCAGGTCCGCCCGCGCGGAAGGGGCCCCTCCGGCGGGCCGGGCAGGAGAGAGGGACGCGGACGCGGGCAGCGCCACGGGAGCCGGCACGCCCGCGGGACTGGTCACCGAGCAGTCCGCTTCCGTTCCGTGCCGGTGGCGTGCCGGGAGCTTGTGGTGCAGGCACCGCGCGTCGTGCTCGGCGTGTGCGCGTTCGGCGCCGGGCAGGTGAGCGCTGTGGGCGGGCCCTTCCGACAACTCCACGGCCGCGCATGCGCCGCCGTGGGCGAACACCACGCTGACGACCAAGGTGATCGCGAGCACCACATGCGCCACCAGCCGACCGGCTCCGCATGCGGCCGGGCGGCGAGATCGGGCAGATCGTGTCGCGAGCATCACGGAGTGTTAGTGCCCGCGCGGCGGTTTGACGCGCCCAGCGGCAGCAAAGGTTCCAGTAAAGCTCTCGCCTTCATGCGACGTGCAGCGCGCGTCGAATGAAGACCGTGCAGCCCTGCGTGTTCATCCTCTTGAGTGTCCTGCCATTTGCGCCGTATCTCACCGGCACGGGAGAAGGAAACATCGTGCCGCGCGAGGAATATCGGCCGCGTTCGCCGTCCGTGAATTTCGCTGATATCAGGTGGAGCCCGTTATGACTTTGTCCAGACGCCGGATGGTCGCCGGGTTCGGTGCGCTGGCGGCCGGTGCCGCGATCCGTCCCGCCGCGGCCGAGGCGCTGACCGTGCCGCAGGGTGTCAGCCCCGAGCTTCTGGCCCGCGACGAGCGCTTCTGGGGCACGGTCGCCAGGCAGTTCCAGGTGAGCCCCGACTTCGTCAACCTGGAGAACGGCTACTACGGGATCATGCCGGACCAGGTACGGCGGGCCTACCACCGCAACGTCGACCACCTCAACGAACGCAGCTCGCACCTGCTGCGCACCGAGTACAAGCCGCGCGCCGACGAGGTACGCGAGCGCATCGCCGCCCTGCTCGGCGTCAGCGGGAAGGAGATCGCACTGACCCGGGGCGGCACCGAGGCCCTGCAGAACCTCATCGCCGGCTACAACCGCCTGCGCCCCGGGGATGCGATCATGTACGCCGACCTCGACTACCACAGCGCCCAGTACGTCATGAACTGGCTCCCGGCCCGGCGAGGCGTCCACGTCGAGCGCATCGTCATCCCCGAGCCCGCCACCCGCCAGGCGGTGCTCGACACCTACGAGCGCGCGCTGCAGCGGCACCCCAAGGTGCGGCTGCTCCTGCTCAGCCACATGAACAACCGCACCGGCCTGGTCACGCCGGTCCGCGAGATCGTCGCCATGGCCCGCCGGCGCGGCGTCGACGTCATCGTGGACGCCGCCCACTCCTGGGGCCAGCTCGACTTCACCCTCACCGACCTCGACGCCGACTTCGCCATCTTCTCCCTGCACAAGTGGATGGGCGTGCCCCTGGGCGCCGGGTTCCTCTACATCCGCGACGGCCGCCTGGCCGACATCGACCTCCTCTACAACGACGAGACCTACCCGGCCTCCGACATCCGCTCCCGGGTGCACTCCGGCACCATGAACGTCGCGCCGCACCTGACCGTGGACACCGCCCTGGACTTCCACGAGACCCTGGGGGCGAAGGTCAAGCAGGCCCGCCTGCGTTTCCTGCGCGACCGCTGGGTGCGGCAGGCGCGCGAGCTCGGTCCCGTGCAGATCCTCACCCCGGACGAACCCGGCATGTACGGCGCCATCACCGCCTTCCGGCTCCACGGCCGGACCTCCAAGGACGACAACGTCGCCATCGCCGATGACCTCATGACCAGGCATCGGATCTTCACCGTCGCCCGCAGCGGCATGAGCGGAGGCGACGCCGTCCGCGTCACTCCCGCCCTGTTCACCTCCGCCGGCGACGTGGACCGGCTGGCGGCCGCCCTGAACGACATCTGCCCGCGTAGCGGGTGCCGGTGACCTGGAGCAGCGTTGAGCACCCAGCGTGGCTGGAGGGATGGAGTTGGCTGCACAACGGACACCAAACCGATACGGGAACGGTCCATAAAACCTAAGTCCCATCAATACCATCACTCCAGATCATGTCTCACATCTCAGGAGTGTCCCTGTGCGTATCGGATCTCTGCTGACCTCCGCCGCCCTGTTAGCCGCGTCCGCGGCCGTCGCCGCCCAGCCCGCGTACGCGGCCGCCCCCGCCGTCCAGATCACCAAGATCTACTACGACTCGCCGGGTTCGCCGGACTTCGGCGCGAACAGCAGCCTGAACGGCGAGTACGTGCAGATCAAGAACATGACCAGGAAGGCCGTCAACCTCACCGGCTGGACCATCCGGGACAGGACGAAGCGGTCGGACCACGTCTACACCTTCGGCAGGTTCACCCTCAGGGCCGGGAAAACGCTCACCCTGCGGACCGGCAAGGGCAAGAACACCACCACCACCCGCTACTGGGGCAGGAGCGGCGGGACTCTGGCCTACATCTGGAACCAGAGCAGCGACGCCGCCTACCTGCGGAACGCGTCCGGGAAGCCGGTCGACTCCTGCTCGTACAACTCGACGCGGCAGGCGTACAAGATCTGCTGACGACGCGGCGAGGTGGCCTGGCCTGGCACGGCTGGGACAACGTCAGGCAGGCCGTGGACCCCGGGACCTACCGGCGCGCCCGCGTCTACGATGCCCCGTTCGGCGTGGGGCATCTCGTCGGGGTCCTCGACGGCCGCCCGCTGATCAACGTCGACGTGTACGTGCGCAGCATCGTCGCCTGGCTGGACAGCAACGCTTAAAACCCTGGGCGTGTCCCGTTTGGGAACCGGTGTCCGATGGTTACCGTGAAGATGCATTCCGGATCGTGCAACCAGGTCCGCTCCTCCTGCGAAAGCTTGTACGGCGACAGAAGGAGCTGCGTGCATGGACACGGTGACCTCGCAGGCCGGCCAGGTGCGCGAGCTGATCGACCGGCACCTGACGCGACTGCTGGACGAGCAGCTGGGGCGGCTCGACTTCCTGGACGGCCCGGACGTCGACCTGGTGCGCGAGCTCCTGGTGGCGTTCGTCCTGGAGGGCGGCAAGCGGTTGCGGCCCGCGTTCGTCTACTGGGGTTACCGGGCCGCCGGTGGCGGGCGGCCTGAGGAGGTGCTGCCGGCGGCGTGCGCCATGGAGCTCGTACACGCCGCGGCGCTGCTGCTCGACGACGTGATGGACGAGGCGGGCACGCGGCGCGGCCGGGCGGCGGCGCACGTCGCGCTGGCCGGCCTGCACCGGCGGTCGGGACGGCGGGGCGACGCCGGCCGGTTCGGCGAGTCGGCTGCGACGTTGCTGGCGCTGCTGGCCCTGAGCTGGGCCGATGCGGTCCTGCTTGAGACGGGTCCGCGTCTGGAGGCCGCGCTCGACGTCCTCACCCGGCTGCGCGTGGAAGCGATCGGCGGGCAGTACCTCGACCTGGCCCGCACGCCCGGCGGCGAAGGCGACGACGAGCAGGCCAGGCTCATCTCCCTCTACAAGTCGGGCAAGTACACCGTGGAGCGGCCCCTGCACCTCGGGCACGCCGTCGCGGGCGGCTGCCAAGGCACGCTGCGGCTGCTGAGCGCGTACGCGCTGCCGCTGGGGGAGGCGTTCCAGCTCAGGGACGACGTCAACGGCGTGTTCGGCGACCCGGCCAGTACCGGTAAGCCTGCCGGGGCCGACCTGCTCCAGGGAAAGGCGACCTACCTGCTCGCCGTCGCCCGCCGGCGGACCGGGAGCCCGATCCTGGACGACGTCACCGATCAGCGCGGCGTGGAGGCGGCGCGCAGGCTGATCGTCGAGTGCGGCGCGCTGGACGCGGCGGAGCAGCGCATCGCCGCTCTCGCCGGCGAGGCGGTCGCGGCGCTGGACCAGCCCCCCGGCATCCCGCCCGAGGCCAGACAGGCTCTGGTCGAGCTGGCGGCCCTGTGCGCCGCGGGAGCCCCCGAATGAGCCCCGGTATGAGCCCCGGTATGAGCCCCGGTATGCGCCCCAGAACGAGTGCTGTCGTGGTCGTCGGAGCCGGTCTGGGCGGCCTGGCGGCGGCCGTCCACCTGGCCGCGGCCGGCCGCGAGGTCACCGTGGTCGAGGCTCTCGACGAACCCGGGGGCTGCTGCGGCACCGCCCGCGTCGGGGCGTACCGGTTCGACACCGGCCCGTCCGTGCTGACCATGCCCGGCGTGCTCGCCGAGGTCTTCGGCGCGGCCGGGGAGGAGCTGCGGCGCTGGTTGCCGCTGCGCCGCCTCGAACCGTCGTACCGGCTCCTCTTCGACGACGGGTCGCGGCTGGACGTGCTGCCGGAGCGCGAGGCGATGGCCGAGCAGGTGCGGACGGTGTGCGGGCCCGCGGAGGCGGCGCGCTACGAGCGCTACCGGCGGCTGCTCGGCGAGCTCTTCCGGATCGAGTGGCCGGCGTTCATCGACGCCGACATGACCAGGTTGCGCGGCCTGGCCCGGCCGGCCACGCTCCTCCGGCTGGCCGGGCTCGGCGGCTTTCGCCGGCTGGATCGCCTGGCGGCCCGCCACCTGACGGACCCGCGGCTGATCAGGGCGCACACGTTCCAGGCGCTGTACGTGGGCCTGTCGCCGCAGCACGCGCTCGGCATCTACGCCGTGATCGCGCACATGGACACCGTCGGCGGCGTGTTCTTCCCTGAGCGCGGCGGCATGCACGCCATACCGGCCGCCATGGCGGCGCTGCTGGAGAAGCTGGGCGCGGGCATCCGCTACGGCGTGCGCGCTCGCGAGGTCGAGACGGACGGCGGCGGCGTCACCGGGGTGCGGCTGGAGGACGGCGAACGGCTGCCCGCCAGGCAGGTGGTCGTGGCCTGCGACCGGCTGGCGGCCCGGAGGCTGCTGCCCGCCCGGGCGGACGACTGGCGGCTGCGCCGTCCTCGCCACTCCCCCTCCTGCCTGGTGATGCACGCCGGCCTGGACCGCCCACCGGCCGGCCAGGCGCACCACACGCTGCACTTCGGGCGGGCCTGGGGGGAGACGTTCGCCGCGCTGGCGGCGGGCCGGCCGCAGCCGGACCCGAGCCTGCTGGTCACCTGCCCCGAGCCGGACGTCGCAGCGGCGCCAGAAGGGCACGCCACGCTCAGCGTGCTCGAACCGGCGCCCAACCTGCAACGCGTCGCCGACTGGGGCCGGCTGCGCCCGGAGCTGGAGGCGCGGCTGCTCGGCCGCCTGGCCACGCTCGGCTACGGCGACCTCGCGGGCGCGCCCCGGCTGGTGGTGGACCCGCCCGCCTGGGCGGCGCGCGGGCACAGCGCGGGCACGCCGTTCGCGCTGGACCACCGCTTCACCCAGACGGCCTGGCTGCGCCCCTCCGCCGTCGCCCGGCGGGTGCCCGGGCTGCACTTCGCCGGCATGTACACCGCACCCGGTGTCGGGGTGCCCACGGTGCTGATCTCCGGCCGGCTCGCCGCCGAACGCATCCTCAAGGAGGCCCGTTGACGCTCACCGCCAGCTACGAACGGTGCCGGCGGCTCCACGCCCGCTACGGCCGCTCCTACTACCTCGCCACCCGGCTGCTGCCGCAGTGGAAGCGGCGGCACGTGCACGCGCTGTACGGTTTCGCCCGCTACGCCGACGAGATCGTCGACTCGTTCACCATGACCGCCGACCGGTCCCGAGCGCTCGACGGCCTGTGCGCCAGGGTCGAGGCCGGGCTCACCGGGGCCAGACCGGACGATCCGGTGCTGCCGGCGCTGCTGCACACCGTCAATTCCTTCGGCATCGACCACGACGACATCGGCGCCTTCCTCGCCTCGATGCGCGCGGACCTGTCGGTGACCCGGTACGCCACCTACGACGACCTGCTCGGCTACATGGCCGGATCGGCCGCCGCCATCGGCACGATGATGCTGCCGGTGCTGGAGCCGGCGCCAGGCTGCGAAGAGGCGGCCCGCGAGCCCGCTCGCCAGCTCGGCCTGGCCTTCCAGCTCACCAACTTCCTGCGTGACGTCGGCGAGGACTTCGCCCGCGGCCGGATCTACCTGCCGATGGAGGACCTCGGCAAGTTCGGCGTCGAACCGGGCGAGCTGGGCGCCGCCCGCACCGGGCGGGCCGTACGGCGCCTGCTGGCCTTCGAGGCCGGGCGCGCCCGTGAGCACTACCGCGCCGCCGCCGGCGGCATCGGCCTGCTCATAGCCTCGTCGCGGCCGTGCGTACGCGCCGCCGTCGATCTCTACGGCGGCATCCTCGACGAGATCGAGCGCGGCGGGTTCGAGGTCCTGGCAGGCCGCGTACGGGTGCCGCGCCGGCGGCGGGCGGCCGTGTTCGCCCGCCACCTGCTGGCCTCCGCCGAGGCGGGCAGGACCGAGCGCCGCGTCCGCGTGGAACTTCCGTGACAGCCGTGCGCCCTGTGGTCCTGGACGCGATGGGCGGCGACCACGGACCGGCGGAGACGGTCGCCGGTGCGGTGGCGGCGTGGCGCGCCCACAAGGTGCCGGTCATCCTGGTCGGCGACGAACCGCGCGTGACCGGGGAGCTGCGCAGGCACGGCGCCGCGGGCGAGCTCGCGGTGGTGCACGCCGACGACGCCGTCCCGATGGCCGAGCGCGGCCCCGCCGCCACGGCGCTGGCGGCCTCCAGCCTCGCGGTCGGCTGCGAGCTGGTCGGCCGGGGCCGCGGCGGGGCGCTGGTGTCCGCGGGGTCCACCGGCGCGGTGGTCGCCTGCGCGGTGCGCGGCATCGGCCGGGCCGGCGTGCTGCGGCCCGCGCTGGCCGTGGCGCTGCCGTCGCTGCGGGGCGGCGCGAGCGTGCTGGTGGACGCCGGCGCGACAGCCGATCCGAGCCCGGCCATGATGGCCGAGTTCGCGCTGCTGGGAGCCGGGTACGCGCGAGCCGTGCTCGGCCGCCCCGACCCGGTCGTGGGGTTGTTGTCGATCGGGTCGGAGCCGGGCAAGGGCAACCGGCTGACCCGTCGGGCCCACGAACTGCTCGCCGCTCTGCCGCTGCGCTTCCACGGCAACGTCGAGGGCCATGACGTGCTGGCCGGCACCGTGGACGTGATCGTCACCGACGGGTTCACCGGCAACGTCGTGCTGAAGAGCGTCGAGGGGTGCGTGCGCACGGCGCTGACCATGGTCGCCCAGGCCGGCATCGCCTCCCCGCAGCAGCTCGCGAAAGTGGCCCGCCGCTACGATCCGGAGGCCCATGGCGGCGCCGCCCTGCTCGGCCTGCGCGGCACCGTCGTCGTCGCCCACGGCTCCTCGACGGCCGCCACGATCGCCCGGGCGTGCGTGGTGGCGTACGCGCTGGCGGGGCCGGAACCGGCGGCCGTCGTCGAGGCGACGGCGGCGGAGCGGGTGACATGACCCGCTCAGCGCAGCGGGTCGGCGCCGTTCCAGGTTCCTTCGCTGGCGTAGGGGGTGAAGCGGGCGAACAGCTCCTCGGCGTACCAGTCGTGCGTTCGTACCTGCCGGATGACCCGCTGATGTGCCCCGTCCCGGTAGGCGAAGGCGCGCACCGCCTCCTGGTCCCGCCACAACGAGAACGTCGCCTGCCGGGCCAGCGGCCACTCCCCCATGCCGATCGAGCGCAGGCAGCCGTCCTGCCGCCGGAGCAGGTCGTCGACCTGCGGCACCGACCGGTAGAAGGCGACCAGGCGGCCGGGCCGGATGGACGCCCTGGTGAGCACCGCCATCGGTCCTTCCCCGCCGTCGGGGCGGGCCGCCATGCCGTCGAACGGGTCGCGCCCGGCCCAGGCGCCGCGCGAGGCCAGCGGGACCAGCCGCACGTGCCAGCTCTCGTACGCCTCCGCACGCCAGCGGGCGGCGATCGGCGAGACGCGCAGGAACTCCGCCAGGTCGTCCTCGCCGCGCCAGACCGCGAACAGCGCCCACCGGCGCAGATCGGCGCCCAGCGACATGGAGCGGCCCCGGCCGGTGCCGAGCAGCCGCCAGAACAGCAGCCCGCCGGCGCCCCGCAGCAGCGGCCGGTCGAAGGCCATGTGCTTCATGGCGCCCGCGCTGCCGTACCGGACGAGGTGGAACGAGGCGATGGTCGAGGTGCTCGTGGCGGTCACCGCCGGCTACCTGCTCGGCTCGGTGCCGGTCGCGGTCGTGGTGGCGGGCGGGCACGGCGTCGATCCGCGTGACGTCGGCGACCGCAATCCGGGGTACTGGAACGTCAAGGAGCAACTCGGGCGGCGGGCGGCCGTGCCGGTGTTCGCCGGCGACATGCTGAAGGGCACGCTGGCGGCCCTGGCGGGGCTGCTGGTCAGCGGCGGCCACACCACCGGGCTCGGCGTGGTGTCGGGTGCGAGCGTGGTGCCGGTGTACCTCGCGGTGGCGGCGGCCATGGCCGGGCACGCGTGGCCGGTCTTCGCCGGCTTCCGTGGCGGCCGCTCGGTCCTCACCTTCGCCGGCGGCGTCGCGGTCATCTGCCCGCCGGCGTTCGTGCTGGCGGTGGCCGTGCTGGTCGTGACGGCGCTGGCGCTGCGCTCGTTCGCCGTGGGGGCGCGCCTGGCGGTGTTCGCGGTGCCGGTGCTGCAACTGCTGTTCGCACCCGTGGAGGTGGCGGCGGCCACCGGCGGGCTGATGTGCCTCATCGGGCTGCGCTTCTGCCTGGCCGCGCTGGCCGCCCGCCGCCGCTGACGCCCTGGTGCGTACGGCCACGCCACGTTCGGCCGCTGACGTCCGGGTACGTACGGCCACGCCAATCGCGGACGGGTCGCAGCGTGGCCTGGGTCAGCCGGAACGCGGACGCCGGATCGAGCAGCGGCGACAGCAGCACGCCCGCGCCCGGTTCGCGGTAGCTGTCCCGCAACGCCCTGGCCAGCAGCAGCCGCATCCCCAGCAGCGCCACGTCCAGCGCGGCCGGCCGGCCGGCCGCCAGCCGGAGCACGGGCAGCGCCCCGGTCAGCCAGAGGACGGCGAGGTCCGCCGCCTGCCGGCCGGGCCCGGTCACGTCCCGCAGCGGCAGCGAACGTCCCCACTCCCGCCACAGCTCGCGGACCGAGTCGTGCATGTCCACCTCCAGCAGGCCGCCCGCGTCCAGGAAGCCCACCGTCCAGCCTCGCCCGGCCAGGCAGCGGGCCAGCGCCACATCGTCGGTCATACGATCACGTACGAGTGCGAATCCCTCCGCTTCGGCCATCCGGGCCCGCCGGAAGGCCATGCACTGGCCGTTGGCGACGACGCGGCGCGGCGGCGGCGGGCTCGGCGGGCCGATGGGCCCGAACCGGTAGACCAGCGTGGCCAGCATGGAAGCGTGCAGGGCCTGCTCCAGGACGCCGTCACAGACGAACCGCGGACCGGCGCTCACCAGGTCGTACCGCTCCAAGGCGGCCGCCAGCGCGCCGAACAGGCCGGGCGCGGGCCGGGCGTCGGCGTCGAGTGTCACCACGACCTCGCCGGCGGCGGCGGCCGTCCCCTGGTGCAGCGCCCACTGCTTGCCCACCCACCCCGGGGGCAGCGGTCCCGCGGTGACGACCTTGGCTCCCAGCGACGCGGCCACCCGTGCCGTGCCGTCGCGGGATCCGTCGTCGACGACGATCACCTCGGTCACGGCGGGAGCCGTCGGCACGGCCCGCAGGCATGGCCCGATCCTGGCCGCCTCGTCGCGGGCGGGGATCACCACGGAGATCGTCATGCCGGAGTCCAGGCGGGGCCGCAGCCGCGGCAGCCGCCGCCGGCCCCGCGCGAGCCTGGCGACGACGACAGCGGCCGCGACGGCCTGCGCCGCGGTGAGCGGCCTCACCGCGCGTACGGCCGTGAACGGCCTCACCGCGCGCCCCCAGGGAAGTCGCGTGCCACCAGCCCGGCCACGATGCGCGCGCCCAGAGCCACCATCGGCAGCCCGCCGCCCGGGTGCACCGAGCCGCCCACCAGGTACAGGCCGCGGCGCGGCCCTCGGTTGCCCGGGCGCAGGAAGGGCGCCAGCCTGCCCCTGCAGGCGCTGCCGTAGATCGCGCCGCCCCAGGACCCGTAGCGTTCCCGCAGATCGGCCGGGGTGAAGACGTCGACGAAACGCAGCCGGCCCGCCAGGTCGTGACCGCGCTCGGCCAGCCGCTCCAGCACGAGATCCCGGTACGCCCGCACCCCGATCGGCCATCGGCCGGGGTCGCGGGCGGGCACGTTGACCAGCACGGTCCAGTTCTCGGCGCCGCGCGGGGCCTGGGAGGGGTCGTCCACGGCCGAGCAGCCGACGTAGATCGTCGGGTCGCGCGGCGGGCTCCCGCGTTCGAAGATGTCGGCGAACTCCCGCTCGTAGCCGGCCGAGAACAGCACCGAGTGATGCGGCAGCCCCGGCGTTCGCCCCTCCACCCCGGCCAGCAGCAGCAGCGCGGACGACGAGCGCCCCAGCCGCGCGATGCGGCGCAGCCGCCGGCGGTCCGGCAGCAGGCGCGCGTACAGGGCGGCGGCGTCGGTGTTCGCCACCACGACGTCGGAGCGCACACGCTCTCCGCTCGCCAGCCGCACCCCCGTGACCCGGGAACCGCCGGCCTCGACGGCGGCGACCGGCTCCGACAGGAACACCCGCACACCTGCCGCTTTCAGCAGCAGGGCCAGGTCGTCGGCCAGCCGGGCCAGGCCGCCGGGCGTGTACCAGACACCCTGCCCGTGCTCCAGCGCCGGCACGCACCCCAGCGCGGCGGGCGCGAGGTAGGGGCTCGACCCGGCGTAGGTGGCGTAGCGGCCGGTGTACTGGCGCAGGCGGGCGTCACGGAAGTAGCGGCGGGCCAGCCCGTCCAGCGTACGCGCGGGCGCCACGGCCAGCAGATCGGACAGCCGGGCCTGGCCGGGCGGGCGGATCAGCGGCCCGGCGAACACCGTCCGGTGCGCGGCCCGCAGGCAGCC
Source organism: Nonomuraea sp. B5E05 (assembly GCF_039880665.1). Classification (NCBI taxonomy): domain Bacteria; kingdom Bacillati; phylum Actinomycetota; class Actinomycetes; order Streptosporangiales; family Streptosporangiaceae; genus Nonomuraea; species Nonomuraea sp. B5E05. The sequence goes on from NZ_JBDPMJ010000007.1 coordinate 84,405, forward strand.
CCGCGCCCAGCTGTGGAAGGCGCGCCAGCCCGGTCCCTCCCCCGGGGCCAGCCGCTCCACCTCGGCTGCCATCCGTTCCGGGTCCCGCGGCGCGTCCAGCACCGTGCCGTCGGCGAACCGGTAGCGGCACAGCAACTCCGGCTCGACGAGCTCGCGCCGCAGGCCCAGCTCGCGGAACAGCTCCGGCATGGTGAGCAGCGAAGGCCCGAGGGAGAAGGCGAACCCGTCCCGGCGGTGCTCGGCCAGCTTGCCGCCCAGCCGCGCGGACCGCTCGTACAGCCGGACCTCGTGCCCCTGCCTGGCCAGCAGCAGCGCGCACACCATGCCGCCCACGCCGCCGCCGATCACCGTCACCTCTGCCATGACCGCCTCCAGGCCAGCGCGGCGAACGCGCCCATCGTGATCCCTCCGGCCGCCGCCACCAGCGGGTCGGTGGGCTCGAACACCGCCGCGAAGGCGACCGTCTCCATCACCGCCATGACCGTGTAGAGCGCGAGCAGCCCCCGCCCTGGCCCGGCGTCGCCGCACACGCGTCCGACGACCAGCATGACCAGCGCCGACACCAGCAGCCAGCCCGCGAAGTTGCTCAGCGGGATGCCGCGGTACGCGCCGCCGTCGGCCCACGTCCACATCCCGAGCCGGACCATCTGCGGGTCGAGGAACAGGTCCCACGCGGTCAGCGCGCCCGCGCCCGCGACGGCCCGCGCCCACCTCCCCGCCGGCGCGACGGCGGTCGCCACCGCGTACGCCGCCAGCCCCATGCCGCCCCAGGCCAGCGCCACCACGACGGGGACGCCGCCCACCTGCGGCCACAGCACGTCGCTGTAGCGGTAGACGCCGAACGGGAATCCGGTCAGCACCCCGGCCACCTCGGCCGCGTACCCGGTGAGCACCGCCGCGCCGAACGCGGCCACCGCCCTGGCCGTCCCCCACGTGCCGGCCGCGAAGGCCACGGCACACGCCGCCAGCAGCACCACGATCGGCCCGGTGTACCGCTCCGGCCGCGCGTCCAGCCCGGACGCCACCTGCACGGTCATCATGGCGAGCAGCGACAGCACGCCGATCGAGCGTGCCGGCCGCAGGGCCGCACCCGTCACCCGTTCGCCTGACGTCTGTTCCACACGCTGTCTTCCGGAGCGGCCACATTCACGATGCACGTGCCCGGACGCGTGCCAAGCGAGCCTCATGGCCGTCCGAGCATCAGGACAAGATTCGCTCCCTTCGCCGTGCGTGTCAGCCGGTCGTGGTGGGGGCCGGCTTTCCCGGGCACGTGGTGGTGCGCCTGCCGGTCTCGAAGTAGGCGACGATCTTCTCGGCACAGCCGGGCACCTGGGGGGCCGAGCCGTGGACGTCGTCGTCGATGGTCACCAGGGTTCCGCCGATGGCCGCGCGCATGGCGGTCGCCCACTCGTACGGTGTCACGGTCTCGTAGCGGTGGCCCGACAGGATCAGCGAGCCGCCCGTGGGCCGCACCTTCGGCGTCTTCGCCGGCAACGGCCACCCCGCGCAGTTGTGCACGAAGTTGCCCGTCCGGCCGGTCACCGGATAGTGCTTGAGACGCTGCTGGTAGGCCTTCCAGTTCGGCCGGAACGTGCTCGCGGTCGGATCCTCGTTGCAGTGGAACGCGCGGCCGGCCGTCCTGTCAGTCCCCCCGCCCCCGCCTCCGCCCTCGCCCGGCTTGCCGAACGCCTCCTTGACCGCCGGAGGCGCGGCCGGGCCCTTGGCGTCGGCGAGTTCCTTGAGCACCTGGGCCATCCTGGGCCACTGGCCGCCGGGCCGGCCTGCGGCCCGGGAGATCAGCCCGCCGTCCACGGTGAGGTCGATGTCGGTGAAGGTCAGCGGTTCGGCGTCGTACCGCTTGACCATGTCCTCCACCGCGGAGACCACCTGCCGTTTCGACGTGCCGAGCCCGTAGGTGTCGTCGCGTTCGGCCATCCAGGCGGCCATGCGCTCGAAGTTGCGGTCCACGGCGTCGGTGTGGGTCTTCGTCCAGAAGCCCTTCCAGATGTCGGGTGGGGTCACGCTGTCCAGCCACATCCGGCCCACCCTGGTGGGGTACATGGTTCGCATGACGGCGCCGAGCCACGTGCCCCAGGAGACGCCGAAGAAGTTGATCTTCCGCTCGTGCAGGGCGGCGCGGATCCGGTCGATGTCACGGGCCACGTTGGGGGTGGTGAGCTGCCTGAGGAACGCGGGATCTTGCTGGACGCACTGTTTGCTCCAGGCGACCATGTCGGCGTAGGCCTTCTTGGCGTGCTTCTCGGTGATCGGCCCCGGCGCGGGCGTGCCGCGCGGGATGTCGGGGCAGGAGACCTTGGTGCTGCGGCCGATGCCGCGCGGGTCGATCCCGATCAGGTCATAACGCTCGTTGAGTGCTTTGGCGCCCCTCATCGCGAGGTTGATGGACATCAGGTAGCCGGAGCCGCCGGGCCCTCCCGGGTTGAGCGCGATGCTGCCCAGGCGGTTCTTCTGGTCGGAGGCCTTCAACCTGGTGAGGGCCACGGTGATCTGCTTCCCGTCCGGGTCGCCGTAGTCCTGGGGGACGCGGATCGTGCCGCAGTCCGTACGGGCGAGCAGCCGCCTGAACTCGGCGAACTGATCCTCCTTGAGGCCCTGCTTGCGGAGGTCATCGTCCGAGAATTCCTGACATTTCTGCCAGGTGATGGGTGAGGGCTTGGGCTTGGAGTCGGCGGCGGCGGGCACGCCGACCGTGAGGGAGCTCATCAGCAGGGCTCCCGAGAACAGCCCGCGGGCCGCTGTCGCACGGTTCACTGATCGAGGTCCTTTCGGCGGAGGGACGACCTGGCGGGGCCCGCGAAGGCCGCACATGCCGGATCTTCTGCGGTTCCGCTCCTTTATGCACCGCCGGCTGTTTCCCTGCCGTTTCCGTCTGCGGGCACGTCAGTCGTCGAGCTCGCGGAGCTCGCGGCGCAGCCGGTGCAACCGCAGCGCCAGCTGCACTTCCAGCGTGTGGTCCGGGCTGTTCCAGTCCATGCCGAGCAGGCGTCTGACCCGGTCGAGGCGCTGGGTGACGGTGTTCGGGTGGATGTGCAGCCGTTTGGCGCTGGCGACCAGGCTCTGCCCGGTGGCGAAGTAGGTTCCGAGCGTCTCCATCAGCGCGGTGGACCGCTGCTCGTCGTGCCGGATGACCGGCCCGAGGGTGCGTTCCACGAAGCGCGCCGCGGACGCGCCGTCGCCGAGCAGCAGTCCGGCGTACCCGAGCTCGTCGGCCGTGGCGGCGGCTCCCACCCGTTCGAGCCGGAGCAGGGCCTGTACGCAGGCCAGCGCCTCCGCGTACGCGCTGGGCAGGTCGGCCGGGTCGTCGACCGGTCCCGCGGCGCCGGCGGTGACCGGCGAGCCCAGCCGCGTGGTCAGCGAGCGTGCTATCTGGCGGCCGGTCAGCGACGGGTCGTCGGAGGGGACGACCAGGATCGCCTGGCCGTCCCGCACCGTGCTCAGGCCGTCGCGGGCGGCCGCGAGGTCGGACGCCACGGAGGCGAGGCTCTGCCGGTTCTCGGCCCGGATGTGCGCGACGACGACGGCATGCCGCTTCTGGGGCTGGTAGCCGATCCGCAGGGCCCGCTCGGCCAGCGAGGAGTACGTGCGGGGGGTGGGCGTGAGGAGGTCGTCCAGCAACTCGCCGCGCACCCTGGCCTCCGCTGCGGCGAGGTTGCGGCTGAACAGCTGGAGCAACGACGCGACGACGGCCGCCCGGGCGAGCAGCCGCCTGTCCAGGTCGCCGACCTCGGACGGTGCGGCCGGCGGGCCCCAGACCAGGGTGCCGAGGTTCTCGGTGCCGGCGACGAGGCCGGTGGCCCAGTACGTGCCGTCGTGGGCGACGGCGGAGCGGCCCGCGGCCCCGCCCGCGGCGGCGGACATCGCCCGCAGCACCTCACGGGAAGCCCCCGGGGTCCAGGCGACGGGCGTCTCGAACTCGTCGAAGATGGCGAGCACGCCACCGAGCTGGTCGCCCGCCGCGGCCACGACCTCCTGCACGCCGCCGCCCCTGAGCACGATGGCCATGCTCTGGTCGTGCGCCGCGACCGCCCTCTCCTGGTCGACCGTACGTTGCCGCAGAGCCTCGTTCTCCCGCCGGAGCGCCGCCAGGGTCTGCTCCTGGTCGTCTCTCGACCGCGCCTGCTCGATGGCGGTCGCGGCGAGGGTGGCGAAGGAGCCGAGGAGAGCGATGGCGTCGTGGGAGAACCACCCCGGCGTGCGGTTGGAGGCGAACAGCACCCCGATGACGGCGCTGGTGCGCAGCGGCACGCCGACGATCGACACCTGCCGCTCCGCCCTGACCGAGGTGTCGACCGCCGGGTCGTGCGTCAGCCGTTCGTCGCTGAAGTAGTCGGGCGTCGAGAACGGCGTGCCCGTGGCCGCGACCCTGCCGCCGATGCCGATCCCGAACGGGATCCTGACGTCCTTCCACGCCGAGGAGGTCGCGCCGACCATCACCTGCATGCAGGTCGCCCGGCGCTCGTTGTCGTTGAGGCTGAGGTAGGCCATGTCGCAGCCGAGCAGCCGCTGTGCCTGGCTCACGATCAGGGTGAGGATCGTGTCGGGGTCGCTGCGGTCCTCCGCCAGCTCCTTCGCGCACTCGACCAGCGCACGCTGCTGTTCGTGGCGGCTTCGCCGCTTCTCCAGCGTGTCGCGGAGCTGGAGCGCGAGCGTGTGCTCGGCGTGCAGATCCGCTATCTCGGCGGGTGAGGCGGCGCCGGCCACCGCGTCGTGCAGGACCTCGTCGTAGTGGGGCAGCGGGGCCCCGTCCACGAGAAGCTGGAGGAAACTGCGCCTGTTCACGCCCTTGCCCATCGTTGTAGCACTCGCGCTTCCACAATGGGCACTAGTCAAGTCCCGCGGATCGCCAATTACCAGGCTGCTGCGGAGATAGGTGATTTCACGGGGCGTTCACCCATGCAACGGGCGGGCTTTCACGGTCAGGCCGGGGTGTCGACCGACTTCCTGGGCTCGGCGGGCAGGTCGGTGGGCGCGTCGGGCGTACGCCGCGAGGCCAGCAGGTGTCGGGCCGTTCCCCAGATGCCCCGGCGGAACAGCAGCACGACCACGATGAAGATCGAGCCGGTGATGATCCCGGTCTCGGCGAACCCGGCGGTGGCCAGAAAGTCCTGGAGCTGGACGATCAGCGCCGCGCCGATGGCGCCGCCCCACAACGTGCCGATCCCGCCGAGGATGACCATCATCACGGCCTGCCCGGAGGTGGTCCAGTAGACACCTTCGAGCGAGGCGAAGCCGTGGCCGATGGCGAAGACTCCCCCGGCCGTCCCGGCGAGCGCGGCGGACAGGACGAACGCCTGCAGCTTGTAGCGGTCGACCGGGTAGCCGAGGGCGCGGGCCCGGTCCGGGTTGGCGCGGATGGACACCAGCACCCGGCCGAACGGCGAGCGTACGATGCGCCAGGCGACGAACAGCCCGGCCAGCACGAACGGCAGGCCCGCGTAGTAGAAGAAGAACGAGTCGGACAGGTCGAGCCCGAACAACTCCCGGGGGATCCCCTGCAGGCCGTTCTCCCCGCCCGTGACGTCCCGCCACTGGTTGGCCACGAAATAGATCATCTGGGCGAAGGCCAGGGTGACCATGGCGAAATAGATGCCGCTGAGCCGTACGGACAGGAAGCCGATCGGGAGCGCCAGCAGTGCCGTGAACGCCGCGCCACCCGCGATCGCGACCGGGAACGGCAGCCCGCTGTGCAACGCGATCAGGCCGGTGCAGTACGCCGACCCGCCCCAGAACGCGGCGTGCCCGAACGACAGCAGCCCGGTGAAGCCCAGCAGCAGGTCCACCGACGCGGCGAACAGCGCCCAGCAGGCGATGTCGAGCGCCACCGGCGGGTAGATCAGCCAGGGCAGGGCGAAGGCGGCGACGAGCCCGGCCGCCAGGAGCAGCCATCCGCCCCGGCCCGAGCGGGCCAGCCTGGTCAGGATCACCGGAACGCCTCCTCGCGTCCGAACAGCCCGGCCGGGCGCCACAACAGCACGACGGCCATGAGGATGAACACCAGGATCTGGGAGAGCGCCGGCACGTACAGGTTGCCGAGGGCCGACACCAGCCCGACGGCGAAGCCCGCGGCGACCGAGCCGAACACCGAGCCGAGACCGCCGATCACCACGACCGCGAAGACGGTGATGATGAGGTCGGCGCCCATGAGCGGGTTGACCGCCCGCATCGGCGCGGCCAGCACCCCGGCGAACGCGGCCAGCGCGATGCCGAAGCCGAACACCGGGGTCACCCACCGGCCGACGTCGATGCCGAGCGCCCGGGTCAGCTCGGGCCGCTCGGTCGCGGCCCGCACGATCATCCCGACGCGGGTACGGGTGAGCACCAGCCACACCGCGACGCACATCAGCACCGACACGGCCAGCACGAACACCTGGTAGGCGGGGTAGGTGAACAGCCCCAGGTCGACCGTGCCGTCCAGGGCCCGCGGCCTCGGGTACAGCTGCGAGCTCACCCCGTACTCCCGTTTCACCAGGTCCTGCAGGATGAGCGCGAGACCGAAGGTGAACAGGAAGCCGTAGAGCGGGTCGAGCGGCGTCAGCCGCCGGATGAACAGCCGTTCCAGCACGATCCCCGCGACGCCCAGCAGCGGCGGCACCAGCAGCAGGGACACCCAGAAGTTCAGGCCGAACGCGTCGAGCGCGACGAACGCCCCGAAGGCGCCGAGCATGTAGAACGCGCCGTGGGCCAGGTTGACCACGCCGAGCATGCCGAAGATGACGGACAGGCCGAGGGCGAGCAGAGCGTAGAAGGCTCCGCCCACCAGCCCGTTGAACGCCTGCTGGAGCACGCCGGCCGCCTACAGCTTGCAGGCGGGGTCGGGCTGCGGCTGGAACGCCTCCGACGCCGGGATGGTCTTGAGCACCTTCACGTAGTCGTACGGCTCCTTGACCTCGCTGGACGGCTTGACCTGCGACAGGTACGCGTCGTGCAGCAGCAGGTGGTCCTGGGCGCGGATGGTGGCGTTGCGGGCGAACATGTCCTCGATCTTGTGGCCTTCGAGCTGCTTGACCACCTCGTCGGAGTTGTCGGTGCCGCCGCGCTGCACGGCCTCGAGATACTGCAGGGCGGCCGAATAGTTGGCCGCCATGTTGGCGGTGGGCCGTTTGCCGGTCTTGGCGTGGAACTTGTCGGCCCAGGCGCGTGACTGCTCGTCGGCGTTCCAGTACCACATGTCGGTGTAGCGGGTCCCGGCCAGGGCGTCCGCGCCGAGCGAGTGGATGTCGCTGAGGGCCAGCAACCCGACCGCGAGCCCGACACCCTTGTCGCGCAGTTTGTACTCGTTGTACTGCTTCACCAGGTTGACCAGGTCACCGCCGGCCTGCATCGTGCCGATCACCTGCGGCTTGGGGTCCAGGTTCGGCGCCTTGAGCAGGAACGTGGAGAAGTTGTCGTTGGGGAACGGCGTCGGGTCGGACTCGACCACGGTGCCGCCGGCCGCGTTGATCGCCGTGCTGAAGGTCTTCTGCATGTCCTGCCCGAACGCGTAGTCGGGGTAGACGATGTACCAGTTCTTGGAGCCGTCCTTGGTGACCTCGGTGCCGGTGCCGTGGGCCAGCATGTAGCTGTTGTAGCCGTAGTGGAAGGTGTACTTGTTGCACTGCTTGCCCTCCAGCTCGGTGCTGGCGGCGCCGACGTCGATGAACACCTTCTTCTTGTTCTTGGCGATGGTGGCGACGGCGAACGCGGCCGAGGAGGTCGGCACGTCGAGGATCACGTCGGCCTGCTGCCGGTCGTAGAGCTCCTGCGCCTTGGAGTTGGCGATCTCCGGCTTGTTCTGGTGGTCGGCGTCCTTCACCTCGATGGTCTTGGCCACCACCTTGTCCCCATATTTCGCCTGATGGTCGGCCACCGCCATCTTGACGGCCTCGATCGTCAGACGCCCGGAGGTGTCGGCGTAGATGCCCGACTGGTCGTTCAGCACGGCCAGCACCACCTTGCCGTCGCTGATCTTCTCGTCACCACCGCCAGGACCGCCTCCGCACCCGGCCAGCAGCAGCCCCGTGGCGGCCAGGCAGCCGCTCCAGCCCGTGACTCTCATTCAGGGTCTCCTCTGTCTCCCGGCGGCGGGTGGTCGTCAGATTCCGAGGTATTCGAGCAGCTCGTGCTCGCGCTCGCGGACCTGGTCGTTGTCCAGCGACTCGACGATCCGGCCCTCGGCGAGCAGATAGTGGCGGTCGGCGACGGTGGCGGCGAAGTGCACGTTCTGCTCGATCAGCAGCACGGTCACCCCGGCCGCCTTGACCTCGCGCAGGATCTCGCCGATCTGCTGGACGATCAGCGGCGACAGGCCCTCGGTCGGCTCGTCGCACAACAGCAGCCTGGCGCCCGTCCGCAACACGCGGGCCAGCGCGAGCATCTGCTGCTCACCGCCCGACAACTTCGTCCCGGGGAAGCGGCGCCGCTCGCGCAGCGGCGGGAAAGCCTCGTACACCCGCTTCAGCGACCACGGCTCCCGGCTCCCCTTGGTCACGGGCGGGAGCAGCAGGTTCTCCTCCACCGACAGGGTGGCGTACACGCCCCGGTCGTCGGGGACGAAGCCCAGACCGCGGCGGGCCCTGCGGTGCGGGGCCAGGCCCGTGATGTCCTCGCCGGACAACGAGATCGTGCCCGCGGTCCTGCCGTACGCGCCGTGCAGCCCCATCAGGCAGCGCAGCAACGTGGTCTTGCCGGCGCCGTTGCGGCCGACCAGCGTGACGATCTCGCCCTCGTCGACCCGCATCGACACCTCGCGCAGGGCCTGCGCCTCGCCGTACCAGGCCGACAGCCCGTCAACGCGCAGCATGAGAGTCTCCGAGGTAGGCGGTGATGACCCGCGGGTCGTGGCGGATCTCGGCGTACGGTCCCTCGGCCAGCACCTTGCCGTGCTGCAGGACGGTCACCCGGTCGGCGAGGCTGGCCACCACGTTCATGTTGTGCTCGACCAGGACCACGGTGCGGCCCGCACGGATCTTGCGAACGAGCTCGCACGTACGGTCGACGTCCTCCACGCCCATCCCGGCGGTCGGCTCGTCCAGCAGGAGCACCTTGGGGTCGAGAGCCAGGGCGAGCGCCAGCTCCAGCGCGCGTTTGCTCCCGTACGGCAGCGAACCCGCCGGGACGTCGCCGTGGCCGGACAACCCGACCTGGTCGAGCAGCTCCTCCGCGCGCTCCGCGAAGCGGGCCAGCGCCCGGTCGGAACGCCAGAACCGCCAGCCGAGACCGGTGGGGCTCGCCAGCGCCAGCTCCACGTGCTGGTGCGGGGTCAGCTCGGCGAACAGGCTGGTGATCTGGAACGAGCGCGCCACGCCCAGCCGGGTGATCGCCTCGGGACTGCGCCCGGCCAGCTCCCGGCCGCCCGCCAGCAGCACGCTGCCCGCGGTCGGCTTCAGGAAGCCGGTGAGCAGGTTGAACAGGGTGGTCTTGCCGGCGCCGTTGGGTCCCACCAGCGCGTGCACGCTGCCCTCGGCCACGTCCAGATCCACGCCGTCCACGGCGAGGAAGCCGCGGAACTCCCTGCTCAGCCCGCGCACCTTCAGGACGGGGACGGATCCGCCCGGGGCGGCACCGTGCCCGCTCCCCACCGGATCTGCTCCCATGCGCCCTCCTCGCGCGTCATGACGTGACCCGAGTCACGATCAGGCCGCCGTAACCGTGAACGCTAAGTGGGAGCCGGGCCGGTGGACCAGGTGAGACGGACACACATTCCGGCAGTCCGCTATGAGCTGGCGCACACTCCATGGGGAGACCGCGGGCCGCTGTGCTTCCGACCGCGGGCCGCGTCCGTGTCTCACGCCGGTTGCGGCTCGCTCTCCCGGCTCCTGACCGGTCTCGTCACCTGCGCGGCCACGCAGGAAGGCAGCCCCGCCACGACACCCGCCGCGCGGCGCTGGTACTCGCTGGGCGGCATGCCGACCAGCTCGGTGAAACGGGTGCTGAAGGTGCCCAGCGACGAGCAGCCGACCGCGAAGCAGACCTCGGTGACGCTGAGGTCGCCACGGCGCAGCAGCGCCATCGCGCGCTCGATGCGACGCGTCATCAGATAGGCGTACGGGGACTCGCCGTAGGCGAGCCGGAACTGGCGGCTGAGGTGCCCGGCCGACATGTGCACGCCACGGGCCAGCGCCTCGACGTTCAGCGGCTGCGCGTAGTCCCTGTCGATGCGGTCGCGGACGCTGCGCAGCCGCGCGAGGTCCTTCAGGCGCGCCGCCGCGGCGAGAGCGCGCCCCCATGCGGGATGGCACATGAGCAAACCCCTTTCGTCGAGCGGCTCAGCGAACCTGCTGGATGCGGACCAGGTTGCCCGCCGGATCGCGGAAGGCGCAGTCGCGCACGCCGTACGACTGCTCCGTCGGCTCCTGGACGACCTCGGCGGCGCCGGCCTGCACCTTCTCGAAGACGCCGTCGAGGTCACGGGTGGCCAGCAGGATCCAGCCGTAGGTGCCCTTGGCCATCATCTCGAGGATGGTGCGGCGCTCGTCCTCGGTGATGCCGGGGTCGGCGGCCGGCGGCGCCAGGAGGATGGACGTGCCGGGCTGGCCGGGCGGGCCGACCGTGATCCAGCGCATCTTGCCCTGCCCAACGTCGCTGCGCACCTCGAAGCCGAGGGTGTCGCGGTAGAAGGCCAGGGAGGCCTCCGGGTCGTCGTGCGGAAGAAAGGTCGTGTGAATGGTGACGTCCATGGCGCCACGTTAACCACGGCCGGGCGACCTGCGCTTCTCCGATCCTGACCGGGCGTCCGGCCTCAGGGCGCGGTGCGCAGGCGTACGGGGCCGAACAGGCCCGTGACGCGCTGACCGGCGAAGACGAAGTGCGTGGGGCCGACCTCGTCGAAATAGGGGGCCAGCGTGCCCAGCACCAGGACCTCGAGGGCATTGTCGCCGTCGTCCAGCTCGACGTCGAAGACGTACGGCGAGCACACCCTGATCCCGCACGGGCGGCCGTTCACCGTGACCTCCGCCGTGCCCCTGACGCGGCCGAGGTCGAGCTCGCCCGGCCCGGCCTCGGCGGTGACGGTGGCGCGGTAGCGCACGCCGCCGCTGTAGCCGGCCAGGCCGCGCTCCTCCCAGTCGCCGAGCCGCATCCGGCCAGGGCCGCAGGTGAAGCGGACGGGGCCGGTGAACGCGGCGCCCGACTGGCGGCCGGGGACCGTGGTCACGCGCAGCTCGCCACCGTGCACGACACACTCGACGCCGTCCGCGACGTCCACGGAGACGCCGGTCACGCCCGGGGGCGGGTCGAGGAGGAAGCGTTCGGTCCGGGGGCGAGCGCCGGGCGCGGTGAACGCGGCGGCGGGGGCGGAGGGGCGGCCGTCGAGCCAGCCCGCCTCCGGCAGCGGGTGCGGGCGGACCCGCGACCACAGGGCGGCGGGGTCACCCTGCTGGCGGCGGCGTACCCGGGGGCGGGGCGTCCAGCCGGGGCCGGAGACGGCCAGGCCGTCGGCCAGCACCCAGCCGTCCGACTCGATCCTGATCGTGTTGTCGCCGGGGCGCAGCAGGCGGGCCACGTCGTAGCGGCGTACGCGCGGGATGTCGGCCTCCGCGTACGGGTCGAAGCCGCCCTGGCGCCCCGCCTCCACACCGTTCACCAGCACCCGGCAGAACGCGGTCGAGGCGACCTGGAGCGGCGACCCGCCTCCCTCCTGGACGTGCACGGTGGTCTCCAGGGGCGTGCCGGCGATCCACTCGGGGCGTGCGGCGTCGCCGGGGTCGTCCACCAGGCAGGCGTAGGCCCGCAGGTCGTGCTCCTCGTCCGGGACGAGCGCCAGCTCCAGCAGGTGGTCGCCGGGCGCGACGGGTGAGAGCGTGACGGCGGCGTAACCGGCGTCGTCGAGCGGCCGCTCCTCGCCGTCGAGCCGGAGGGTCTTGGCGGCGCCCGCGCCGATCGCGAGCCAGACGGGAGCACCCTCCGGGACGGTGAGCACGCTGCGGAAGCGCGCCTCGGCACCGGCCGCGACCCGGCCGAACGCGAGGAACTCCACCGGCACGTGTCCCTTGGGGCCCAGGGTCTCCCGGTGGATGGGGTCCTTGTGCAGGCCCCGCGACGTCGACCACACCGAGGGTGTCCACGGGCCGTCGCCGACGCGCTGCTCCCCGCGCGGGCCGAACGTCACGTGCGCGGGCTCCCCGCAGGGCCTGCGCAACGACCAGCGTTCAACGCGGGCACCGGTGCCGCTGCCGACGTCGGTGGCGGACGCGGTGGCGGTGGCGGTCGCCGTGGTGAGACCGAAGTCCGACCAGGTGTCGTCCATGGTCGGGACGAGCTCGACGTCCCACTCGTCCCCGAGGTCCACCTCCACCGGGTACGTGGGCCGCGGCGGCGCGGGCTCGGCGTGCGTGCCGTCGAACACCAGCAGCGCGGCGGGCCCGTCGTCGAACGGCACGACCACCTCCGTCGCGTCACCGTCGCGCGTGTGCGGCAGCGCGACGGGGTCGCCGCCGGCGAAGGGCCGGGCCAGCCGCGGCGTCCCCGACACGCCCCTGACGGTGACGCGCATCTCGCGGGCGTACCTGGCGGGGTCGAAATCGATGTCGGCGTCCAGCCAGCCGAGCTCGACGCCGCGACGCTCCGGCCGTCCGACGCCGATCCTGCTGGCCATCGGGAAGGCCGCCGTCAGGAACACCAGCGTGGTGTCACCGGCCTCGCGCACCAGCGCGGGCACCGGAGCCTCCACCCTGCGCGGCAGCCCGGCCAGCGCGTCGCCCAGGCGGTCCGGGGACGGGACGAAGCGGGCCGCCCCGCCCAGCGGATCCGTGCCGACGGAGACGACCAGCCCGCCGTCCGCGGCGAACGCGGCGAGCCGGGCGGCGACGTCCTCGTCGAGCACGGTGACGGCGGGCAGCACGACGGCCCGGTACGCCTCGCTGGACACGGCGAGCCGCCCGTCCTCGACCGTCGCCCGCCGTACGGAGTCCTCGTCGATGACGTCGGCGTCGAAGCCGAGCCGGTCCAGAACGCCCGGCCTGGTGGCGAACCACGCCATGTCGCCGACGATCTCCCGGTACACCTCCTGCGCCCGCTCGGCCGGAGCCCGTGCCCCCGGACCGGCGGCCTGGACGGTGGCCGTGGGGAGGAGGACGGCGACGTCGCAGGCGTGGCGGCCCTGCGACAGGGCGGCGCACAACCGGGTGACGGCGTCGGCGAAGACCCGGTGGTGCCGCCAGTACGGCTGCCGCCAGTCCGTGGCCGGCGGCGCCCACTCCCACCAGCCGCGCCTGGTCGTGTAGTAGACCGCGTGCGGGTTGTACAGCGTGGCCCCGGCCCGCAGCCACGGCAGCAGCCAGTCGAAGGTCTCCTCCAGCGTGCCGCCCCAGCCGCTGGAGTGGAACGCCTCGATCCAGGTGCGCGGCCGGCCGTAGAGGTGGGCGAGCGAGGCGTGCAGGCGGGCGTCGCCGTGGTGGTCGGAGCCGGGCGCGCCGAACCAGCGGTGGGTGCGGGCGTAGTCGGCGTACAGCTCCACCCCGGCCACCGGGTGCCCGGCGCGGGCCGGGTCCTGCTGGTCACAACCGTTGAGCAGCCCGTGCCGCGCGTGCCACTCGCCCAGCGGCCGGAAGAACGCCTCCTCGGCCAGTTCGGCGCGGGTGCGCTGGTACGCCTGCCAGTCCGGGTCGGCCGGCGAGAACTCCGCGCCCCGCCTGGCGCGGTACTCCTCGGCGAAGCGGGCGGACCAGGTGGGCAGGGTCGGCAGCTCGTCCTGGAACGACCCGGCGATCACCCGGCCGAACCAGTGCCCGGCGCGCCGCTCGAACTCGCCGTGCACCCGGTCGAGCAGCACCGCGCACGCCTCGCGCGACAGGTAGTCGAAGCCGCGCAGCGTGACCGACCCGTCGGGGTTCAGCCACTGCCCGGCGAACGACGGATGTTCCTGGACGAGCCGGGCCTGCAGGTCGGCGCCGGAGAAGCCGAGTTGGTCGTAGAACCACAGGTACGCCCCCAGCTCGTACGCGTCGGCGCACACCTGCTCGAACAACTCCCACCACGCCTCCGACAGGAACGGCGGGTCGTCGGCGTCGGCGCCGAAGGCGGGCCCCGAGGGGGCGAGGTTGAGGATGACGAGGTTGTGCACTCCCCCCTCCACCAGGCGTTCCATCTGCCTGCGGAGCCGGTCGCGGCGCAGCGGCTCGCCGCTCCACCACCAGATGGCCGCCGGGGAGTACTCCCTGGGAGGCGGGTCGCCGTTCATCCTTTGAGCCCGCTGGCGAAGCCCTTGATAACGTACCGCTGCAGCGCCAGGAAGACCACCACGATCGGCACCGCGCCGAGCACGAGCCCGGCGAAGACGAGGCCGTGCTGGGAGACGTACTGGCCGACGAAGGCGAAGACGCTGACCGGGACGGTCTCGTAGCCGGAGCCGCCGAGGTAGACGAGCGGCGTGAAGAAGTCGTTCCAGATGAAGACGGCGTTGAGGATCAGCACGGTGCCGGTGATGGGCCGCAGCAGGGGGAAGACGACGCGGGTGAACGCCGTCAGGTGGGAGGCGCCGTCGATCTGCGCGGCGGCGGCGTACTCGCGGGGCAGGGCCCGGATGAAGCCGGTGTAGAGGAAGACGGTGAACGGCAGCTGGATGCCGGTGTAGAAGAGGATCATCCCGGCGTGCGTGCCGATCAGCCCGAGATCGTTCACCAGCTCGTAGAGCGGGATCATGCCGAGCTGGAAGGGCAGCACGATGCCGAGCAGGAAGAGCACGTAGAGGCCGTAGCCGAGCCGGGTCCGCACCCGGGCCAGGAAATAGGCGGCGAACGAGCCGAGCGCGATGAGCGCGACCAGGCTGGCCACGGTGACGACGGTGCTGTTGACGAGGGACGGGCCGAGGGCTGCGGCCGTCCACGCGGAGCCGTAGTTGTCGAGCGACGGCGGGTCGGGCAGCGCCAGCGGCGAGCGCGAGATCTGCCCGGGGTCCTTCAACGACAGCGAGACCAAGGTGTAGACGGGGAACAGGAACGCCACCGCCACGGCGATCATGACGATTTCCAGCAGGAACGTCTTCCTCACGCGGTCACCTCCCGGCGGCGCAGATAGTAGACCTGGACGAGCGAGACGGCGGCCACGAACAGCGCGAGCACGAGGGCGACCGCGGTGCTGTAGCCGAACTTGCCGAACACGAACGCCTGCTTGTACAGCACGGTCGACAGGGTCTCGGTGGCGTAGCCGGGGCCGCCGTTGGTGGCGGCGAAGACCTGGTCGAAGAGCTTGAGCCCGCCGATCGTGGACAACATCAGGTTGATCGTCACGGCGTGGGCCAGCAGCGGCCAGGTGACGTAGCGGAAACGCTGGAGGGTGCCCGCGCCGTCGATCATGGCGGCCTCGTGCAGCTCCTTCGGCACGCCCTCCAGCCCGGCCAGGAAGATGACCATGGAATATCCGGCGTACTGCCACACGACCATGCCGGCGATCGACCACAACGCCATCGACGGGTCGCCCAGCCAGTCGACGTGCAGGCCGAGCAGCCCGTTGAGGCCGGCGGACGGGTCGGGGTTGTAGATGTACTTCCACAGGAAGGCCACCATGACCGGGCTGACCACGACCGGCGCGAAGAAGATCACGCGCAGCAGGGCTCGGCTTTTGAGCTTGGCGTGCACGCCGAGCGCCAGCAGCAGCCCGACGCCGTTCTGCACGGCCACGGTGGCCACGGTCAGCAGCAGCGTGTTGCCGATCGAGCCCATGGCCTGGTCGTCGCCGAGCAACGTGCCGAAGTTGGCCAGGCCGACGAAGGACATGTCCTGGCCGATGCCGCTCCAGTCCGTGAACGCGTACACCACGCCGCTGACCGCCGGGTAGAGCACGACCAGCGCGTAGACCGCGAGCGCGGGCGCGGCGAACAACCAGGACGGGGCGGACGCGGTGAAGCGGCGGCGGGAGGAACTGGCGGTCACTTCCGGTACGCCTCGTCCATCTTCTTCAGCGCCTCGTCGATGGTCGACTCGCCGGCCAGCAGCTCCTGGACGACGGCGAAGTGCACCGGCTGCACCTCGGCGTTGGGCCAGCGCTGGTCCATGAACGGCACCGCGCGGTCCTTGGTGAACGGCAGGAACGACTCGACGGCCGGGTCGATGGTCGAGGAGTCGTCCTGCGTGAGCGGGATGGCGGAGATCGCCTTGGCCCAGGCGTTGATGTTCTCCTGCTTGCCGAGGAAGTCGATGAACGCCTTGGCCTCCTCGACGTTCTTGCCCTTGGCGGCGGCTCCGAGGCCGACGACGACGCCGGCGGGGATCCATACGGAGCCGGCGTCGTCGGCGCCCGGCACGGGGAACATCGACAGGTCGTCGGGCGAGGAGGCCGCCTTGCGGAAGTCGGGCAGGACGGCGGAGACCTGGACGGCCATGCCCGCCTTGCCGCCGGCCACCATGGAGGTCTGCTGCTCGAAGGTGGTGCCGTTGGGGTTGTCGTTGAAGTAGCCGCGTTTCTGCAGCTCCAGGTACATCTCCATGGCGTCCTGCCAGCCGGATCCGGCGAAGGTCGCCTGCCCGGCGAGCTGCTTGTCGTCGAACGTCGGATCCTTGGCGTAGACGGTCGACGGCACCAGCGCGTACGTGATGAGCTGGGTGACCCACGGCGTCTGCGCGCCCAGCGCGATCGGCACCACGCCGGCCTTCTTCAGCTTGTCGCAGGCGGCGAGGAACTCGTTCCACGTGGTGGGCGGGGCGTCGATGCCCGCCTTGTCGAAGGCCTTCTTGTTGTAGACGGCGCCGATGACCGACGAGCCGGCGGAGTAGATGTAGGTCTTGCCGTCGAGCTGGAAGGCGGGCTTGAACCCGGCGGGGACGGTCGCCGCCCACGGCTGGGCGGACAGGTCGGCCAGCAGCCCGGCCTCGGCGATCTGGGTCATCGACATCGCGCTGCCGTTGCCGGGGTAGACGACGTGCAGGTCGGGTGCGTTGCCGGCGCCGAGTTGCGTGCGAAGGGAGGTCTGCACCTGGTCGGTGGGAGCGTAGGAGGCGGTGATGCGCACCGCGGGCTTGGCCTTCTGGTAGGCGCCGGCCAGTTCGTCCATCGGAGTCTTCTGGTCGGCCACGCCGATGAACTTCAGCTCTGTCGTGGCGCCGCCGCCGGTCGTCGCCGTGGTCTCTGGCCTGGTGGAGCACGCGGTGGCCGTGGCGGCCACGGCCAGGCCGCCCATCATGCGCAGGAACTGCCCGCGGCTCACCCTGGCGTCGTGCAGAAGGCCGGTCATGTCCCGCCCACCTCCATGACCTGGCTGTTAATTTAACAGCCAAATTTGTTAAAAATGATGAATGTGGGGAGGGTACGAGTCGCCCAAGTTGGGTGTCAAGGTTAGGATTCGCAGCCGTCGAAAGGGTGAGAGGGCTCCCGGTGGATTCGCGTCAGCACACCTCAAGCAAGTCCGCCCGGTGGCGGGGCATGGCCGAGCACATCGTGCGCCAGGGCTCGGCCTCGGTGACGGAGCTCGCCGAGAGCTTCGGCGTCAGCGTGATGACCGTGCACCGCGACCTCGACGAGCTGGAGCGCCAGGGCATGGTGCGCAAGGTCAGAGGCGGGGTCACCGCCCAGGCCAGCAACGTGTGGGAGAGCAACATCGCCTACCGGCTCCAGGCCCACACCGCCGAGAAGGACGCGATCGCCCGGGTGGTGGCGGGCATGATCGAGCCCGGCGGGTCCGTCATGCTCGACGACTCGACGACGGCGCTGGCCGTGGCCCGCCATCTCGGCGACCTGGCGCCGCTGACCGTGGTGACGAACTTCCTCGAGGCGATCAGGCTGCTGGCCGGCAGCCCCGACATCCGGCTCATCGCGCTGGGCGGGGAATACCGTGCCACCCACGACTCCTTCCTCGGCCTGGGCTGCGTCGACGCGGTCGAGGCGGTGAGCGTCGACGTGGTCGTGGTCTCCACCTCCGCCGTCTCCGACGAGTACGCCTTCCACCAGGAGCAGGAGATCGTCCTGGTGAAGCGGGCGATGTTGCGCGCGGGCGCCCGCCGCATCCTGGCGGTCGACGGCTCCAAGCTCGCCCGGGTGGCGCTGCACCGGGTCGCGCCGCTGGACGACTTCGACGCGATCGTCGTCGACTCGGCCGCCCCTGCCGACCTGCTCCAACGGCTGCGCGACCGGCACGCCAACGTTCAGGTGGCGCAAATGTAACGCGATCGCGCGTTATTTATCACTTGAGTCTTGTTAAGAACTGCGGTCACTTGTTACAAAGTGAGGGCTTTCACCCCCCCAGCTCAGGAAGCGGCATGGATCATCCCTCACGTCGATCCTTCCTCGGCCTCGGCGGCGCCGCGTTCGCCCTGGCCTTCACCACGAACCTGGCCGACCCCTCCACCGCGCAGACGACCACCGTCCGCGGTGACTACCCCTTCAAGCTCGGCGTCGCCTCGGGCGACCCCCTGCCCGACCGGGTCATCCTCTGGACGCGGCTGGCGCCCGAGCCGCTGGAGCCGCTCGGCGGGCTGCCGTACAACAAGATCAGGGTTGACTGGGAGATCGCGGAGGACGAGGCGTTCATCCGGCGCGCCCGCCGCGGCTCCACCTGGGCCACGCCCGAATACGGTCACTCGGTCCACGTGGACGTCAAGGGCCTGCGCCCCGGCCGCGACTACTTCTACCGCTTCCGCGCCGGCGGCGAGATCAGCCCGGTGGGCCGGACCAGGACCGCGCCCGCGCCCGGCGGCGACCCGGAGGCGCTGCGGCTGGCCTTCGCCTCGTGCGCGCTGTGGCAGGACGGCCACTACACCGCCTATCGCCACCTCGCCGACGAGAACCCCGACGTGGTCTTCCACCTGGGCGACTACATCTACGAGTACGGCATCGTGCCGACCGGCGGTAACCGCGGGGTCCCGGTGCCCGAGCAGTACCGCGTGCAGTGCGACACCCTCGACCGCTTCCGCATCCAGTACGGCCTCTACAAGAGCGACCCCGACCTGCAGGCCGCCCACCACCGGGCGCCGTGGATCGTCACCTGGGACGACCACGAGGTGCTCGACAACTGGGCAGGCCCGCACGGCCCCGGCGGCGAGGTGACCGAGCAGGACTACCTGGTGATCCGCGCCAACGCCTTCCGTGCCTTCTGGGAGAACCTGCCCGTCCGCGTGCCCGCCGTTCAGGGCCCGGACGCCCGCATCTACCGCAGGTACACCTTCGGCGACCTGGCCGAGTTCAACGTGCTCGACACCCGTCAATACCGCGACGACCAGGTGTGCGGCGACGGGCAGCAGGTCGACTGCGCCGACCGCCTCGACCCGTCCAGGCAGATGCTCGGCGCCGAGCAGGAGCGGTGGTTACTCGACGGCATGGGCACCTCCCGCGCCCGGTGGAACGTGCTCGCCCAGCAGATCGCCATGATGCAACTCGACTTCGACCCGGGCCCCGCCCAGAAGCTCAGCATGGACCTGTGGGACGGCTACAAGGCCGCCAAGGACCGCCTGGTCAACGGCATGATCGAGCGCGAGGTCAGCAACCCGGTGGTGCTGACCGGCGACATCCACTACAACCTGGCCGGCGAGCTCAAGCAGAACTTCGACGACCCCGCCTCCCGCACGGCCGGGGTGGAGTTCGTCTGCACCTCCGTCAGCAGCGGCGGCAACGGCAACCCTGACACCGGCCTGCCGCCGGGCGGCACCGACCCGATCAACCCGCACCTGCGCTTCTCCAGCTACCAGCGCGGCTACGTCTCCTGCGAGGTCACCCGCGACCAGTGGCGGGCCGACTTCAGGGTCGTCCCGTACGTCGACCGCCCCGGCGCCCCCGTCTCCACCAGGGCGAGCCTCGTCACCCTCGACGGCGCCCCCGGCCTGCAGACGCTCTAGGAAGGAACGATCATGCGTCACCTCGCCGCCGCGCTCACCGTCGCCACCGCCGCCGTCACGCTCACCACGGCAGCCGCCTGGAACCCCGCCGCAACCGCCGGGAAGCCCTCCGGCGACCTCACCCCCATCGCGGGCGCCGACCGGCTCGTCGCCGCGCTCGGCGTGGACCCCGCCTGCCCCGCCAAGATCGAGATCGGCATGCGCAGCGACGCGAAGAAGCCCGCCTACGCCACGATGGACGTCGAGATCGACCCGCCACTGACCGCCTCCCGCACGATGCTGACCAGCTACCTGCCGCCCGGGTACGAGCTCGGCGCGAAACTGCTGGTCGCCGTCCCGCCCGAGACCAAGGAGGGCACGTACGAGCTGCGGCTGCGCACTCGAGCCAAGACGTTGAAGGTGCCGGTCGACGTCGTGCCCCTCGACAAGCTCGACAACGGCGGCAACCTCGCGCTGCACCGCCCCGTCACCGCCTCCTCCCAGCACACCAACGCCAACTACCCGCCGTGCAGCGTCGCCGACGGCGACACCTCCTCCAACGGCTGGGCCGGCGGCAACGGCTGGAACGACGCCACCGGCCGGGCCTGGCCCGACACCATCGCGGTCGCGCTGGGCGGGCCGAAGCAGGTCTCCCGCGTCGACCTGTACACCCTCGACACCGAGCGTTACCCGGCATCGCGCAACGGGCTGCGCGACTGGGACGTCCAGGCCCAGGTGAACGGCGAGTGGCGGACGGTCGCGCAGGTGCGCGGCAACATCGCCGGCAACGTGCGCTCGGACTTCGCACCCGTCACCGCGGACGCCGTCCGCATCGTCGCGCTCGCCTCCAACGGCGCCAACGACTACACGCGCATCATCGAGGTCGAGGTCCGCTGACCCCGCTCGTGGCTCGCCGTGACGCTCGGCCGGAAAGATCGCGCGATAGCGGCGCGGTTGAAGTAGCGTCGGCCGTCATGACACTCCCCCGTGAACGACCCCCCTTCGTGGCCGACGAGCGCACGCAGCTCGTGGGCTGGCTCGACATGCAGCGCGCGATCGTCCAGTGGAAGTGCGAGGGGTTGTCGGAGGAGGACGCGCACCGCCCCGTCCTGCCCACCTCGCCCCTCATGACGGTGGCCGGCGTGCTCTCCCACCTGCGCTGGACCGAGCACTGCTGGTTCGAGGTGCTCTTCCTGGGCCGCTCCGCCGCGGGCAACCCGGCGTTCGACGAGGAGGCGGAGGAGGACGCCGACATGATCGCCGACGGCGTGCCGACGGCCCGGCTGCTCGACGACTACGAGCGGCAGTGCCGGACCTCCAACGAGATCATCGCCGCTCATTCGCTCGACGACGTCGGCCAGCACCCCGACTTCCGCTCCGCCCAGGCGAGCCTGCGCTGGATGGTGATCCACATGGTGGAGGAGACCGCCAGGCACGCCGGCCACCTCGACACGATCCGCGAGCTGCTCGACGGGAAGAAGGGCTACTTCTAAAGGCCCAGGACCTCGGCCGGCTCGGCGATGATGCGCTGGATGATCATCCCGGCCGCCCCCAGCACCGCCGCGTCCGGGCCGGTCTGCGAGACCACGAGGGCGGGCGGGTCGTCGCGCATGTGCGCCAGCCTGGCCTCCAGCCCGTCGGCCACGGGCCCCTCCAGCCACGGGAACAACGGCTTGAAGACGCCGCCGAGCACGATCATGCCCGGGTCGAGCAGGTGCACGGCCGAGGTGAGCGCCACGCCGAGGGCGTGCCCGGCCCGCTCGCACGTCTCCTGCGCCCGCGGGTCGCCCGACTCCAGCCGCGACACCAGCGCGGCGACCGAGTCCAGCTCCCCGAGCAGCGTGTCCTGACCGGCGTAGACCTCCAGGCAGCCGCGGCCGCCGCACCGGCACGCGGGCCCGTCGGGCACGACGACGACGTGGCCCAGCTCGCCCGCCAGCCCGAACGTGCCCCTGAACAGGCTGCCGGCCACCACGAGCCCGGCGCCGACGCCGATCTCGCCCGACACGTAGAGGAAGTCCGTCTCCCGCGCGCCGAACCACAACTCGCCGAGCGCCGCCAGGTTGGCCTCGTTGTCGATGGCGAACGGCAGGTCGACCACGTCGGTCACCCGTACGTCCCGCCAGCCGAGGTGCGGCGCGCTGCGCAGCGTCTCGCCCTCGACGGTGCCGGGCACGGCGAGCGCGGCGCCGATGACCCGCAGCCCGGCCGCCTCGGCCTCGCCGATGGTCTCCTTCGCCAGTTCGCGCAGCTCCTGCAGGATGTGCGCGGGGTCGGAGTTGCGGTTGTCGGCCGGGCGGGTGCGGCGCAGGCGTACGGTGCGGGTGAGGTCGACCACGCAGGCCGCCAGATAGTCGATGTTGATCTCCAGCCCCAGCGTGGCCACCCGGTGGCCGCTCAGGCTCACGGCGACCCCCGGGCGGCCCCGCTCGCCGTCCCTGACGGCGCCGCGTTCGGTCACCACCCCCGCCTCCAGCAGGTCGGCGACGAGGCTGGACACGGTGGTCTTGGTGAGCCCGGTCAGCTCGGCGAGCGCGGCGCGGGTGTGCGGCCCCGACCGGTGGATCGCCCCGAGTACGACGGCCAGGTTGCGGGCACGCATGGAATCATGGCGGACCCCTCTTGACGCCACCATGCTCACCTCCTCAGGATTATGTACAGATTATGGACTAAACACCAAAGGACGCACCATGACCGCATTCACGCCCACCCCCGACGACCGCTTCACCTTCGGCCTCTGGACCGTCGGATGGCAGGCCCGCGACCCGTTCGGCGACGCCTCCAGGCCGCCGCTCGACCCGGTCGAGAGCGTGCACCGCCTGGCCGAGCTCGGCGCGCACGGCGTCACCTTCCACGACGACGACCTCCTCGCGGTCGAACCCGACCGGGAGAAGGCCATCGCGGCGTTCAGGAAGGCCCTCGACGAGACCGGCATGAAGGTGCCGATGGCCACCACCAACCTGTTCACCCACCCGGTCTTCAAGGACGGCGCGTTCACCAGCAACGACCGCGACGTGCGGCGCTACGCCCTGCGCAAGGTCATGCGCAACATCGACCTGGCCGCCTCGCTGGGCGCGAAGACGTACGTGTGCTGGGGCGGCCGCGAGGGCGCCGAGTCCGACGCCGCCAAGGACGTCAAGGCGGCCATGGAGCGCTACAAGGAGGGCCTGGACCTGCTCTGCTCGTACGTCCGCGAGCGCGGCTACGACCTTCGCTTCGCCCTGGAGCCCAAGCCCAACGAGCCCCGCGGCGACATCCTGCTGCCCACGATCGGCCACGCCCTGGCGCTGATCAACGAGCTGGAGCACCCCGAGATGGTGGGCCTCAACCCCGAGGTCGGCCACGAACAGATGGCCGGGCTCAACTTCGTGCACGGCATCGCCCAGGCGTTGTGGCACGGCAAGCTGTTCCACATCGACCTCAACGGCCAGCACGGGCCGAAGTACGACCAGGACCTGGTCTTCGGCCACGGCGACCTCAAGAGCGCGTTCTTCCTGGTCGACCTGCTGGAGAACGGCGGCTACGACGGCCCACGGCACTTCGACTACAAGCCGCTGCGCACCGAGGACCGCGAGGACGTGTGGGTCTCGGCGGCGGCGAACATGCGGACCTACCTCATCCTCAAGGAGAAGTCGCGCGCCTACCGGGCCGACCCCGAGGTGCAGGAGGCCCTGCGCGCCTCCCGCGTGGACGAGCTCGCCCAGCCCACCCTCGCGGCCGGCGAGACGTGGGCCGACCTGGCCAAGGACGACTTCGACCCCGAGGCCGCGGCCGAGCGCGGCTTCCACTTCACCCGGCTGAACCAGCTCGCGCTCGAGCACCTCATGGGGGTACGCGGATGACGAGACCCATCAGTGTCCAGCTCTACACCGTCAGGGAGCCGCTGACCGCGGACCGCGACGACGTGCTCCGGCGGATCTCGGAGATCGGCTACACCGCGGTCGAGCCGTACGACCCGACCTCCGACCCCGAGGGGTTCCGCCAGGTCGCCGACGACCTGGGGCTGCGCGTGTCGAGCTCGCACGCGGGCGCGCTGCTCCGCCAGGAGCCCGCCGAGGTCTTCGACGCGGTCGCCACGCTCGGCACCGACCTGGTGATCATCCCCGCCGGGATCGCACACGAGGAGTTCACCACCGCCGACGGCATCGCCCGTGCGGCCGACCTGCTGAACGGCCTGGCCGAGCAGGCGGCCGGGCACGGGATGCGGGTCGGCTACCACAACCACTGGTGGGAGATCGAGCCGAAGCTCGACGGCCGGCACGCCATCGAGGTGCTGGCCGACCGGCTGGCTCCCGAGGTGTTCCTGCAGATCGACACCTACTGGGCGGCGGTGGGCGGCGCCGACGTGCCCGCCCTGCTCGGCCGCCTCGGGGAGCGCGTGATCGCGCTGCACGTCAAGGACGGCCCGGTGGTCAAGGGCGAGCCGCACACCGCGGTCGGCAGGGGTGTCATGCCCGTACCCGAGATCCTCGCCGCCGCCCCTGGCGCCTGGCGCGTCGTCGAGCTCGACGAGTGCGCCACCGACGTCTTCGCCGCTCTGGCGGACAGCCACGCCTATCTCACCTCTTTGGAGAGCCTTTGAGCAACGGCCCCGTCGGCGTCGCCCTGGTCGGCGCCGGAGTCATCAGTGGCCAGTACCTCCGCAACCTCACCGCCTTCCCCGACGTGCGCGTGCTCGCCGTCGCGGACCTCGACGCCGACCGGGCCGCGACCGTCGCCCGCGAACACGGCGTTCCCGTCTCCGGCGACCTCGGCACGGCGCTCGCGCTG
Organism: Nonomuraea sp. B5E05; assembly: GCF_039880665.1. Lineage (NCBI taxonomy): Bacteria > Bacillati > Actinomycetota > Actinomycetes > Streptosporangiales > Streptosporangiaceae > Nonomuraea > Nonomuraea sp. B5E05. The sequence continues at coordinate 108,911 of NZ_JBDPMJ010000007.1, forward strand.
CCCGAGGTGGAGATCGTGGTCAACCTCACGGTCCCGTCCGCGCACGCGGCCGTCGCGCTGGAGGCCCTGCGCGCCGGCAAGCACGTGTACGGCGAGAAGCCCTTCGCCATGGACATGGACGAGGGCTCGAAGGTCATGGCCGAGGCCGCCAACCGGGGCCTGCGCCTCGGTTGCGCCCCCGACACCTTCCTGGGCGCCGGGCTCCAGTCGACCCTGCACGCCCTGCGCTCCGGCCTCATCGGCACGCCGGTCGCCGTCGCGGCGGCCACGCAGAGCCTCGGCCCCGAGTCGTGGCACCCCAACCCCGAGTTCTTCTACCAGCCCGGCGGCGGTCCGCTCTTCGACCTCGGCCCCTACTACCTGACCGCCCTCGTGTCCCTGTTCGGCCCGGTCAAGCGGGTCGCGGCCGGCACCCGCAAGGCCCGCGAGCAGCGCGTCGTCGGGTCAGGGCCCAAGGCGGGCACGGCCTTCCCCGTCGACGTCCCCACCCATGTCAACGCCCTGCTGGACTTCCCCGGCGCCGCCACGGCGACGGCGACGTTCAGCTTCGACTCGCCCATCAACCGCAGGATGATCGAGGTCATCGGCACCGAGGGCGCGTTGTCGCTTCCCGACCCCAACACGTTCGAGGGCCCGCTGCTGGCCCGCGGCCTGCGCGACACGGACTGGCGCGAGCTGCCCGTGTCGGGCACGACGGTGAGCCGCGGCATCGGCGTGCTGGACCTGGCCAGATCGTTGCGCGCGGGCGCGCCGCACCGGGCGTCGGGCGAGCTGGCCTACCACGTGCTGGAGCTCATGTCGTCGATCGCGCAGTCGGGCGAGCGTTCGGAGTTCCGTCCCATCTCCTCCACCACGACCGCGCCGGAACCGCTGCCCGCCGACTGGGACCCGCACGCGGCCACCCTGTCCTGATCCGGCGGCGACCGTGCTCCGGGCGGGACGGAGTACGGTCGCCGAGCCGGCGGACCCGTACGGTATCGCGTTGGCTTCAACCGGCCGGACCCGCAAGAATGGCGCGATGGCGGAAAGTGCCGAGACCGACTGGGTCTCCAGGTTCGCGGACGAGGTGATCTCCGAGGCGGAGAGACGCGCTCCGGGCAAACCGATCGTCTGCGCGTCGGGGTTGAGCCCGTCGGGCCCGATCCACCTGGGCAACCTGCGTGAGGTCATGACCCCCCACCTGGTCGCCGACGAGATCCGCCGGCGCGGCCTCGACTGCGTGCACCTGCTGTCGTGGGACGACTACGACCGCTTCCGCCGGGTCCCCGCGGGCGTCGACCCGTCCTGGGCCGAGCACATCGGCAAGCCGCTGACCTCGGTGCCCGCCCCTCCCGGCAGCGTGCACGCCAACTGGGCCGAGCACTTCAAGGCGCCGATGGCCGAGGCTCTCAAGGAGCTGGGCGTCGACTGTCGCGGCATCAGCCAGACGGAGCAGTACACCTCGGGCGCCTACCGCGAGCAGATCCTGCGGGCGGTGCGCGAGCGGGCGGCGATCGACGCCGTGTTGTCGCGCTACCGCTCGAAGCAGGTCGAAGACTATTTTCCGTACAAACCCTACTGCGATCTGTGCGGGCGCGACCTGACGACGGTCACCGCCTACGACGACGAGACCACCGAGCTGGCCTACACCTGCGAGTGCGGCTTCGGCGAGACGGTCCGGCTGGCCGAGCACGACCACGGCAAGCTGGTGTGGAAGGTCGACTGGCCGATGCGCTGGGCCTACGAGGGCGTCATCTTCGAGCCGTCCGGGGTCGACCACCACTCTCCCGGCTCCGCCTGGATCGTCGGCGGGCAGATCGTGGGCGAGGTGTTCGGCGGCCGGCAGCCGATCGGCCCCATGTACGCGTTCGTCGGCATCACCGGTATGGCCAAGATGAGCAGCTCCAAGGGCGACGTGCCGACCCCGGCCGACGCCCTGGAGATCATGGAGGCGCCGGTGCTGCGCTGGCTGTACGCCCGCCGCAAGCCCGCACAGTCCTTCAAGATCGCCTTCGACCAGGAGCTCCAGCGCCTCTACGACGAGTGGGACGCCCTGGGCCGCAAGGTCGCCGCCGGGCAGGCCCAGCCCGCCGAACTGGCCGCGTACAAGCGCGCGGTCAGCACCGCCGCGGGCCCGCTGCCCGCCACGCCGCACCCGATCCCCTACCGCACGCTGGCCTCCGTCCTCGACATCACGACCGGGCACGCCGGGCAGACCATCCGCATCCTGCGCGACCTCGACGCGGTCGGCTCGCTCGACGACGCCCGCCCGCGCCTGGACAAGGCGCAGAGCTGGGTCGACGACCACCTGCCCGCCGACCTGCGCACCCGCGTGCGCGGGACGCCCGACCATGAGCTGCTCGACTCGCTCGACCCCGGCGCGCGCGAGTCGTTGCGGCTGCTGGCCGACGGCCTCGATGACTGGTCGATCGAGGGCCTCACCTCGCTGGTGTACGGCGTGCCGAAGGTCCTGGCCGGGCTGCCGGCCGACGCCCAGGCGACGCCGGAGCTGAAGGCGGCGCAGCGGACCTTCTTCGCCCTGCTCTACAAACTGCTCGTCGGCCGCGAGACCGGCCCCAGGCTGCCCACGCTGCTGATGGCCGTCGGCGCCGACCGGGTGCGCAAGCTCGTCGGCGCATGAGAGGCGTCGTCCTCATCACCGGCATCTCGGCCGCCGGCAAGTCCACCGTGGCGCAGGCCCTGGCCGAGCGGCTGCCGCGCTCCGCCCACGTGCGGGGCGACGTGTTCCGGCGCATGGTGGTCGGCGGCCGCGCCGAGATGACGCCGGAGGAGACGGGCGAGGCGCAACGCCAGCTCCACCTTCGTTACCGCATCGCAGCGAATACTGCGGACATGTATTGCGAAGCCGGATTCACATCAATTGTTCAGGACGTCGTTATTGGTGGGGATTTGGAGCGGTTCACGAAAATGGTCCGTTCTCGGCCCTTGCAGGTCGTCGTTCTCGCTCCCGACCCGGCGGCCGTGGAGCGCCGCGAGCGGGCGCGCGGCAAGCGCGGCTACGCGGGCGGATGGACGATAGCCCAGCTGGACACCGTGTTGCGCGACGAGACGCCGCGCCTCGGCCTGTGGCTCGACACCTCCCGGCAGAGCCCGGAAGAAACCGTGAACGAGATTATCTCTCGGGTTATAGAGGCTCAAATAGGAGGCGATCGATAAGAACCCTGACCCATGCAAGGAATCGTCAAGTGAACTGCATGCGAAAGGGGGGATTTTTCTGCCATGAACAACCAGCCTTTCGCCGCCAGCGTCAGCGTCATCGTTCCCGCGATGAACGAGGCCGACAACCTCCCTCACGTGTTCGCCACGCTGCCCGAATGGATCGACGAGGTGATCCTGGTCGACGGCAACTCGACCGACGACACCGTCGCCGTGGCGCGCGGGCTGCGCCCCGACCTGCGGGTCGTCACGCAGACACGGCGCGGCAAGGGCAACGCCCTCATCGAGGGTTTCCAGGCCGCACGCGGCGACATCATCGTCATGATCGACGCCGACGGCTCCACCAACGGCCGGGAGATCCGCTCGTTCGTCGCCACGCTCGTCAACGGCGCCGACTTCGCCAAGGGCTCCAGGTACGCCCCTGGTGGCGGCTCGGACGACCTCAGTCCGATCCGCTCGCTCGGCAACAAGGTCCTCACCGGGCTGACGAACCTCCTCTACGGCACCCGCTACACCGACCTCTGCTACGGCTACAACGCCTTCTGGACCCGCCACCTCGACGCCCTCGACCTCGACTGCGACGGCTTCGAGATCGAGACCCTGATGAACGTCCGGGCCGCCCAGGCCGGCCTCGTCATCCGCGAGGTCCCCAGCCACGAGCGCTCCCGCATCCACGGCGAGAGCAACCTGCACGCGCTGCGCGACGGCTGGCGCGTGCTCAGAACGATCCTGCGCGAGCGCGGTCGCGGCAGCGCCGTCACGGCCCAGACGCAGGTGGCCCTGGCGAAGTGAGCCGGTGGCGCCGACCACGTTAATAGTGACATTCTCTGACAATGCGCTACATAGTGATCGGAGCGGGAGCAGTCGGGGGAACCATCGGGGCCCGGCTCTTCCAAGGCGGCCACGACGTCCTGCTCATCGCGAGAGGCGCTCACCACGACGCGCTCAAGCGTGACGGCCTGCGCCTGATCACCCCTGAATCCACCGAAACCCTCGACATCCCCACCGCCGACGGCCCCGTGCCCACCCGCGACGGCGACGTGCTGATCCTGGCCACCAAGTCGCAGGACACCATCGCCGCACTCGGCCCATGGCCGGTCGGCCTGCCCGTGGTCTGCGCCCAGAACGGCGTCGCCAACGAGCGCATGGCCCTGCGGCGGTTCGAGCACGTCTACGGCATGTGCGTGTGGTTGCCCGCCGAACATCTGCAGCCCGGCGTGGTGACCGCGAACGGCCACCCGTACTCCGGCATGTTGCACGTCGGGCGCTATCCACAGGGTGTGGACGAGCTCGCCGAGCAGATCGCCACCGACCTCGGCAAGCACGGACTCGTCGGGCGGGCCGTCCCCGACGTGATGCGCTGGAAGCACGGCAAACTGATCGGCAACCTGGGCAACGCCGTCGAGGCGCTGCTCGGCCGCGTGGACGGATTCGTCGAGGTGGTCACGCGGGCCAGGGTGGAGGCCATGACCGTGCTCGACACGGCCGGCATCGCTTACTCGACGAACGAGGAGGAGGCCGAGGTGCGCGGCCGGCGGGTCGACATCCGCCCGGTCGAGGGCGCCGAGCGCGGCGGCGGGTCGTCGTGGCAGAGCCTGGCCAGGGGCAGCGGCTCGATCGAGGCCGACTACCTCAACGGCGAGATCGTCCTGCTCGGCCGGCTGCACGGCGTGCCCACCCCCGTCAACGAGGTGCTGCGGAGCGAGGCCAACAGGGCCGCCCGCGAGAAGCTGCCGCCCGGCTCGATGCGGCTGGAGACGCTGCGAGCGCTCATCGACGAGCGTTGCGCATCCTGATCCCGCTGAACTCCAGCGTGCTCGCCGTCACCTCGTTCCAGAACGGCCACAGGTCGGCCATCACCCTGAGCTGGATGCCGGCCTCCTCGTGCAGCTCGAACAGGTCGGAGACCGGCTCGGGCGGGCCCAGCGGCACCACGGGGACGGTCGCCACCACGGCGTGCGGCGGATCGCCGATGGGCTTGAAGTCGTCGGCCGGGAGCCGGTAGGCGTAGAGCCGGACGTCCATGATGGCCCGCAGCCAGCCGTACTCGACGGCGTGCACCCGATCGCCGCAGGCCGAGCCGACGATCCGGTCGAGGTCCTCCTGGGTGGTGCGCGGGCCGGCCCACGCCATCGCCCGGGGGCAGTCGCGGGGGAACCAGTAGTCGGGGCACCGGTCGTGGCCGACCGCCCACACGTAGGGCTCGGTCCGTACGGACGTCGGCGCGACATGCGGCACGAACCGCTCGATGGTCGGGTCCTCGGAGAAGTGCAGCACCTCGCCCGGTCCAGGTCTCATGATGACCATCATGGCGCATATCCCTCCGCCGACAGGGCAGGGGAAACCCACTCTGACGACAAGGGGTGAGTTTGGATGATCTTTTTAGGTGTGCTTCTGGTCCTGCTCGCCGGCGCCGCCGCCGCACTGATCCTCACCGAGGAGAGCGCCAGGTACATCCTCTTCGGATACACCTTCGAGCCCAATCACCTGGAGATGTTCCTCGCGGGGGCGGCTGTCGCGGCCGTCCTGCTCGCGGGGCTCTGGCTGATCGGCTCGTGGTCCCGCAGGACCGCAAGGCAGCGCCGCAGGCTTCGCAACGCCAAGGCCGAGGCCTCCAGCCGGGTGGCCCAGCTGGAGGACGAGAAACGCGATCTGGAACGCAAGCTCGAACGCGACGGCTCATCCGGTGACCGCCTCGTGTCGCGCGGACCCCAGGACACGAGTCCGTGATGCTGGTCAGGCGTTCACGCTCTGGCGTGCGGGCAGCAGGTTGCCCTCACGCCAGAGCGCGAACCCCGTGATCAGCGCGCCGATCCCCTCCCAGAGCCCGACGCCGAAGAACTTGCCCGGCGCCGCGCCCGTCAGCACCAGCGTGGTGAACACCGCGAACGTCACCAGCCGGAACGGCACCGTCCAGCGGAAGAACGGGGTGTAGTCCGCCGATGCCGCGAAGACGTAGTAGACGCCCATGTTGACCGCCGCCATCGACGAAGCGGCCATGTAGACCAGCGTGTAGTCCCCCGGCGGCCTGGTGTCGAGCACCTCGAAACCCAGCATGACCAGCAGAGTGTCAGGAGAGATCAGACCGAGCAGGCCGAGGGCGAAGGCGAGGAAGCCGAAGACCGCGATGGTCCAGCCGGAAAAAGAACGCGGGAGACGCACAGAAATCCTTCCAAAGGGGGGTGTACTCTGCGAGGCGATCTCATCATGCACCCGGAGGTCGCATGCCCCCCACGCGTGGCCGCCCCATCGCGCTGAAAATTCTCATCCTCCTCCTCGTCCCGCTGCTGTCCCTCGTGGGCCTGTGGGCGTTCGCCGCAGGGCTGACCGGCGGCGACGGCGTCCGGCTGCTGGCGATCAACGACCTGGCGGGCAACCTGGCCATCCCGTCTGAACAGGTCAACATCCACCTGCAGAACGAGCGGCTCGTCTCGACGCAGTTCCTGGCCACGGGCAAGGGCGCCGGCAAGGTGGCCCAGCAGCGCAAGTCCACCGACCAGGCCATGGCCACGTTCCGCAGGCTGACCAGGGCCCAGCAGGACCTGACGCCCGCCATGAGCACGCAGCTCAACGCGCTGAACGCCAAGCTCGGCGGGCTCCCCGACCTCCGGCGCGCGGTCGACGGCGGCACGACCGCGCCGCTCGACATCGTCGAGGGCTACAGCCAGATCGTCGACGCGTCCTTCCGCATGTACGACGCCATGGTGCTGGTGCCCGACATGTCCCTCTACAAGCAGGCCAGGGCCATCACGATGCTCGGCGAGGCCAAGGACATGTTGTCCAGGGAGCAGGCCGTGATCGCGGTGGTGCTCGCCAAGGGCAAGGTGGAGCCCAGGGAGCGGGGGGCGTTCACGGCCATGGTCGCCACCAGGCGGCTGCTCTACTCCCAGGCGCTCTCCCACCTCGACGACGAACTGCGCGGCCCGTACGAGCGGCTGTCCGCGTCGCCCGTCTACCGGGAGTTCGTCCGTACCGAGGACACCATCCGCACGCAAACCTCCACCATCGGCCTGCCGCCCACGGCGGCCACCTGGCCCGTCGACGCCCAGAACCTGTGGAAGGCCGTCGAGGGCAACCAGAGCGCGGCCGTGCGGGGCATCACCGCCCGGGTCACGCCGACGGCCATCGGCATGCTGGTCAAGCTCGGCGTGGCGGGCGGCGTGGGCCTGATCGCCGTCATCGCCTCGATCGTGCTCTCGCTGCGCTTCCGCAGGCGCCTGGTGAGCGAGCTGGCCGGGCTCCGCGACGCGGCCACGGAGCTGGCCGAGGTTCGGCTGGCCGAGCTGGTCAGGCGGCTGCGCAAGAACGTCGACCCGCCCACGCCCGAGGAGGTTGCGCCGCTGAAGGTCAGGACCAGCACCTCCGAGGTGAGCGACATCGTCCAGGCGTTCAACGAGGTGCAGTCCACGGCCGTCAAGGCCGCGCTGGGCCAGGCCAAGCTGCGGCACGGCGTCAGCCAGGTCTTCGTGAACCTGGCCAGGCGCAACCAGTCGCTGCTGCACCGGCAACTGCTGCAGCTCGACAGCATGGAACGGGCCGCCGAGGAGCCGGAGACGCTGGCGGACCTGTTCAAGCTCGACCACCTCACCACCCGCATGCGCCGCCACGCGGAGAGCCTCATCATCCTGTCCGACCAGACGCCGGGGCGCGGCTGGCGCAACCCGGTGCCGGTGCACGACGTGCTGCGCGCGGCCGTCGCGGAGGTCGAGGAGTACGAGCGGGTCGAGGTGCTCCAGCCGCCGCCGGTCTCCCTACTGGGCTCGGTGGTCACGGACGTGGCCCACCTGGTGGCCGAGCTGGTGGAGAACGCCACACTCTTCTCGCCGCCGCAGACCAAGGTGGACGTGCGCAGCTCCAGCACCGCACACGGCCTCATGATCGAGATCGAGGACCGCGGCCTCGGCCTGCCCCGCGTCGAGCTCGACGAGCTCAACGACCGGCTGTCGACGGTGCCGGAGTTCGACCTGGCGCAGAGCGACCGGCTCGGCCTGTTCGTGGTCGGCAGGCTCGCGTCCAGGCACGGCATCAAGGTCACCCTGGCGCCCTCGCCGTACGGCGGGCTGACCGCGATGGTCGCCCTGCCTTCGTCGCTCCTGGCCGACCAGCCGGTGCTCAGCGGCCGGTGACGGGCCCGGCGGTCGGCCCGGCGGCTGGGTCGGCGGCAGGGTCGGCGAGAGGGCCGGTGACAGGCGTCGCGCCGGCCGGCGACAGGCGCAGGAACGGCTCGCTGAAGTGCGCGGTGGCGAGGATCGCCCGCTCGGCGCGGAGCGCGGCGAGGGTCTCCGCGCGGGTGCGCGCGGCGGCCTCCTGGTCGCCGTCGTAGAGGTAGCGCAGGCGCGGATCGTCCAGCTGCACCGGGTGGAGGACGAGGTCGCCGGTCATGGCCACGTCGCCGGCCCTGGCGATCTGGTGTCCGGGGGTGTGGCCGGGTGCGAGGTGCACGCGCACGCCCGGCGCGACGTCCGCGTCGCCCTCGACGACGTGCAGCTGATCCTTGATCGTGGTGACGACGTCGTCGAGCATCGGGCCGGCGGCGGCGTCGAGCTCGGCCCTCTGGAGCACGTAGCGGGCGTTCTCGAACGCGGGCCTGCCGTCCGCGACCGCGCCCGAAGCGTGGTCGCCGTGCAGGTGGGTCAGGATCACGGTGCCGATGTCGGCGGGCGACACCCCCACGGCGGCGAGCTCACCGACCAGCGTGCCGGGGACCGGCGCCCAGGTGGCCGCCGGTGAGTCGACACCGCCGATGCCGGTGTCGACCAGCGTCAGGCGGCCGGCCGCGTCACGCAGCAGGTAGCAGTGGAAGTGCAGGACCCAGGGCTCGTCGGGCAGGCCTGAGCCGGCGAACATCTCATCGAGCGGGCGTCGGATGGCGGGGCCCATGGGGCCGACGGCGTCGCAGAGCGGGGTCACGTCGACGCCGGACACGGTGATCGATCGGTGCGGCACCCGGTAAGGCTACGCCCTCGCTCAGGCGGCGACCGGCTCGCGCGGGACGTATTCGTTCTCGACGTCGGCGGCGAAGACGGCGCGGCGGCAGTGGGCGCACCTGTACATGATCGGGCCTTCGTCGAGCTCGTTGTGGCACCGCGGGCAGTTGACGGTCATCATGATGCTCCCCCAAAGTCTCTCTTCGTCTTCATGGAACCCCCATCGAGTTGCAGGGATCCTGCATGCCACTAGATATGACGCCGCTACGCCGATGGGAGTTGTGTCCTTCGGTACACCGAGCGCGGTAATTTTCCTCGCCCTGCGGTGTCGAGAAGAACATTGTCACGCGTCTACCCGGCGTTCGCCGGTCAAGACACGGGAACGGCCCGGGAATAGTCCAAGCGAGCTAGGCGTTACATGGGCCAGATGGTGTGGTATGTTCCAACCAGCGTTGAGCTCAGGCTCCGCTGATCTTCACCTCGCGGCCCTGCCCCGCTTCACGGGGGCCCGGCTCGTGTTCCTTTTTCTGCCAACCCGATATGGGTTCGGCGCATCCCCTGAGGGGTCCATCATGTCTGTGCAAACCATTCCGCGGCAGCGTGCCTCCACGTCGGTCCGGCATGTGACCGGCCTTCTGGACGTACGCGACAAATCCGCATTTCTCCGGGCCGGCCATCTGCCGGGACCCGGCGACGTACGCCTCACACCCGACAAGCTCCGCCAGTACGACCTGCGCCCCGGCGACCATGTGACCGCCACCCTCGCCGGCAACAAGCTGGTCGGCGTCGAGTCCGTCAACGGCGCCGCACAATGGCGGGACCGCCCCCGCTTCGCCGACCTGACACCGATCCACCCGACAGAACGGCTCAGCATCGAGACGGAGTCGCTCAGCACGCGCGTCATCGACCTGTTCGCCCCCATCGGCAAGGGGCAGCGCGGCCTGATCGTGGCGCCGCCCAAGGCCGGCAAGACCATGGCGATGCAGGCGCTGGCCGCCGGGATCTCCCGCAACCACCCCGAGGTGCACCTCATGGTCCTCCTGGTGGGCGAGCGGCCCGAGGAGGTCACCGAGATGCGCGCCACCATCGACGGCGAGGTCTTCTCCTCCACCTTCGACCACCCCGACCGCGACCACGCCGCCCTCGCCGAGCTGGCCATCGAACGCGCCAAGCGGCTCGTCGAGGCGGGGCGGGACGTGGTTCTGCTGCTCGACTCGCTGACGCGGCTCGGGCGCGCGTACAACAACCTGGCGCCCGGCGGTGGGCGCGTGCTCACCGGCGGCATCGACGCCACCGCCCTCTACCCGCCCAAACGCTTCTTCGGCGCCGCCCGTAACGTCGAGGGCGGCGGCTCACTCACCATCCTCGCCACCGCGCTGGTGGACACCGGCTCGCGGATGGACAACAGCCTGTACGAGGAGTTCAAGGGCACGGGCAACATGGAGCTGCACCTGACCCGCGAGCTGGCCGAGCGGCGGTTGTTCCCGGCCGTCGACCTGGACGCCTCGGGCACCCGGCGGGAGGAGATCCTGCTGCACCCGCAGGAGCGGCAGGTCATCTGGCGGCTGCGCCGGATGCTCACCACGCAGGAGAAGCAGCAAGGGCTCGAGATGCTCGTCGGCAAGCTCCGCTCCACTCCCTCCAACGCCGCGTTCCTCCTGGAAGCGAGCGCGTGACGTGCGTGCACCAGAATGGGCGCATGCTGGCTGACATCGTCGACTACCTGAGCTGTCCCGTGTGCCGTGCGGGGCTGCGGATCGACGCGGCGACGGTGCGGTGCGCGCAGGGGCACACGTTCGACATGGCCAGGCAGGGATACGTCAGCCTTCTGGTCGGCTCCAGGCCGCCGGGCACCGCCGACACCGCCGCGATGGTGGCCGCGCGGGCCGCTTTCCTGGACGCGGGGCACTATGCCCCCTTGGCCGACGCCGTGGCGCAAGCCGTTCGGGCGCATGTCACTCGGCGGGGAGAACATGAGTCCTCCACGGAAAAGAGTGACGACGCCGAGCTGAGGGCGTACCGTGGGGCGCAACTGGAGGCCGGTGACGGCCCGGGGCCGGCTGGTCGCGGGCAGGGGCCGGGGATCGTCGAGGGTCGTCGCGCGGAGGGCAGGGCCGCGCCGGTGATCGTCGACGCAGGAGCGGGCACCGGGCACTACCTGGCGGCCACGCTCAACGCGGTGACCGATGGCATCGGGATGGCATTCGATGTGTCGAAGCACGCTGTGCGCCGGGCGGCGCGGGTGCATCCGAGGGCGGGAGCGTTCGTGGCCGACGTGTGGCGGCCTCTCCCGATCCGGGATGGGGTGGCCGATGTGGTGATCGACGTGTTCGCGCCCAGAAACGGGCCGGAGTTCTGCAGGATCCTGCGGCCCGGCGGCGTCGCGGTGGTCGTCACTCCCGCGAGGGCGCATCTGAGCCCGCTGGTCGAGGAGCTGGGCCTGCTCTCCGTGGACGACGAGAAGGAGCGCAGGGTGGCTCGGAGCCTCGAGGGGTTCGCCGAGCGCGAGCGGCGTTCGGTGGGGTTCGAGATGGAGTTGGGGCACGATGACATCGCCCAGGTGATCGGGATGGGCCCGAGTGCGTGGCATACCGACGCGGCTACGCTCGATGAGCGAATTGCCTCATTTATCTCCCATAACGTCGCGAAAGGACGTCATAAAGTAACGACCCGCGCGGCGTTTCACCTGTCTATCTATGAACCCGCTCCCCGATCAAGTCCCGTTCCTTGACGGGCCCGCGTGACCGATGTTACTGATGGGGCATTTAGTCCGAAATTCCCCCACATTTTCTAAGTATTTCCCCGGCACAGGCGCAATACTGGACGACATCCATCGCCCCGAGGCGAAGGACTTCAGGGAGGGAGCGCGCCGGATGAAGGCGGAGGAACGCTGGCAGGCCAGGTTCCGGGCCTCGCGCATGACGCTGCCGTCCTGGGCCCGCCAGGCCCCCAACCGCTCCATCTACCGTTCCAACGCCACCGGCACCTGGCAGGTCTACGCGTGGGACCGCGTGTCGGGCACCACCCGCCAGGTCACCGACCGGCCCAGGGGCGCGGTGTACGCCGCCATCGACCCGACCGGCCAGTGGATCTACTGGTTCGCCGACACCGAGGGCGACGAGTTCGGCTCGTGGTGGCGCCAGCCGTTCAACGGCGGCCCCGACGAGCCGGTCGCGCCCGGCATCCCGCCAGGCCAGCCCGGCGGCATCGCGCTGTCCGCGACGGGTGTCGCGGCAGTCAGCCTGGCCAGCGGCGGAGCGTTCCACATCCACCTGGTACGCGCCGGCGAGCCTGCCACGCTCCTGTACGAGCACCCCGAGGCCAACTGGGTGACCGACATGTCCCTCGACGGCTCCCTGATCGCCATCAACCACGGCGAGTACGCCGACTACCGGCACCCGGCGCTGCGCGTCGTCCGCCACAACGGCGACACGGTCGGCGAGCTCTACGACGGCCCCGGCAAGGGGGTCCTCGGCCTCACCTTCGCCCCGGTCATGGGCGACCGCCGCCTGCTCGCCCTGCACGAGCGCCGCCGGCGCCACGAGCCCTTGGTGTGGGACCCGGTGACCGGCGAGCAGCGCGAGATCTGGCTGAGGGACCCCGGCGACCTGGCGGCCGAGTGGTACGACGACGGCCGCGGCCTGCTCATCCTGCGCGACGACCGCGCCCGCAGCCACCTGCACCGCTACGATCTGGCCGGCGGCGTGCTGAAGCTCATCGAGACGCCGCACGGCGTGATCGACGACGCCGCCCCGCGGCCCGGCGGCCATGTCGAATACTCCTGGTCCAGCGCCTCCCACCCGCCGGTCATCCGGTCGAGCAACGATCAGGTCGTGGTCAACTCCAGCGGCCCGCCCGCCCCTCCGAGCGTCCCCGTGGAGGACCTCGACGTCGAAGGCGAGGGCGGCCGCATCCACGCGCTGGTCAGCAGGCCCGAGGCCGGCACCTCGCCCTACCCGACGATCTTCCTGCTGCACGGCGGGCCGGCGGCGCACGACCGCGACGCCTTCTCACCCGAGGTCGCGGCCTGGGTGGACGCCGGGTTCGCGGTGGTGCGGGTCAACTACCGCGGTTCGACCGGCTACGGGTCGGCCTGGCGCGACGCGCTCCGCGGCGACGTGGGGCACACCGAGCTGGCAGACGTGGCCGCCGTGCACCGGTGCGTGGTCGAGCGCGGCATCTCCGACCCCGGCCGGATGGTGCTCGCGGGCTCGGGCTGGGGCGGCTATCTCACGCTGCTCGGCCTCGGCACCCAGCCCGACCTGTGGACGGCCGGCATCGCGGCGGTGCCGCTGGCCTGCCACCAGACGTCGTACGAGGACGAGGCGGAGAGCCTGCGGGCCTACCACCGGGCGTTGTTCGGCGGCTCACCCGACGAGCAGCCGGAGCGGTACGCGGCCAGCTCCCCCATCACCTATGTCGAGCAGGTCCAGAGCCCGCTGCTGATCCTGGCGGGCGAGAACGACGCCCGCTGCCCGATGCGCCAGATCGAGAAGTACGTGGCCAAGCTGGCCGAGCACGGGCGCGATCACGAGGTCTACACCTACGACGCCGCCGCGAGCTCGCTCCTGATCTCGGAGCGCATCACCCAGATCGCGTACCAGCTCGATTTCGCCCGAAAGCACGTCAAACTGCACTAACCACTGACATGTCGTAAGAAGTTGGGCGACTCCGTCGCTTGATCGTCGGGCTTTCCGGCTGCCACCATCACGCCACCGCCGAGCCGGAAGGGCGTACTTGGAGCTTCACGATCGCCACGTCGTCGTGCCGGCGAACGCGCGCCACGATCGCCGGCCTGTCGTGCCGGCGGCCGCGCAACACCACGACCGGCGCCCTGTCGTGCTAGCGGGCGCGCAGCACCACGATCGCCAGGTCGTCGGCGCTCGGCTCGGAGGCGAACTCGGCCGCACCCCTGCGGATGCGCTCGGCCACCGCCCTGGCCGACAGCCCCGCGCACTCGGCCAGCAGCTTGGCCAGGCCGCCGTCGTCATCGAGCAGCCGCCCGCCGGAGCGCCGCTCGGTCACCCCGTCGGTCACCGCCAGCAGCACGTCGCCGTGGTCGAGGCGGATCGTGTCGGCCTCGAACATCACCTCGTGGAAGACCCCCAGCAGCGACTGCGGGGTGGTCACCGCCTCGACCTTGCCGCTCGGCTTGAGCCGCAGCGCCTCAGGGTGGCCCGCCGACACCAGGCGCAGCTCCAGCCCGGTCTCCACCGGCGTGATCTCGCCGTGCAGCAACGTGAGGAACCTGGCCCGCTCGCCCTCCTCGAGGATCGCCTGGTTGAGCCGGCCGAGCACGGCCGCGACGCCGTAGCCCTCCCTGGCGAGCAGCCGCAGCGTGTGGCGGGCGAGGCCGGTCACGGCGGCGGCCTCGGGGCCGGTGCCGCAGACGTCGCCGATCGCGAAGCGCCACGACCCGTCGCCCGCCTTGAACAGGTCGTAGAAGTCGCCGCCGACCTCGTTGGCCTCACCGGCGGGTTCGTAGATGACGCCGTAGTCGAGGCCGGGGACCTCGGGCTCGTTGGGCGGCAGCAGGCTGCGCTGGAGCGCGCGGTTGGCGGCCGCCTGCTGGGCGTAGAGCCTGGCGTTGTCCATGGCGAGCGCGGCGCGCCTGCCGATGTCCTCGGCGAACTGGATGACCTCGTCGGGGAAGCGGTCGGGGCGGCCCAGGCACATCATGCCGAGGCTGCGGCCGCGCGCGGTGAGCGGCACCGCGAGGACGTGCGAGTCGTTCACGTGGAACGCGGAGGTGACCCTGGTGTCGGCGCCGTCGACGTGCATGCCGTCGAGCTGCTCGCGCAGGCCGTCGATCCTGGCCTCGTCGGCGTGCCAGAGGTAGACCAGCCGCAGCGGGCCCACGGCGTTGTCGGAGGTGTAGACGGCGCACCAGCTGGACAACCGCGGCACCACGACCTGGGCGACGATCGCGGGGACCATGTCGGGATCGAGCGTGCCCGCCAGCAGGTCACTCGCGTCGGCCAGGAACCCCAGCCAGTGGGGACCTCTGGAACTTTCCTCCAGCCATTCGGCTGCCACTCTGTCCGCCGAGCCGGGTACCGTGATCCTAGCCCAGTGGACACGGGAATCACCCGCGAAGGTGACTCCCCACTCTTCGACATTCGCGGAAGGAGCCTTTGGATCACTCTGGGAGAGGTTTTGCTGCCGCAACTCGACCTGCACGGCGTCCCCAAAATGCTTCCAAATCACCTCAAACGGCTCGTCGGCGACCTGCTCGGCCAAGTCTCCCGCGACCTGCTCCGCGGTGTGGAGCACGCCACTGGTGGCCCACGCGGTCATCACCTCGCGCGTGAACCTCATCGCAGCGGTCACAGCGGTCCCGCCGGGCGCGAACGTCGCAGCGAGCACCGCATGGGGAGAAGCAGTCATCCCAACGTGCCTACCACACTTCCCGTTGACTTGGGGTAAATCCAAGGACAGGACTACGAGCTACTCATCGTGACAGACTTGAATCACTCGCCGGAGCACGCCGCGAGTGAAGGAGGCCCCATGACCACGGCCAAAGCCACGCTAACCCCGGAGGAGAGGACGTACACCGAGTCGGATCTCGTTCCCATCCTGGAGACCCTGTTCTCCTGGCGGGACGGCGACTTCCGGCGACGGGTCCCTCATGCCCCTCCCGGGATACTCAGCGAGGTGCGGCTGCTGCTCAACGAAGTGGCCGACCGGCGCGAGCATCTCTCCAACGAGCTCGTACGCGTACGCAAGGAAGTCGTCAAGGAAGGCCGCTTCGGAGAGCGGCTGACCCCCGGTCCCGGCGTCGGCGCCTGGGCGGAGAGCGTCGAGTCGGTCAACATCCTGATCGACGCGCTGGTCAGCCCGGTGAGCGGCGCGGCCGACGTCATCGACGCGGTGGCCAAGGGCGATCTGTCACGGCGCATCGACCTCGACCGCACGGCGCGCGGCGAGGTGCGGCGGCTGGGCAAGGCCATCAACGGCATGGTCGACCAGCTCGCGCTGTTCAACACCGAGGTGACGAGGGTCGCGCGCGAGGCGGGCACGGAGGGCCGGCTGGGCGGGTCGGCCAACCTGCGGGGCATGTCGGGCAGCTGGCGCGACCTCACCGAGGCCGTCAACACGATGTCGTCCCGCGTGGCCGCGCAGGTGCGCGACATCGCGGTCGTGACCACCGCGGTGGCCAAGGGCGACCTGAGCCGCAAGGTGACGGTCGACGCCGTGGGCGAGATGTTCGAGCTGAAGAACACCGTCAACACGATGGTCGACCAGCTCTCCGGCTTCGCGGAAGAGGTGACGCGAGTCGCCCGCGAGGTGGGCACCGAGGGCCAGCTCGGGGGTCAGGCGCAGGTGCCCGGCGTGTCCGGGGTCTGGGAAGACCTCACCGACAACGTCAACTTCATGGCCAACAACCTCACCTCCCAGGTGCGCAGCATCGCGACCGTGGCGACGGCGGTGGCCCAGGGCAACCTGTCGAAGAAGATCACCGTTGACGCGCAGGGCGAGATCCTCCAGCTGAAGGACACCCTGAACACCATGGTCGACCAGCTGTCGTCGTTCGCCGACGAGGTCACCCGAGTCGCCCGCGAGGTGGGCACCGAGGGCAAGCTGGGCGGCCGCGCCGAGGTGAAGGGCGTGTCGGGCGTCTGGAAAGACCTCACCGACAACGTCAACTCGATGGCCAACAACCTCACCTACCAGGTGCGCAACATCGCCCAGGTGACCACGGCCGTCGCCAACGGCGACCTCACCCGCAAGATCGACGTCGACGCCCAGGGCGAGATCCTCGAGCTCAAGTCGACCATGAACACGATGGTCGAGCAGCTGTCGTTGTTCGCCTCCGAGGTCACCCGAGTCGCCCGCGAGGTGGGCACGGAGGGCCAGCTCGGCGGCCAGGCGCAGGTGCGCGGCGTGTCCGGGGTCTGGAAGGACCTCACCGACAACGTCAACTCCATGGCCAACAACCTGACCTCGCAGGTGCGCCAGATCGCGGCGGTGTCGTCCGCGGTGGCGCAGGGCAACCTGTCCAGGAAGATCACCGTTGACGCGCAGGGCGAGATCCTCCAGCTGAAGGACACCCTGAACACCATGGTCGACCAGCTGTCGTCGTTCGCCGACGAGGTCACCCGAGTCGCCCGTGAGGTGGGCACGCAGGGGCAGCTAGGCGGCCAGGCCCGGGTGCAGGGCGTGTCGGGCGTCTGGAAGGACCTCACCGACAACGTCAACTTCATGGCCAACAACCTGACCTACCAGGTGCGCAACATCGCCGAGGTGACCACCGCGGTCGCCAACGGCGACCTCACCCGCAAGATCGACGTCGACGCCCAGGGCGAGATCCTCGCGCTGAAGACCACCATCAACCGCATGGTCGACCAGCTGTCGTCGTTCGCCTCCGAGGTCACCCGAGTCGCCCGCGAGGTCGGCTCGGAAGGCCAGCTCGGCGGCCAGGCCCGGGTCGAGGGCGTCGAGGGCACGTGGAAGCGGCTCACCGAGAGCGTCAACGAGCTGGCCGGCAACCTCACCACGCAGGTGCGCGCCATCGCCACCGTGACCAGCGCCGTGGCGCGCGGCGACCTCACCCGCTCGATCGCCGTCGAGGCGCAGGGCGAGCTGGCGGAGCTGAAGGACTACATCAACTCGATGGTGGCCAACCTCCGCGAGACCACCCAGGCCAACCAGGAACAGGACTGGCTCAAGTCCAACCTGGCCCGCATCTCCAGGCTCATGCAGGGCCACCGCGACCTCCTCGAGGTCGCCAAGCTCACGATGAGCGAGCTGACCCCGCTGGTGTCGGCCCGCTACGGCGCCTTCTACAGCATCGACCCCGAGGGCGACCACGAGCTGATGCTGATCGGCGGCTACGGCGTGCGCCCCGACCGGGGGCCACGCCAGCGCTTCGCGATCGGCCAGGGCATCGTCGGCCAGGCGGCAGCCGAGGGCCGGCACATCATCCTCGACGACGTGCCGCCGGAGTTCATCACCATCGACAGCGGGCTCAGCAGGTCCACACCCGCGCAGATCGTCGTGCTGCCCATCCTGTTCGAAAGCCGGGTGCTCGGCGCGCTCGAGCTGGCCTCGTTCACGCCGTTCGGCGAGGTGCACCTCGACTTCCTGACGCAGCTCGTCGAGACCATCGGCGTCACGATGAACACGATCATCGCCAACTCCCGCACCGAAGACCTGCTGACCGAGTCGCAGCGGCTCACCAGAGAGCTGCAGGAGCGCTCCGACGAGCTGCAGCGCCAGCAGGAGGAGTTGCGCAGGTCCAACGCCGAGCTGGAGGACAAGGCGGCGCTGCTGGCCAAGCAGAACCGCGCGATCGAGATCCAGAACTTCCAGATCGAGCAGGCCCGCCGCACCCTGGAGGAGCGCGCCGAGCAGCTCGCGGTGTCCTCGCGCTACAAGTCCGAGTTCCTCGCCAACATGTCTCACGAGCTGCGCACGCCGCTCAACAGCCTGCTGGTGCTGGCCAAACTGCTGACCGAGAACGCCGAGGGCAATCTGACCTCGCAGCAGGTCGAGTTCGCCCGTACGATCCACAGCGCGGGCTCGGCGCTGCTCCAGCTCATCAACGACATGCTCGACCTGTCGAAGGTCGAGGCGGGACGGATGGACATCCACCCCATCCAGGTGTCGCTGCCCAAGATGGTCGACCTGCTGGAGGCGGCGTTCGCGCCGCTGGCACAGGACAAGGGGCTGTCGTTCAGCGTCGAGGTCGCGCCCGACGTGCCGCAGGAGCTGCGCGCCGACGAGCAGCGCCTGCAGCAGGTGCTGCGCAACCTGCTCTCCAACGCGGTGAAGTTCACGCCGCGGGGCGAGGTGAAGCTGCGCATCTCCACCCCGCCCACCGGGGTGCAGTTCGACGACGACACCCTGCACGACGCCGACGACCTGCTCGCCTTCCAGGTGATCGACACCGGCATCGGCATCGCCCCCGACAAGCGGGACGTCATCTTCGAGGCGTTCCGGCAGGCCGACGGCACCACGAGCCGCAAATACGGCGGCACGGGCCTGGGCCTGGCCATCTGCCGTGACATCGCCCGGCTGCTCGGCGGCGAGATCCACGTCGACAGCGAGCTCGGCAAGGGCAGCACGTTCACCCTCTACCTGCCGGCCTCCTACACCGGCCCGCTGGCCGTGACCGACGGCGGCGCCGCGCGCAGGCAGCTCATGACCAAGCCGGCGGAGGAGCCCACCGCGCCGGCGCCCGAGCCGCCGATGCCGCTCGACCTGCCGATGCCCGAGCTGGTCGAGACGCCGACCGAGACGCCCGCGCAGTGGCAGGGCGACGATCCGCTCGCCGGCGCGAAGATCCTCATCGTCGACGACGACATCCGCAACGTCTTCGCGCTGACGAGCGTGCTGGAGCGACATGGTTCCACGGTCGTCTACGCTGAAAACGGTCGCGAGGGGATCGAGCAGCTCGAACGGAACGAGGATGTCGCGCTCGTGCTGATGGACATCATGATGCCGGAGATGGACGGCTGGGCGACGACGTCGGCGATCCGGCGCATGCCCCAGTTCGCCGATCTGCCGATCATCGCGCTCACAGCCAAGGTCATGCGGGGCGACCGGGAGAAGAGCATCGCCTCGGGCGCGTCCGACTACGTGCCCAAGCCGGTCGACGTGGACCGCCTGCTCGAACGCCTGCGCGGCTGGCTCAGCCGGGGACGCGGTGCCGCGTCCGACTCACCAGCCGAAGGGTCGTGATCGGTGACAGACCGTGCGAAGATCCTCCTGGTAGATGACCGCGAGGAAAACCTGATCGCCCTCGAGGCCATCCTCAGCTCCCTCGACCTGGTGCCCGTACGCGCCAGGTCCGGCGAGGAAGCTCTCAAGGCGCTGCTCAACACGGAGTTCGCGCTCATCCTGCTCGACGTGCGCATGCCCGGCATGGACGGCTTCGAGACGGCCGCGCACATCAAGCGGCGCGAACGCACCAGGAACATCCCGATCATCTTCCTGACCGTCGTCGACAGCGCCCCCGACTACGCCTTCCGCGGCTACGCGGCGGGCGCGGTCGACTATCTCACCAAACCGTTCGACCCCTGGGTGCTGCGGGCGAAGGTGTCGGTGTTCACCGAGCTGTACAACATGAACAAGCGCCTGGCGGAGCAGGCGTCCCTGCTCAGGGATCGCCTGACCGGCGAGCTGCCGCCCGGCGCCGGCGACCACGCGGCGGTGCTGCCCGAGCTGTCGCGGCGGCTCACGGCCGTGGAGGACGAGCTGGCCAGGGTGCGTGAGCTGGCCCGCAAGTCCCAGGACCCCGCACTGGCGGCGCCGCTGGCCGACCTGACGGACCGGGTGAGCAGCTTGCGAGCGGGCTTCGACGCCCTGTCCTGACGCCAGGGGCCCGCGGGGTGCTATGCGCGCTGATGTCGAGGGGTCATTGGCGAGCGCGTTCGAGTGCGTCCCAGAAGCCGCGGCGCAGGGCGTGGCGCACCTCGTCGTGCAGCAGGAAGTCGATCGGCAGCGACGACCCCTGCAGCAACCGCGCCTCCAGGTCGGAGGGCATGCGCGGCTTGCGGGCCAGCACCGCCTCCAGCCAGAGCGCGGGCGCGTCCCGCGCGACCGACTCGCCGAAGTCGTGCCCTTCCCGGTGCGCGGCCTTGACCGCGTCGGACAGCGTGGTGGTGCCGGCCGTCGAGGCCGACGGCGTGATCGGCGCGGGCTGCGGACCGGTGTAGGGGCCGTGCTGCGACTGCTGGTAGCCGCCGCTGGTCGGCGAGGAGAACTGGCCGGTGCTGGGCTGCTGCGGCTGCGCGGGCGCTGAGGGCGGCGGCGTGGCCGGCTGCTGCTGTTGCGGTTGCGGCTCGGGCTGGTAGTTGGTGTACGTGGGCAGCACCGGAGGCGGGGACGACTGGCCTTGCCCCGACGGCGAGGGCCCGTTGGACGACGGCTGGCTCGCCGCGGTGGAACCGCCGGCGGCGTGACTGCCGGAGTGGCTCCCGGTGGCATGACTCCCCGAGGCGTGGCTGCCCGCCGCATGACCACCGGTGGCGTGGCCGCCCGAGGTATGACCACTCGACGCATGACCACCCGACGCATGACCACCCGACGCATGACCACCCGACGCATGACCACCCGACGCATGGCCGCCGGTGGCGTGGCTGCCGGACGGCGGCGCCTGCGGCAACGAGGGCAGCGACGGCGTGGAGCTCTGCCCGGGCGGCAGCGAGTGGGTGGCCTGCCCGTTGCTGATCGGCTGGTGGTGCCCGTTGGCCGCCTCGGCGGCGCCGCTGACCAGGCTGACGTACGGCCGCAGGTGGACGGCGCCCAACTCGACCAGGTCGTCGCACTCCTGCCGCAGCGAGCGCGACACGGCCCAACTGCCTTCGGCCGCGATGTGGATGACGCTCACCCTGATGCCGAGATCCTGGGCGTCGCACACGACCTGCGTGAGGTCCTCGTCGCCGCTCAGGACCACAGCGTCGCAGATGGCGTTGTTGCGGGCGAGGGTCATGAGATCGCGATGCACCTGGGCGTCCACGCCCTCGCGCCGGCCCGGCCGCATGCGGGACAGCCTGAGCTTGAGACCCGGTATGTCGGCCAGCGCGTCGTGCTCGGGTGTGCGGCGGCCTTCGACGGTCGCTTCGTACCAGTAGCACCGCAGCAGCGGCAGGCCGGTGCGCTCGCGTGACAGGCTGGTCATCAGCTGGAGCAGACCCGGATAGTCCCAGGAAACCGCTTCACGATGACGCGTGCCGTGCACGGCCATCGCGCCATCAGCCAGCAGATAGCCGGCGTCCACGAACAGCGCACAGCGATCCACTGACACCGCCCCTTTCCTGGTGGTCCGACCTTGCTGGCTCTGCACCGTCAGAGACCGGACTCGGCGGCCCTCTCTCAGGGTAATGAAAGCGGGTGATCGTGCGAAGGTTAATCCCGACGATTCGCCCCTCAGCCGCCATCGCGCCGGACCACTCAGGCCGACGGTACCATTTTGTCCTGATTATGGTCACGACCGTGCTCGCACGCTTATGGCCGCGGCTCCGAACAGTACGGCGTCCTTGCCCGTCGCGATCGTCAGCCAGGGATCCGCTCCGAGCCCGGCGCTGACCGTGTCGACGTCGACGCCGAACGTCATCTCCGCCACACCACCCGACGACCCGTCGAAGACGTTCGCGAGATCGCGGTCGCCGCCCGCCGGCCGCAGCGCGCCGGACCCGAGCGAGACCTTGTCGCCCTTCAGATCGGCGTCGCCCTCCCACGTCACCAGCGCGGCCCTGGCGGGGGTCGCGGCGGGGCGCAGCCCGCCCAGCGGAAGGCGCACCCGGCGGACGGGACCGCCGACCACGGTGGCCGCGTCGAGCACCATGGCCTGGCTGTACGGCTGCGCCGGATCGGTCACGACCAGCACGAGGCTCCAGCCCGCGTGGCGCGAGGCCCCTTCCTCCATGGGAGCGTCGGCCGCCCACCACACGCCGGTCCTGCGTGCGCCCGCCGCCAGCCCCGTGACGTCGGCGAACGCGTGGTAGGCCGGGCCCTGGGGCAGCTCGCGCACGGCCACGTGGCTGGGCCGGATCGCCGCATATTTGCGCCGCCCCGGGGGCCTGAACTTGATGGGCCCGGTGCTCGCACCACCGGCCGACCAGTAGAGCCCGGCCCACACGACCCTGCCGCCCTTCGGCAGCGACAACCTCGCCCCGCTGGAGGCGCCGGTGGCGAGGGTGTCGTCCCGGTCCACCGCGACCATCGGCCAGAGGTCGTTGTCGCGCCTGCCGCCCTCGCGACCCCGGGCCTGCTCGCAGCCGGGGCTCTCCTCTGGGCAGCTCAGCAGCGCGTTGCCCACCGCCCTGACCGTCACCTTCCCGTCGGCGGCGAACCTGGCCGGCGCGCCCGTCGCGCGCACTCCCTTGCCGGCCCGCGCCCTGACCTGCAGCGGGCCCGCGTCGACCCGCGCGGCGGGGCCCGTGCTCCGCGGAGCTCGTTGGGCCACCGTCACCCGCAGGAAGACCGCCGTCGCACGCCCTGCCGCCAGCGGCTCCCTGGTGCAGCGGGCGCCGCCCACCGAGGGACGGCATTCCCAGCTGTCAGCGGGCCCCACGACGGCCGGAAGTCCGCGGCGCGCGGGCGGCATGAGCGTCACACCCGGCGGCAGGGTCACGTGAGCCGTCAGCTTGTCGCTCGGCCGCCCTCCGTAGTTGCGCAGCCGCAGGCCGACGATGCCGGGTTGGGCGCGTACGAGTGCGCCGAGCACGTCGATGGTGGCGCGCAGCCGCGCCTGGCCCGCCGGCTCCTGCTCCACAGGGGGTGGCGGCACCCGTTCTGGCTCCCCGCCCCGCGGCGGCGCCTGATCGGGGTTCTCCTGCGGCGGCATTCGCTCGGGGTCGTCGCCGTGCGGCGGCACGCGCACCGCGTGTACGGGCTCCGACGGCTGGGCGGCCACCGTCTCGGTCGCCGCTGTGCCGTCGGGCGCCCTGCCGGAGGTCTGCCACAACGACGCCGCCGCGGCCACCGTGAGGGCCACGCCGGCGACCAGCACGACGGGTTGCCGCCTGCGTGCCCGCCAGAGCCGCCGGATCGCCGGGGTCGGCCCGCTCTCGGCCGCGTCCGGCCTGGCCAGCGCCGCCGCGTACCCGCCGAACATGGGCCCCGCGATCAACGGCCCCACCAGCACCCGCAGCCCGCGGTCGACGTCGGTGAGCTCCAGGATCACCCCGTGGCACTCCTCGCAGCCGTCCACGTGCCGCTCGACGGCCCTCGCCTCGCGCCTGGCCAGCCCGCCCCTGACGTAGGCGCCCATCTTGCCGAGCACGGGTCGGCAGTCGTGCGGCGGCGCGGAGCCGAGGTGCATCTGCAGGTACGCGCGCCGCAGCCCCTCCCTGGCCCGGTACGCCAGCGCGGCCACGCCGTTGGCCGACAACCCGAGCAGCGGAGCCACCGCGGCCGGCTTGCACCTCTCCACCTGCGTGTGCCAGAGCACCGCCCGCCAGCGCTCGGGCAGCGACAGGTACGCCCTGGCGATCAGGGACCGTTCCAGCCCGGCGAGCGCGGGATCGACGAACGGCACCGCCGGGTCGTACTCCTCGACCTCGCCCGCCTGGCTGCCCGCCAGCTTGGAACGGTCGTGGACCGTGCGCCGTACCACGGTCAGCAGGTAGGTGCGGAAGCCGGACTCCGGCCCGCCGCCCCTGCCCACGAGATCGAGGATCTTGGTGAACGCCTCGGTGACGACGTCCTCGGCCTCGGCGCGCCGTACGAGCTGCCGGGCCATGGCACGGGCCGCGGCCACGTGCCGCTCGTAGAGCCGCCCGTAGGCGGTGGCATCGCCCTGTCGGGCGGCCTGTAGCAGGCTTGCATCGCTTTGCGGCAATTCGACACCCCTGATCGGCTCCACGATTACGAAGGGTTGCCCCGCGCATACATTCCGCATTACCTGTCACGGCTAAACCGGGTGCGGGGAGGCGATCACGAGCGGGCCATAAGCTTGGGCGCATGACGGATCGCGACAACCTGCTGGCCGAGATCAAGAGCAAGGCCATCGTCCACGGCAAGGTCACGCTCTCCTCGGGCAAGGAGGCCGACTTCTACCTCGACCTGCGGCGCATCACGCTCGACGGGGTGGCCGCGCCGCTCGTCGGCAGGGTGATGCTCGACCTGACCGCCGACCTGGAATACGACGCGGTGGGCGGCCTCACGCTGGGGGCCGACCCGGTGGCGGGCGCGATGATGCACGCGGCGGCGGCGCGCGGGCGCACGCTCGACGCGTTCGTGGTGCGCAAGGCGCAGAAGGCGCACGGCATGCAGCGCAGGATCGAGGGGCCAGAGGTGAAGGGGCGGCGCGTGCTGGCCGTCGAGGACACCTCGACGACGGGCGCCTCGCCGCTGACGGCCGTGGAGGCGCTGCGGGAGGCCGGGGCCGAGGTGGTGGCGGTGGCGACGATCGTCGACAGGGGCGCCACGGAGCGCGTCACCAGTGAGGGCCTCGACTACCGCACCGCTTACACGCTCGACGACCTGGGGCTCTAGCCGGGCTCCCGGACGGTGAACGCCTCTCTCTTTCCGCTCTCGCCCTGCTCGCGCGGCTTGCCGTTCTCGGTGACCCGCACCGTGCCCGCGTCGCTGAGCACCACGTCGAGCTCGGGCTCGAAGTAGTTGAGCTCCTCGCCCCCGGTCATCTCGTGGTGGTAGAGCACGTCACCGCCCGGCACGCGTACGGTGACCAGGGGGCAGGTCTCCGCCAGGCACTCGATGCGCACGGTCGGCATCCGCGCGGTGGCGTCGGAGGCCGGGGCGGTGGCGAGGCCGGTGGCCGGAGCGGAGGCGCGCTCGCGTTCAGGGGCCTGCCCGCCCGGCGACACGAGCAGCGCGCGACCGCCGATGACCAGCAGTGTCACCACGGCTCCGGCCGCCAGGACGGTGAGGGCTAATCGGGCCATGCCCATCGGATCTGACCTGTGGCGTCCCACAGGGGGAGCGTACAGCGGTTGATCCGCCGTCGCGGCTAGTGCCGGCCGTTGGTCACCCGGTGCCTGCCGCCGGGGACGGCGGCGACCTTGTCACCCCTGCGCTTCTTGATCACTTCGACGATGATCGGGATGATCGAGATGAACACGATGAGGAAGACGCCGGGCAGGATGTACTTGTCGATCTGCTTGGGATCGACCTCTCTGCCGAGGGCGTTGCCCAGCAGGATGAGCCCTTCGGTCCAGACGATGCCGCCGATGACGTTCCAGACGAGGAAACGTTTGGCCGGCATCTCCAGCACGCCCGCCACCGGATTCATGAACGTGCGGACGATCGGCACGAACCTCGCCAGCACCACCGCCTTCGCGGGGCCGAACTTCTCGAAGAACTCCTCGGCCCGCAGCACGTGCTCGCGCTTGAACAACCGTGAATCCGGCTTGTCGAACATCCTGCGGCCGAACCGGGCCCCCAGGAAATGCCCGAGCTGGGCGCCCGCGACCGCGCACAGCGGCGTGCCGATCAGCAGCACGGGCAGCGAAAGCGGGGTGATGCCCATTCCCTGGGCCACCGCCGCCGAGCTGAAAATTCCCGCCGCCACCAGCAGCGAGTCGCCGGGCAGAAAGAACCCGAGCAGCAAACCGGTTTCGGCGAAGATGATCGCCAGAACGCCGACCGTGGCGAAAGCGCCGAGAATCGTCAGCCACCACGTCGGGTCCAGGAGGTTCCAAAGCCAGTCCACCAGGAGAGCCTACCTGTACTGGAGAGGCGCCAGATGACCAATGAGGTCGCGTTGTCTCTACCACGCGGGGTAGGGAGCCGGGATACTGGGCTCGCGCGAAGCCGTTTACTTCTCAGGGAGATGAATCATGCCTATAGCGACTCCAGAGGTCTACGCTGAGATGCTCGACCGGGCGAAGGCCGGCGGATTCGCCTACCCGGCGATCAACGTGACCTCATCGCAGACGCTGAACGCCGCCCTGCGGGGCTTCGCCGAGGCCGAGAGCGACGGCATCGTGCAGGTCTCCACCGGCGGCGCCGACTTCCTGTCGGGCACCACGGTGAAAGACATGGTCACGGGCGCGACGGCGCTGGCCGAATACGCCAGGGTGGTGGCCGCCAAATATCCGGTCACGGTGGCGCTGCACACCGACCACTGCCCGAAGGACAAGCTCGACGGCTTCATGCGGCCGCTGATCGACATCTCGCTGGAGCGGGTGGCCAAGGGCCTCGACCCGCTGTTCCAGTCGCACATGTGGGACGGCTCGGCCGTGCCCCTCGAGGAGAACCTCGACATCGCCAAGGAGCTCCTGGAGAAGTGCGCCAGGGCGCGGATCATCATGGAGATGGAGATCGGCGTCGTCGGCGGCGAGGAGGACGGCGTCGTCGGCGAGATCAACGAGAAGCTCTACACGACCGCCGGCGACGCGCTGGCCACCGCCGAGGCCGTGGGCATCGGCGACAAGGGCCGCTACATGCTGGCCGCCACGTTCGGCAACGTGCACGGCGTCTACAAGCCCGGCCACGTCAAGCTGCGCCCGAGCGTGCTGAAGGAGATCCAGGACGCGGTCGGCGCGAAGTTCGGCAAGGACAAGCCGTTCGACCTGGTCTTCCACGGCGGCTCCGGCTCGCTGCTCGAGGAGATCCACGAGGCCATCTCGTACGGCGTGGTGAAGATGAACGTCGACACCGACACGCAGTACGCCTTCACCAGGCCGATCGCGGACCACATGTTCCGCAACTACGACGGGGTGCTCAAGGTCGACGGCGACGTGGGCAACAAGAAGACCTACGACCCGCGCTCCTACGGCAAGGCCGCCGAGGCCGGAATGGCCGCACGCGTCGCGGAGGCCTGCCAGAGCCTGAAGTCGAGTGGGACGAAGATCTCCTAGCCACTTCGGCGGCCCGGCGGGTATGACTTGTCCTATGGATAACCTTCTCGCCGGGCCGCCCCCGACGCACCTGCCGGACCTGCCCGAGGCCAGGGAGGCGCTCGAATCCGGGGCCAAGGCCTCCGACGTGGCCGCCCGCTTCCCCGCCTTCCCCGCGGCCTGGGCTTCGCTCGCGGAAGAGGCCTTCGCCCAAGGGCACGCCGTCACCTCGTACGCCTTCGCCCGCACGGGCTACCACCGCGGGCTCGACCAGTTGCGCCGTAACGGCTGGAAGGGCCACGGGCCCGTTCCTTGGGAGCACGAGCCCAACCGCGGCTTCCTGCGCTGCCTCTACGCGCTGTCCAGGGCCGCTCAGGCGATCGGTGAGAAGGACGAAGCCGAGCGGTGCCTGCAGTTCCTCAAGGACAGCACGGAAACGGGTTACGACGCGCTGACCCAGAGCTAGCCCTTGGGACGAATAACCACGTTCGGGTAGTCTCTCCACGCAAGAGCCCCTGTCGCGCTTGCGCCAGGGGTTTCGTTTTGTGCTCGGGAGACTGAACCATGCCGGCTGCCGTACTCGTTGGTGCCCAGTGGGGCGATGAGGGCAAGGGCAAGGCCACCGATTTGCTCGGTGGCGACGTCGACTACGTCGTCCGCTATCAGGGTGGCAACAACGCGGGTCACACCGTTGTCATCGGAGACCAGAAATACGCGCTGCATCTGCTACCCACGGGGATCCTGTCGCCCGACGTGGTGCCGGTCATCGGCAACGGCGTGGTCATCGACCCCGGCGTGCTGCTAAGCGAGATCGACGGGCTGGCCGAGCGGGGCATCTCCGCGGAGCGGCTGCTCATCTCGTCCAACGCGCACCTGATCATGCCGCACCACAAGGCGCTCGACAAGGTCACCGAGCGCTACCTCGGCAAGGCCAGGATCGGCACCACGGGGCGCGGCATCGGGCCCGCGTACGGCGACAAGGTCGCCCGTATGGGGGTGCGCGTCCAGGACCTGCTCGACCCCGGCATCCTGGCGAAGAAGATCGAGGTCGCCCTGACCGAGAAGAACCAGGTGCTGACCAAGGTCTACAACCGGCGCGGGATCGACCCGGCGGCGGTCGTGGAGGAATATCTCGCCTTCGCGGAGCGCCTCAAGCCACACATCGCCGACACCTCGCTGGTGCTCTGCAAGGCACTGGACGACGACAAGTTCGTGCTGCTGGAGGGCGGGCAGGGCACGCTGCTCGACCTCGACCACGGGACCTACCCGTTCGTCACGTCGTCGTCGCCCACCTCGGGGGGCGCGTGCGCCGGGGCCGGCATCCCGCCCAACCGCCTCACGAAGATCATTGGGATCCTCAAGGCGTACACCACCCGCGTCGGCTCCGGGCCGTTCCCGACGGAGCTCACGGACGACATGGGCGAGTGGCTGCGCCAGACCGGCGGCGAGTTCGGCGTCACGACCGGCCGCAACCGCCGCTGCGGCTGGTTCGACGCGGTGATCGCCCGGTACGCGACCCGCATCAACGGGGTCACCGACTACTTCCTCACCAAGCTGGACGTCCTGTCCGGGCTGGAGCGCGTCCCGGTGTGCGTGGCGTACGACGTGGACGGGGTGCGGCACGACGAGATCCCCATGACGCAGACCGACTTCCACCACGCCAAGCCGATCTACGAGGAGTTCCCCGGCTGGCAGGAGGACATCACGGGGGCCAAGGTCTTCGAGGACCTGCCGCCGAACGCGCAGGCGTACGTCAGGGCGCTGGAGGAGATGAGCGGCGCCCCGATCTCCGCCATCGGCGTCGGCCCTGGCCGCGACCAGACCGTCGTGGTCAGACCGCTCGTCTAACCGCTCCCGTGGCTCGCCGGAAGCGTTATGCCATCCGCTTACGAGTGACGACGGGTGGTGTCCGTCCGCGAGGTGTCAGGTTACGGGCCGGTGAGAACCACGGCGGTCATCGGGGTGTGGAGGGTCCAGCCGAGCGTTTCGTACAGGGCCCTGCCGTCCGCCGTGGCCACCAGGATGCCCTGCCGCGCGCCCGTCGAGGCGGCGGCGGAGGCGAGCGTCCGCATGATGACGGTGCCGAGGCCGCGGCGGCGGTGGCGGGCGGCCGTCTCCACCTGGTCCACGACGGCCGTCCTGCCCGCCGGCGCGAACTGGCCCCTGGCCGCGACCTCGCCGGCGTTCGTGAGTACGCGGGCCACCGTGACGCCCGCCCTGGTCGTGACGGCCGCCGTGTAGCCCGCCGGGGCCGCGGGCCGGTCCGTGCGGGGCAGGCGGGTCGTGGTCATCATGAACTCCGGCTCCTGGATGCGCCAGGAGGGCGGGAGGTGCGGGACGACGGCCTCGGCGGGCGCGCAGAGTTTGAGCCAGGTGCCGGGGGTCGTGATCCTGCTGGTCAGCTGGTGGAGGATCTCGGGGGTGGGGGCGGCCACGATGTGGCGGGCCACGTGTCCGGGGAGGCCGACGTCGACTCTCCACCCCCACGGTTGGGGTACGGGCCGGGGGGCTCTGCGGGAGATCACCCATCCGTCCACCCATGCCCCGACTGTTGGGGAATGGACCTTTTTGAGAACCTCCGTCATGCAATCCAGCCTATTGTCTGAGGTCTAGTCATCGACCGGGCGTAGCAGGATAAAAAGGACACGGCGTGGCACTGTCTAGTCGCACCCCCGGCCAGGTAGGGTCCGGGTTGTGCGCGTTGAGATTCATGGTCACCGGGGTGCTCGCGGCCTCTGGCCGGAAAACACCCTGCCGGGGATGAGCCGCACGATGGAGCTGGGCGTGCACGCGCTCGAGCTCGACGTCGCGCTCACCGCAGATCGACGCCTCGTGCTCACGCACGACCTCACGGTCTCCGCCGTGACCAGCGCCGACAGGCGGCCCATCCGCGCCGGCGACCCGCTCTTCCCCTATGTCGGCAGGCCGATCAACGCGCTCACCCTCGCGCAGCTGCGCACGCTCGACGTGGGCGTGCGGCTGCCGCGCCATCCCGACGACCCCTTCGCGCTGACCCAGGTGCCGATGCCCGAGACCCGGATGCCGACGCTCGGCGCGGTGCTGGGCCTGGTCAACGCCTACGACGCCGAGAGCGTACGCCTGCACGTCGAGCTGAAGTCCGACCCGACCAGGCCCGAGCTGACGCCCGACCCCGAGGCCTTCACCGAGCTGGTCGTGGAGGAGCTCGACCGGCACGGACGGCTGGACAACGTCGCCGTCCTCAGCTTCGACTGGCGGATCATCCGCCACGCCGCCGGGCTCGCCCCGGGCACGCGCAGGTTCGCGCTGATCGAGCCCGACACCCTGCACTGGCACGACGACCTGGGCGACGACGTGCCGGCCGCCGCGCGCGAGGCCGGGGCGACCACGCTCTCGCCCAAGCACCCCATGGTCGACGAGGCTTTGATGGCGCAGGCGGTGGCGGCCGGTCTCGACGTGGCGGTGTGGACGGTCAACGACGCCGCGCTGGCGGGCCGGATGCTGGATCTGGGGGTGGCCGGGATCGTGACCGACTATCCCGACCGGATGCGGGAGTTGTGGCGCGAGCGCGGGCTGGAGCTGCCCGAGCCGGTGGGCCCGCTCAAGCCGGTCGGCGTCTAGAGGCCCGGACGGCGTCTAGAGCCAGCCGTTGCGGCGGAAGCCGCGATGGAGCAGCACGCAGGCCGTGATCATGACGCCCAGCACCGCCGGATAGCCCCAGACCTGCTTGGTCTCCGGCATGAAGTCGAAGTTCATGCCGTAGATGCCGGCGATCATGGTGGGCACCGCGAGGATGGCCACCCACGAGGAGATCTTGCGCATGTCCTCGTTGGCCAGCGCGTTGGAGCGGGCGAGCGCGGCCTGCAGGATGGAGCTGCACAGCTCGTTGGACGACTCCACCTGCTCGCACACCCGCGACAGGTGGTCGCCGACGTCGCGGAAGTATTCGCGCATCTCCGACGGGACGACGCGGCGCTGGGGCAGCGCCGAGAGCGGCGCCTGCAGCGGGGTGACGGCCCGCTTCATCTCCAGCATCTCGCGCTTGAGCTGGTAGATCCGGTTGATGTCTCGGGAGCTGACGTCGGCGAACACGGTCGCCTCGACCTCCTCCAGCTCGAGCTGCATGAGGTCGGACACCTGGAGGTACTGGTCGACCACGTGGTCGGCGATGGCGTGCAGGACGCCGGCCGGGCCGCGGCTCATCAGCGTGGGCTTGTCCTCGAGGCGCTCGCGGACCGCCGTGAGCGGGCAGTGCTCGCCGTGCCGCACGGTCACCACGAAGTCGGCACCGAGGAACACCATGATCTCGCCGGTGGCGATGATCTCGCTGGTGCCCGACGCCCGGACGGGGTCGAGGTAGGCGATGGTCTTGAGCACCATGAACAGCGAGTCGCCGTACCGCTCGATCTTGGGGCGCTGGTGGGCCTTGACCGCGTCCTCGACGGAGAGCGGGTGCAGGTCGAACACCTCGGCCAGCCACTCCACCTCGGGCGCCTCGGGCTCGTGCAGCCCGACCCAGACGAACGCGTTGGCGCCCTCGGCGCTCTTGTTGTGCTCGCGTACGAGGTCGAGTGCCTCGACGATGGCCGGGGCCGCGACCTTCTCGCCGTGGACGTAGGCGCCGAACTCGACGACCGAGTCAACGGGAGGGACGCGGACGTCGCGCACCGCGCCGCTCGCCTGAGCGGTGTGCTGGCGTGCGACGTGCTGGCGCACAGGGTGACGGTTGATGCGACGGAAAAGAGTGGACGAGCGCATGGCGGGCCCTTTCCGCCCGACCTGGCACGCTCCACGCGCGACGAGAAGACACCTCAATCAAGAACAAGGGCGTGGAGGCACGATCAGGCTGCCGGACTGGAGTGGTCGGGGGTACGCACGGAGTACGTGAAGAAGCACGTACTGCTGGGATCACCAGGTTTCATCCCGGACCACCTCCAATCACACAGGGACGCGCAAAGCCGCCTCAACCTACCACAGGCGGGTGAACCAATCTGACGATACTCGCCTGAGAGCACACGTCTTCGGTAGAACTCACCAAAGATTGTCGCCTATTCCGGCACGTCGCGGGCGCGGCGGACCTGTGGGTGCGCATGGCGGCGGGCCTGCGACAATGAGCGGGTGCGCGTTCTAGTCATTGGTTCCGGTGGGCGTGAGCACGCCCTGTGCCGTTCCCTCAAGCTCGATCCCCAGGTCGGCGAGCTCCACTGCGCTCCGGGCAATCCGGGCATCGAGCAGGTCGCGACCGTCCACGCGGTCGACCCGCTCGACCCGGCGCAGGTGGCCGGCCTGGCGACGCGGCTGCGGGTCGATCTCGTCGTCGTCGGGCCCGAGGCGCCGCTCGTGGCAGGGGTGTCCGACGCGGTGCGCGAGGCGGGCATCGCCTGCTTCGGGCCGTCCAGCCAGGCGGCCATGATCGAGGGCAGCAAGGCGTTCGCCAAGGAGATCATGCAGGCCGCCGACGTGCCCACCGCACGGTCGCGGACCTGCGACAGCGAGGAGCAGGCCGCGGCCGCGCTCGACGAGTTCGGCCCTCCCTACGTGGTCAAGGACGACGGGCTGGCGGCGGGCAAGGGCGTCGTCGTCACCGATGACAGGCGGGCCGCGCTCGACCACGCGCGGTCGTGCGGGCGGGTGGTGATCGA
Organism: Nonomuraea sp. B5E05; assembly: GCF_039880665.1. Taxonomy (NCBI): domain Bacteria; kingdom Bacillati; phylum Actinomycetota; class Actinomycetes; order Streptosporangiales; family Streptosporangiaceae; genus Nonomuraea; species Nonomuraea sp. B5E05. Next base: position 141,866 of record NZ_JBDPMJ010000007.1, read on the forward strand.
GGAGTTCCTCGACGGGCCCGAGGTGTCGCTGTTCGCGTTGTGCGACGGCAGCACCGCCGTCCCGCTGCAACTCGCCCAGGACTTCAAGCGGGCCCACGACGGCGACCAGGGCCCCAACACCGGTGGCATGGGCGCCTACACGCCGCTGCCGTGGGCGCCCGACGGGCTCACCGACCAGGTCATGCGGGAGGTCGTGCACCCGACGATCGCGGAGCTGGCGCGGCGCGGGCTGCCCTACCAGGGGGTGCTCTACGTCGGGCTGGCCCTGACCACGAAGGGCCCGAAGGTGGTCGAGTTCAACGCGCGCTTCGGCGACCCCGAGACGCAGGTGCTGCTCGACCGGCTGGAGACACCGCTGGGCGGGCTGCTGATGGCGAGCGCGACCGGTGAGCTGGGGCTCGACCCGGTGTTCAAGGACGGCTCCGCCGTCACGGTGGTGATCGCCGCCGAGAACTACCCGGGCACCCCGGTCAAGGGCGACGTGATCACGGGGCTGGAGCCCTCCGACAACGCCTACGTGATCCACGCCGGCACCAGGCGCGAGGGCGACACGATCGTCTCCAACGGCGGCCGGGTGCTCAACGTGGTGGGCCACGGCCCCGACCAGGAGAGCGCGCGGCGCAACGCCTACGACCTCGCCGCGCGGATCACGCTGCGCGGCTCCCACTACAGGACGGACATCGCATGAAGCACGTGCACTCCGGCAAGGTGCGCGATCTCTACGAGACGGACGACGGCCTGCTGCTGATGGTCGCCTCCGACCGGGTCTCGGCCTTCGACCACGTGCTGGAGCCCGCCATTCCCGACAAGGGCGCGATTCTCACGCAGATGTCGTTGTGGTGGTTCGACCAGCTCAAGGACATCGTGCCCAACCACATCGTGGCTAGAGGCGAGGAGCCGCGCAGCGTGGTGTGCAGGCCGTTGACGATGGTCCAGGTCGAGTGCGTGGCCCGGGGCTACCTCACGGGCGGCGGGCTGGCCGAATATCGCGAGAGCGGCACCGTCTCCGGGATGCGCCTGCCCGAAGGGCTGCAGGACGGGTCGCGGCTGCCCGAGCCGATCTTCACGCCGTCCACCAAGGCGCCGATGGGGCAGCACGACGAGCCGATCTCCTACGACCAGGTGGTGGCGGCGGTCGGCGCGGAGGCGGCGGAGGAGCTGCGCCGCATCACGCTGGCCGTCTACACGCGCGGCGCCGAGATCGCCCGCGAGCGGGGCATCATCGTGGCCGACACCAAGATCGAGCTCGGCTGGGACTCCGACGGGGTGCTCACATTGGGCGACGAGGTTCTGACGCCCGACTCGTCGCGTTTCTGGCCGGCCGACGCCTGGCAACCAGGCCGTTCACAACCTTCTTTCGATAAGCAATTTGTACGCGATTGGCTACTATCGCCCGAATCCGGATGGGACAAAGCATCCGGAAACCCCCCACCTCGCCTACCTGACCCCATCGTGGAACGCACGCGCGAACGATACCTAGAAGCGTATGAGCGCATCACGGGAGCTCCCTTTAGCGGATGATCCGGCTGGGTCATGTGGTGTTAGCGACTACTGTTGGCCCGATCGAGCCTCACCGCCAGAATTCAAGGAGCCGCACGAAATGGTCCGTTACCGCGTGCGCGGTGGCAACGCACTGCGTGGAACCGCGTTCATCCAGGGCGCGAAGAACGCCGTGCTCCCCATGATCGGTGCGGCTCTGCTGGCCGCGAAGGGCCGCACCGTCCTGCGCAACGTGCCGATCATCGAAGACGTCCGCCGTGCGATCGAACTCGCCGAGGCGGTCGGCGCGTACGTCGAACTCCACGAGTCCGAGCGCACGCTCGTCATCGACGCCTCCCGGCTGTCCAGCCCGGTGCTGCCCGCGGAGATCGCCCGGCGCTTCCGCGGCTCGGTGTTGTTCACCCCCGCGCTGCTGCACCGGCTCGGCGAGGCCATCGTCGAGGGCGTCGGCGGCTGCAACCTCGGCAGCCGCAACCTCGACTTCCACTACCTCGGCTACAAGCGGCTGGGCGCGATCGTCGACGAGGGCGAGACCGTCATCCACGTCAAGGCGTCCGGCCTGACCGGGGCGACCCTCTACCTCGACACCCCCTCGCACACCGGCACCGAGAACCTCATCATGGCCGCCTCCCTGGCCAACGGCACCACCGTGATCGAGAACGCCGCGCTCGAGCCCGAGGTGCTCGACGTCATCGACATGCTCACCAAGATGGGCGCGCGCATCAGCGGCGGCGGCACCGGCTTCATCACCGTCGAGGGCGTCGACGAGCTCCACGCCGTCGAGCACACGGTCATGCCCGACCGGCTCGACGCGGGCGTGTTCGCGATGGCCGCGGCGATCACCGGGGGCGAGCTGAGCCTCGTGGGCACCGGCCTCGACCTGGGCGTCGTGCGCTACAAACTGGAGCAGATGGGCGTCGAGTTCGCCCGGCAGGGCGCGGTGCTGCACGTGCGCTGCGAGGGCCCGCTGCGGCCGATCAACATCATCACCGACACCTATCCCGGGTTCGCGACCGACCTGCAGTCGCCGATGATGGCCGTCGCGGCGCTCGCCGACGGCACCAGCTACATCCACGAGCGCATCTTCGACGGCCGTTTCGCGCTGGCCGGCGAGCTGAACAAGATGGGCGCCGGCGTCGAGGTCGACGGCAGCAGGGCCATCGTGCGCGGCCGCACACCCCTGACCGGCGCCGAGGTGACAGCCCACGATCTGCGTTCCGGGATCGCCCTCGTGCTCGCCGGACTCGCCGCGGAAGGCGAGACCGTGATCGGCTCCGGCTACCTGATCGACCGCGGGCACGCGCATCTCGCCGCCCGAATGCGCGCGCTCGGCGCGGACATTACACGAGAGATTTCCACGCACTAACAAACGCGAGAAAAACCTCGTTGAGCTGCTAGGACATCTTGTCGGGCGGTCAACCTGAACGGCTTTCCGGAAAAGTCGGGCGTGACATTACGGCCCCCGCGAGCGATCGTTCCAAAAGAGAGCACTGCAACGGACAGCAGGATGGGACGAACATTGGTCGAGAGGGCCGAAGAAACTTCCCGAGTGTCACGCCCGGGCGCCATGACACCGGACCTCACCATCGGCGTGGTCGGACCCCACGACCTTGTCGAGCGAGTCATGCTGATGGGTCACGCCGCGGCACCGCTGCCATGTCGACTGGTGGCGGCCGCCTACCGCGACGAGCAGGAGGCGCCCGACAAGGTGACGAGGCTCGGGCCCGGTGTCGACGCATGCTTGTTCGCCAGCCCGGTCCCCTACGACCTGGCCAGGCGATCCGGCGTGCTGACGATGCCCGCGACCTACGTGCAACTCGGCGGAGCGGCACTGGTGGCGGCGCTGGCCAAGGCCGCGCTCGACACCCGGATGGACCCCAAACGGGTCAGCATCGACGTGGTCAGCCGGGCTGACGTCGAGGAGGCGTACACCGACCTCGGCATCCCCGCCACGGACGTGCACAGCCGCGACGAGCCGGGAGCCACCGGCACGATCGCGGCCTACCACGAACGCCTGGCCAGGCAGAGCGCGACCACGGGAGCGCTGACGTGCCTTCCCTCGGTGGCCGAACGCCTGCACACGGCGGGCGTACCGGTCATCAGGATCAGGCCGACCTCCGCCGCGGTCCGCACGGCGCTGCACACCGCGGCGCTGCTCGGGGCGCATCACCGGCTGGAGGAGTCGCAACTCACCGTGGTGCTGGTGGAGGTGCCGACGCTGCGCGAGCCCGTGCGCCGCGCCGCGCCCCGCTACTGGCGCGACGAGTTGCGGCTGTCGCTGCACCGGCTGCTGGTCCAGGAGGCGAACCGCATCAACGCCACCGTCTGGCCCATCGACGATCACAGCTATCTGGTCACGGCGACCAGAGGCTCGATCGCGGCGGCCACCGACGGCTTCCGGGTGTTGCCGTTCGCGGCCAGGGTCAGGGACGAGCTGGGGCTGGCGGTCGAGGTCGGCGTGGGCATGGGTCGTACGACCCACGACGCGGAGTCGCACGCGCGGGCGGCGCTGGCCCGCACGCAGGCGGGCAAGCAGGCGCAGGGGTTCGCGGTCGACCGCGAGGGGCGGGCGCTCATCCCGGCCCCGCGGATGCCGCCGACCGGGGCCACCGCACTCAAACCCAAAGGGGTCGAGGTGCTGGCCCGGCTGGCGGCCAAGCTGGAAGGCGGCGACACGGTCGTGGACGCCGAAGGGGCCGGCAAGATGCTGGGGGTGACACCCCGTACGGCTCGGCGGTTGCTGCGCACGTTGGTTGACGAGGGACTCGCGTGGCCGCTACCGCCCAACCGCACCCCCCAGCCCGGCCGGCCCCGGCAGCTGTACCGGCTGATCGTGGAGAAGCTCGGGCCGCGCTGATCGCCCAGGGCTGATCCACCGGCTGACCCCTGGGCTGATCCACCGGATACAGGGCCCGCCGCCGCACCTTCCCCCTCCGACGGCGGCGGGCCCGCTTGCGGTTGCCCCGCAGCGGGGCCTCCCGTGCCCTGGCGCCTGTCCGGCGGGCCATGACTTGGCCAACTGGCGGTTGACATTTGGGGAAATGGCGGTTGGTCCTCGTGAGATGGGGTATGAAGTGCGACGCCCCCGATCGACGAAATTCGGACGGGGGCGCCAATCTTTCGATGGTCCCTCGTCCGGCGCGCGCAGGTGAGAGCTCCCTGCCACCGCAAAGATTCGGCCAGTAGGTTGTCCGATAGTCGCACGGTTTCTGTCGGGCTGCTCGGCTACTGTCATGACCCATGGACCACAACGCTCCTGACCAACGATCCCCGCTCATCGTCTGGGGCGCCCTCGCCATCGTCTACGTGGTCTGGGGCTCGACCTACCTCGGCATCGGCATCGTGGTCGAGTCGATCCCGCCGCTGCTCGGCGCCTCCATGCGGTTCCTCGCCGCGGCCGTGCTCCTCGGCGGGTTCCTGCTCCTCACGTCCGGCAGGCGGGCGTTCATGATGACCCGGCGGCAGCTCGTCAGCGCCTCGCTGGTGGGTGTGCTGCTGCTCACCCTGGGCAACGGCATGTTGTCCGTGGCGGAGCAGTACATCTCGACCGGGCTGGCGGCGCTGCTCGTGGCGTCGGTTCCGCTGTGGCTCGTCGCCTTCAGGTTCGCGGTGCGCGACCGTCCCAGGGCGGCCACGATGGCGGGCGTGCTGGTGGGGCTCGGCGGCGTGGCCGCGCTCTCGCTCACCGGCAACGAAGGCGCGGCCGCCACGGGCATCGCGGTGGTGCTGGCCGGCTCGCTGCTGTGGGCCGTGGGCGCGTTCCTGTCGGGCCGCGTCACGATGCCGGCCAACTCGTTCGCGACGAGCACGATCGAGATGTTCGCGGGCGGCCTCGGCCTGGCGGTGCTCGGCACCGCGACGGGCGAGCGGCTCGACCCGTCGACGATCACCGGCAGGTCCTGGATCGCGCTCGCCTACCTCATCCTCGTGGGGTCGCTGATCGGGTTCACGGCGTTCTCGTGGCTGCTCGGCAACGCCCCCATCTCGCTCGTGTCCACGTACGCCTACGTCAATCCCGCCGTGGCGGTGGTGCTCGGCGCGCTGGTGCTGAGCGAGCCGATCACGCCGCGCATCCTCGTGGGCGGCGTGATCATCCTGGTCGGCGTCGCGCTGGTCATCTCGACCGAACGCAGGTCAAAGGTCCCGCAGCGCGCCGGCGAACGCGTCGACCGTGGCGGCGACGTCCGCCTCGGTGTGCGCCGTGGACAAGAACCACAGGCCGCGCGGGACCATGTTGACTCCCCGGTCGAGTAGCGCGGCGTGCAGCCTGGCCATCCTGGCCCGGTCGGTGGCGGCGAAGTCCCGGTAGTCGCGCACGGCGGCCGCGTCGGTGAAGTACGTCTGGAACACCGGTCCTGGGCCGTCCACGAGCATCGGCACGCCGGCGCCGGCGGCGGCCGACCGCAGGCCCTCCATCAGCGACCTGCCGCGCTCGAACAGCGTGCCGTAGATCTCGTCGCGCTGCTCGTCGAGGATGCGCAGCGTCGCCTCGGCGGCGGCGATGCCGACCGGCTGGGAGTTGAACGTCCCCGCGTGGGCCACCTTGCCCGTCGAGATGTGGTCCATGACGGCCGCCCGGCCGACCAGCGCCGACACCTGCATGCCCGCGGCCATGGCCTTGCCGAACACCGACAGGTCGGGAGTGACCCCGAGGTGTTCCTGGGCGCCTCCGGCGGCGAGCCGGAAGCCGGTGATGATCTCGTCGAAGATCAGCAGGGTGCCGTGCTCGTCGCACAGCCGCCGCACGCCCTCCAGGTAGCCGGGGTCAGGGCTGATCGCCCCGGTGTTGCAGAGGATCGGCTCGGCGATGACGGCGGCGATCTGCCCTGAGTGCCGTTCCATCAGGCCGGTCAGGGTCTCCAGGTCGTTCCACGGGCAGATGATCAGGTCGTCCGCGTGCCCCGGCTGCTGTCCCGCCGTGCCGGGCACCGCCACGGGGGCGCCGGCCGGCCCGGCCGCGTCCACCGCCGGGTGCACGCTGTAGAGGACGGGGTCGAGCCAGCCGTGGTAGTGGCCCTCGAACTTGAGGATCTTCGACCGGCCGGTGTAGCCGCGGGCGAGCCTGAGGGCGCCGTGGACGGCCTCCGACCCGACGGTGTTGAACCTGACCCGTTCGGCCGAGGGCACCATGGCGCAGATCCGCTCGGCCACGCGCACCTCGGCGGCGTGCTGGGCCGAGTAGACCATGCCGCGGGCCGCCTGGGCCGCGATGGCCTCGACGACCGCCGGCGGGCAGTGGCCGAGCAGCGCGGGCCCCTGGCCGAGCACGTAGTCGACGTAGGAGTTGCCGTCCACGTCCCACAGGCGCGCGCCCTGGGCACGGTCCACGTAGAGGGGGACACCGGCCACCCGGCGGGCGTCGCTGGAGACGCCGCCGGCCAGGTAGTGCCGGCCGGCGGCATAAAGGTCACGGCTGACGTGCAAGGTCCTGCTCATGGGACCATCAAAGGCCGCGGCGCCGCCCGCCGACAAGGAGGAGAGCAACAAGGAGGGCGGCATCGCAAGGACGGGCCCTTGTGACGCCCGCGACACACCTGGTGAGCTGCTCATGGAGATCTGCTGAGCGGGCTGCCGCCACGGCCTGACCTGAGAGGACGTCTGAGCAGGTTTCCTGTGAGTGGAAGCGACTTCCAGGAAGGAACGGCCGTGTTTCTCGGGCGTATCCGGCGGTCTCCCGCCGAGCAAGTCGAACTGGTGGCCTGGCGCGAGGGCGGCGAACTCCTCAGCCTGGCCGGGCTGGACGCCGGTGACGATCCGGTGGCCCTGCTCGATCGGTACGGGCTGGACCGCCTCACCGGCGAGGTGAACCGGCTCTGGGCCGGCGCGCCGGCGGTGCTCGACGAGTCGTCGGTGGTGTTCGAGCCACCGGTGGCGACCTGCACCAAGATCTGCTGCCTGGCGCTGAACTACGTCGCGCACGCCGAGGAGAGCGGGCTGGAGGTGCCGCCCGAGCCGGTGCTGTTCTTCAAACCGCCGTCCGCGCTGACGGGCCACAACCGCCCGGTGACCGCTCCGGCCCGTACGAACCATCTGGAGCACGAGGTCGAGCTGGCGGTCGTGATCGGCTCGACGGTCCGCGACCTGCCCGCCGAGCGCTGGCGGGAGGCCGTGGCCGGATACACCGTGATCAACGACATGACGGCCCGCGACCTCCAGCTGGCCAACATCGCCCGCAACGCTCCGTGGGACCAGTCCAAGGGGTTCGACACGTTCGCCCCCGCCGGGCCGTACCTCGCGACCGTGGACGAGGTGCCCGACCCGCAGGACCTGGAGCTGACGCTGGAGGTCGACGGGGAGGTGCGGCAGCGGGCGAACACCAAGCAGATGGTGTTCGGGATCCCCGAGCTGATCGCCGACCTGTCGGACGGGATGACGCTGCTGCCCGGCGACCTCATCGCCACCGGCACCATCGCGGGGATCGCCCCGCTCAAGGACGGGGACGTCATGCGGGCCACCGTGCAGGACGTGGGCACCCTGGTCAACCGTGTCGACTTTCGGTCCGCCTAAACCATAGATATCGGCGCACCTTACTCGTACCCTTGGAGGCATGGACTTCACGGTCGGCGCCCTCATCGACATCGACGACTACGTCGCCTCGACGCGGGCCCGCGGCCGGGAGTGGGCGCGCCGGCAGCTCGGCCAGGCCGATCGCGCGGTGCGCGCGGTGGCGGCACGGCGGCCGGCCTCCTGCGAGCCGCTGCCTCCCGACGAGTGGCTGGTCAGGCTGAGCGGCGACGACCCCGACAGGCTGATGGGCGAGGCGACCGCGCTGGCCGAGCAGATCCGCGCCGGCATCGTCAGCGCCACCGACCTCACCGCGACCGTCAGCCTGGGCACCCCTCGGCGGGGCCCAGACAGCACCACGGTGACCGAACGGGACGCCCGGCGTACCAACGCCTACAAGCTGCTGCTCGGCGGCGACAGGGTCATCACGGCCCCGCAGGAGGAGCACTCCGAGGCGGCGCCGCCCGTGCGCATCGAGGCGGAGCTGGCCCGCCGGATCCAGGCCGGTGACAGGGGCGGCGCGGCCGGGCTGCTGGCGGGCTGGGTGGACAGGTGCGCCCAGGAGCGCGGCCTGTCCCCGAGGACGCTGCACAACTGGCTGATGGGCGAGCTGCTCTTCGTCGTGGACGTGGTCAACAAGGGCCGGCTCGCGGGCGGCTCCACCGACTGGGTCGACGCCTTCGCGCGCCTGCCGATCGATGAGCTCACGACGGTGACCCAGATCCACGAGCGCTCCTACCTGCACATCTGGATCGAGGAGACGTTGTGGCGGCTGATGCCGCCCGCCGCGCGCGACATCCTCTCGATGGCCGAGAGCTACATGGCCGCGCACTACACCGATCCGCGCCTGCGGCTGGCGACGGTCGCGGAGGCCGTCTCGGCCAGCCCGTTCTACATCGCGCACCTGTTCGCCGACGTGCGCGGGACGACGTTCCTGCGCCACCTGACCGGGCTGCGGCTGCGCCACGCCCGCGTCCTGCTCACCGCCACCACCGCGCCGATCGACACGGTCGCCGCGCGCTCGGGCTATCTGAGCGCGAAGGTGTTCCGGGGCGTGTTCAAGCGGCACGTCGGCTGCTCGCCCAGCGAATATCGCCGCCACCACCGGCCCGTGCCCCTGTGAGGCCCTCACCCGGGCGCGCTAGTCGACGCGCGACACCAGCCGGTACGGCTGCCGCGGCCGGCCCGCCTGCGACGACCTGACCGGCGGGAGAGCCCAGGCCAGCCCTTCCTCGACGAGGCTCTGCAACACCCGGCGGGCGCTGCGCGGCGCGACGCCCAGCACCTCGGCCACGCTCTCCGCGTCGACCACCATCGCCTCGGGGTCGTCGCCCAGCCGCTGGAGGAGCCGGTCGAGCGTCTTGGCCGCCTTGGAGTCGGCCATGGGCTCGTCCACCTGCTCCCGCCTGCGCCGCTGCCGCAGGGGCAGCGAGGTCGCGGTGCCGTCACCGCTGACCAGGAAGGCGGCGGTGGCGTCGGCCGCGCGCGCCCGCTCGACGGCGATGAGGGCGTGGGCGTCGGCGTCGCGGGCGGTGTTGCCGAGCCCGATGCCCACCTCGACGACCATCCCCAGGTCGGCGCGCACCCGGTCGGCGAACGGCGCCACCCGGAACCCGTCGGTGGCCTGCGAGAGCGCCCCCACGGTGGCCGTGATCACGTAGCTGTTCTCCTCGCGCGGGGCCACGGTCGCGCCCATCAGCCGGGCCTCGGCGAGCAGCGACCTGTGCAACGACAGCTTCAGCTCCTGCTGCCAGTAGTTGCCCGGCCCCGACTGGGCGGGACGGGCCGAGGCCGCGAGCTCGACCAGCACGATGGCGATCTGCGACTCCTCCAGGCGGCTGCCCGTGCCCAGCAGCGTCGCGGTGTTGATGGCCAGCCGCAGCGTGTGCGGGGTGGGCATCATCCGCAACACCGGCACCTTGGCCGCCTCCAGCTTGCGGGCCACGGTCCTGACCGTGGTCAGCGCCGCCGTGGTGGCGCCCTCGCGGTAGAGGCGCTCGTGGAAACCGACGAAGTCGCGCACCGAGTCGGGCTGGCGGTATTCGGAGACGTGCACGCCGTCCATGGGCACGCCGATCTCCTGGTAGGCCTCGGCCACGTCGGCGCGCGCGATCGAGTCGATGCTCACCCTGGCGGGGTCGATCCGCATGGACAGCGTGCCGCGCAGCAGGCTGGAGTAGAGGCCGGCCCCGCTCACCGGCACGAACGTGGCGGGCACCGGCAGCTCGCCCGCCTCGGTGGCCAGGTCGTGCTGGAGCGGCCCGGTGAACAGGACCGCGTCGATGTTGCCCGCTATCTTGGCGAGCTTCTCGCGTGTCTCGTGCTCACCCGCGTGCGGGGCGCCCACCAGCCGGAACGACGCGGCCGACGGCAGGCTCGCGCCGATGTGCACGATCTGCTCGACCAGATCGTGCGGCCCCACCACACCAATCGAGATCTTGGATCGTAGCCCGTCCACCTCTATGCCCCTGTTCTCCCGAGCAGAGCGGTGATCGTGCCCCCGAGTACCGCTGCCCTGTCGTCGTCGCCGAGATCTGAGAACAGTATCCGCCCCAGCGACATGCGCAGATCGATGAAGGGGAAGTCCGACCCGTACACGACCCGGTGCGCGCCGAGCCTGCGGACCATCTCGGCGATGTCAGCACCCGTGTTGAAGGACCCGCACACCTCCAGGATGACCCGCTCGTGCCGCTCGGCCACCTCGATCGACTGGTCGATGCCCAGCGGCGTCACCCCCGAGTGCCCCGCCAGGATCGTGGCCCGCGGGTGCCTCCCCGCCACCTCGTCGACCAGGGGCAGGTCGTTGTACGGCGAGCCGGAGTAGGTGTGGGTGAGCACCGGCCGCCCGGTGAGCTCCGCATACTCCCAGACCGGCGCGTAGCGCGAGCCGGTCAGCGGGTATTCGTGCAGGTCGGGATGGAGCTTGATCCCGCCGAAGCGCGGGTCGCCGCCCCACCGGTCGAGCTCGGCGACCGGGTCCTGCCACGGGTTGACGGTCAGGTAGCCGGTGAACCTGCCGGGCGCCCGGTCCACGATCTCCGCGGTGACCGCGTTGCCCTGGGCGGCGTCGAGCTGGATCGCCAGATGGCTGGAGAGCATCGCGTGCGCGACGCCGCACCGGTCCATCACCCCCAACATCCCGGCCGGGTCGGGGTCGGGGATGAAGAACACGCTGTACGGCCCGGCATGGGCGTGCGCGTCGACGATCCTCGTCGCCTGCTGCGGGCGGCGCTCCCACAGAGCCGTCGTCAACTCGTTCATGCCGCTCTCGTCTCCCTCCTCAGCAGCCGGTGCACGTTCCCCGCGCCGATGGCCGCGACCTCCGCCTGCCCGAGCTCCGACCAGAGCAGCCGGGTGACCGCCTCGGCGGGGTCGCGGTAGGGCGCTCCGGTGCCGAAGACGAACCTGTCGGCGCCGAACCGGGCGACCAGCCACTCCAGCCCGCGGTGGGAGGACAGGTCGGCCAGCCCGATGTGCACGTTGCCGGTCCTGTCCAGAACGCCGGCGATCTGCCGCAGTTTCCGGTAGCCCACGCCGCCGACGACGATCCGCAGGCACGGGTGCGCCCGCGCGAGCGCCTCCACCTCCTGCCAGCTGGTCTGGCCGGCGTCCACGAGCAGCGGCAGGCGTACGGACTCCACGGCGTCGAGAACGGATGCCGCGTCGGCGCCCGCGAGGTCCCAGCCGTGGTCGAGCGGGAAGGCGCGCACGGCGACCACGCCCGCCTCGACGGCGGCGCCGGCGAACCCGGCGCCCGTCTCACCGCACGTGTCCGGCAACATCACCCAGCACGGGCTGAGCCTGGGCTGCCCCGCGAGCAGGCCGATCAGCTCGCGGTTGCCCCGCGCCGGGTCGTGCAGCCACGACGTCATGCTGCCGGCCACGGCCTCGGCGATGCCCACGCGGTCCATCGCGGCGAGCAGCTCGGCCACGGTCCCCCCGCCCACGTCGCGACGCGGATGGCGGCCGAGCATGACGTCCGCGTCGACCAGGACCGGCCGGTCCACGCTCATCGGCCGCCCCAGTGCTCGGCGAGCCCGTCCCGCGCCCACCCGTGCCCGGTGAACGTGTCGGTCACGCCGCCCACGCTGATGGTGGACGGGCTCGCCTGCACCTCGGGCGGCGCGTCCCTGAACGGGAAGACCGCGACCGTGAACCGGCCGTCGCGGCGGCGCAGCCCCAGCGAGTGGATCTCGCCGTACGGGGCGGTCGCGGTCTCCGGGTCGGGGATCCTGGCCCGCCCGCTGCCGAAGGTGACCTCGTCCGGCGGCTCCACGGGCACCACGAGCAGCCCGGGGCCCTGGCTGCTCGCGTAGCCGCCGCCGTGCTCGATCCACGGCGACGTCCCGTGCAGCAGCCAAATCGCCTCCGCGTCGATCGCGTCGGTGACCAGCCAGTACGACGGCTCGCTCCTGACGAAGACGATCCGGCGGTCGTGCCTGGCCCCGTAGCCGTGGTGGTGACCGGCGAAGACGTCCACGTGCTCGCCCGCGTGGAACAGGTCGCGGGCCGCCCTGCGGTCCTCGGTGTACTCCTCGCCGGGCACGAGCAGGGTGTTGTGGCCCCTGGTCGCCTGGAACCAGTCGTAGTAGCCGGGATCGTCGTACGACGGCGGGCCGCCCGCCTCCCACGCCAGCGGCACCCCCCAGCCGGACAACACGAAGTCGAGCGCCGCGTGGTGGCTGTGCGGCTCCAGCTCGTGCCCGATGTAGGGGCCGTGGTTGATCACGGTGTGCAGGGTGCCGGCGCGGAAGATCGTGTACGCGCTGTCCTCCAGGGCGTGCGAGCCCTCGGCGGGCACGATCGCCTCACCCAGTAACCTCTCCCCGGTCCGCACCATCTCGGCGGGCCAGACCACGCCGCTGTCCTGCAGGTGCGGGACCCACCCGCCCGAGGTCGTCAGCGAGACCAGCCAGTCGTGCATGGCGCGGAAACGCGGGTGCGCGACCAGGTCGGGATCGACGGACGCGGCCCGTTGCACGCCTCCCAGGCACATGCCGTGGTATCCGGGAGAGCGCTCGTGGTGGCCGCCGTCCACGCGCACGTCCCGTTCCAGATGTTCCAGGATGCGCGCCCTGGCCACCTCGGCCCACTGCCCCGACTCGGGCAGGTCGGCGAACACGCGGGCGACGTGCAGCAGCTCGCAGACGGTGGCGAACTGCCAGTTGCCGTGCCGGAACTCGTCGTGCTCCTCGGCCGCCCACCGGGCGCCGCCGAGCACGGTCTTCATCATCTGCGACCAGCACTCGTCGCTGAGCGCGGGCTCGGTGGCGAGGACGGCCAGCGCCCGGGTGACGTGCATCGACCGGGAGGACACCCCGAGGGAGTACCAGACCACGTCGAGCCCGGGCCAGTCGCCTTCGACCTGGTCGCGGCTCGCGTACCACTGCCGGAAGAAGCGGTCCCACTCGCGGGCGTAGCGGGGGTCACGGGTCTGCGCGTAGGCCGAGACCAGGGGCATCATCCACCGCAGGTAGTGGAACCCGTACAGCCGGGACCTGCCGTGGCCCTTGTCGAGGAAGTCGACCTCGGTCCCGATCAGCCGGTCCGCCTCCGCCACGTCCTCGGGGCGGGGCTCCGGCCAGACCGGGTCGGGTCGCCGCCACGGCCGGGCCTGCGCGACCGTCGCCACGCCCAGCTCGGCGAGCAGCGCCTCGTCGGTGATGTGCAGCATCCGCGCCTGGTCAACGTGCGGCGGCTTCTCCACGTACGTCCCCATCAGAGCTTCACCGGCTGCCCCGTCCGGGCCGACTCGTGCGCGGCCGCCAGGACCGCGGTCACGTGCCGGGAGCTCTCCACGGTGATCAGCGGCTCGGTGCCGGCGATCGCGCAGTCCACGAAGTGGTGGATGGCGTCGCGGTAGGCCCCCGCCGGCACCCCGTGCACGACCCGCTGCAGCATGTTCCTCGGGTAGGTGTAGCCGTCCTCGGTGGCCAGCTGGATGTTCTCCTTCTGCCGGTCGAGCTGGATGACGCCCGTCTCGCCGGCCACGGTGACGTAGCTGTCCACCATGGTCGGGAAGGTGTTGGGGTAGATCCAGGCCGACTCGAACGTGGCGACCGCGCCCCGGCCGAACCTGGCCTGGATCTGCATGGCGTCGGGGGTGTCGATGCCCCGGCCGCGCAGCTTGCCGTATCTGGCCGTGGCGAACACCTCGACGATCTCGTCGTCGTACAGCCAGGTCAGCAGGTCGATGTCGTGGCTGGACAGGAACCAGGCGCAGGTGGTCCGGTCGGCCCAGCCGATCATCTCGGTGGGCACGTGGATCGTGTCGTCCTTGCGCGCGTAGCCCACGACCGGCTCGCCGATCACCCGCATCTGGTCCTTGGCCTGCGCGTACGCCGGCACCCAGCGGTGGTTGAACAGGCACATGGCCACCACGCCGGCCGACCGGATCGCGGCGACGGCGCGGTCGGCGTCGGCCACGGTGGTGGTGAACGGCTTCTCGACCAGGATGTGCACGCCGGCGCGGGCGGCGGCCACCATGACGTCGGCGTGCAGGTGGTCAGGGGTGGTGATGGAGATCGCGTCCACGGTGCCGGAGTCGAGCAGCTCCTGGTAGCCGGGGTAGACGGTCGCCCCGGGAGCGTGTTCGAGCGGCCGGCGGGCGACCGCGGTGATCTCGGTTGCGGGATGGGCGGCGAAGACCTCGGCGTGGCCGCGGCCCATCAGGCCGGCGCCGACGATCCCGATGCGAAGTTCAGGCAAGTGCGTCATTCCATCGTTTCTCTGCGGCGTCGAGTGCTTCCTCGGCGCTCTGGGATCCCTGGAGGAAGGCTCTGACCTCTTCCAAGAGGTATTCGGCGAGCTCGGCGTCCTTGCTGGTGCCGAGCGGGAGGTACTGCAGCTGGGGCAGCCCCTTGACGATCACCTGGCGGGCGGCGGCCATCGGGTCGTCGCCGGCGGCCTCGGTGAAGAAGGGGTCCTTGGTCGAGGAGACCGTGGACGGGTAGATCGGCACGATCTTGCAGAAGGCCAGCTGGTTGACGCCGTTGGTGAAGAACTTGATGAACTCGGCGGCGGCCTTCTTGTGCGTGGAGGCCTTCGGGATGGAGAAGGCCTGCTGCGCGAGCAGCAGGTAGCCGCCGGTGTTCATCTTCACCGGCTCGGTGATGACGAGGTCCTTGTAGACGTCGGGGGCGTTCTTCTGGATGTTGAGCAGCTCGGCGGCGTTGGCCATCGGCTTGAAGGCGACCTGGCCGTTCTCCAGCGACTGGGGCAGGTTGCGGATGTCCTTGGAGATGGCGCCGGGCGCGATGCCGTGCTTGTCGTAGCTCTTCTTGAACGTCTCCAGGACGGCGATCGCCTCGGGCGTGTTGAAGGCCGCCTTCTTCTTGTCGTCCGTCAGCAGGGAGACGCCGTGGTAGCGCAGCGCGGTGTGGTCGGGGATGGCGTTGGTGCCGTTGACCTTGGTCTCCTCGTAGACCTTGTCGGCCAGCGCGAGCGCCTCGGCGAAGGAGGTGGGCGGGGCCTTCTCGTCGAAGCCGGCCTTGCTGACGACCGACTTGCGGTACATCGCGACGGGGGAGCCGCCGTTGTACCAGGGCACGGCGTAGAGCTTGCCGTCCATCCGCATCGGCTCGACCAGGTTGGGCTGGAAGTCGGCCAGCTCTTTCTGGCCGAAATAGGCGTCGAGCGGCTCCAGCGACGGGACGAACCTGCCCAGCTCGACCGAGTTGACGTTGACCGCGTCGGGCACGTCGCCGCTGGCGACGGCGGCGAGCAGCTTGGTCGCGCTCTCCTGGCCGGGGACGTCCACCCACTTGATGCTGACCTTGGGGTGTTCCTTCTCGTACTGGGCGATCAGGCCGGTGATGTAGTCGCTGTAGTTCTTCTTCAGGTTGATCGTCCAGAACTCGACCTCACCCTCGAAGGGCGGGTCGTCCGCGGGCGCGGCGGCGGTCTGGGGCGACGTGCCGGCGACGCAGCCGGCGGTGAAGAGGGACAGCGCCAGCGCGCCGATCGTTAAGGCACTTCGAGTCATCTCCGCGAGCCTCCTGCAAGATATGGCCGTCCTTTATCGCCACTTTCGGCACCATGTCAGCCCTGCGACAGAACGTCAAGAGGCAGGTCTTGACCATGTCGATCAGCCGAATGTACGCTCCCCCCAAATTCTGGCCAGCCTTTATCAAATCTTAGGACGGCTAAAAGGATGTGATGCGATGGCCGCCGGCCGGATCCCAGGGCAGCGGTGGTACACGCCCTACCTGTTCGTGATCCCGGCACTCGCCCTGTTCGGCGTGTTCTTCGCCTGGCCGGCGATCACCGCGATCCAGCTGTCATTTCTCGAGTACGACGTGGTGTCGCAGCCGGTCTTCGTCGGGATGGACAACTTCACCAGGATCGTCGGAGACAGCAGGTTCTGGACCGCGCTGCTCAACTCGCTGCTCTTCCTGGTGGGCATGTTCCCGCTGCTGGTGGTCCTGCCGCTGCTGCTGGCCGTGCTGGTCAACCAGAGACTCCCCGGCATCAGAACGTTCCGGATGCTCTACTACCTGCCGGTCGTGACCTCGATGGTCGCCGTCGGCGTCGCCTGGGAATATGTCTTCCACCAGCAGGGCGTGCTCAACTGGATCCTCACCGGAGCCGGGCTCCTCGACCAGCCCATCCAGTATCTCCTCGACCCCTTCTGGGCGCTGCCCGCGCTCGTCCTGGTCGAGGGCTGGAAGAGCATGGGCTTCTACATGATGATCTATCTGGCCGGGCTGCAGACCATCCCCACCAACCTGTACGAAGCCGCGAAGGTCGACGGCGCCACCGCCTGGCACCGGCTGCGCCACATCACGGTGCCGCTGATGGTGCCGTACATCGCGGTCGCGGTGACGGTGGAGATGCTGGACGCCATGCAGGCCTTCACCTCCATCTACGTGATGACCAGGGGCGGCCCGCAGGACGCCACCCTCACCCTCGGCTACTACATCTGGTCGGCGGCGTTCGAGCACTACGAGATGGGCTACGCCAGCGCGATGGGCCTGGTGCTCTGGGTGCTGATGATCGCCATGGCCATCCTCAACTACCGGCTCACCCGCGGACGGACGGTCATGCCATGAGCCTGCCCATGAGACTGCGGCGCGCGGGGATGTACATCCTGCTGACGGCGATCGCCCTGGTCTTCGTCGGCCCGTTCCTGATCCTGCTCAGCGCGGGACTGAAGCCCGCCGGCCAGGCGGTCTTCTCCTTCCCGCCCGACGTCATCCCCCGGCCGCCCGTGCTCGACTGGGCGGTCGAGGCCTGGACCGCCATCCCGTTCCCGACCTACCTGCTCAACTCGGTGATCTACGTCGGCGTGACGGTGCCGCTCTACATCGTCGTCTCCGCGTTGTGCGCCTACCCGCTCGCCCTGATGACCTTCAGGGGCAAGAACCTCATCTTCTTCGCCATCCTGTCGACGATGTTCCTGCCGAGCGAGGTCATGCTCATCCCCAGGTTCCTCGTGGTCTCCGAACTCGGGATGGCCGACACGTTCGCCGGGGTGATCCTTCCCGGAGTGCTCTCCGCCTTCGGGATCTTCCTGCTCCGTCAGACGTTCGCGGGCGTGCCCCGCGAGGTCGTTGACGCCGCCCGCACCGACGGCTGCCACGAACTGCGGATCTTCTGGCACGTCATGCTCCCCGCCGCCCGCCCCACCCTCGCGATCCTCGGCATCTTCGGCTTCATCTCGGTCTGGAACAGCTTCATCTGGCCGCTCGTGGTGCTGAAGGACTCGGCGAAATACCCGGTCGCGCTGGGGATCGCCTATCTCGCCGGAATCACCGGCACGGACGTTCGCAGCCTGGCGGCCGGAACGATCATCTCGATCATCCCGGTCGTCATCGTTTTCATGATCATGCAACGGCACGTACTCGAAGGCATGCGCGGCGCGGTCAAGGGCTGACGCCGCCGGAGGTGATGAATCGATGGTGACACGCAGGCAGTTCGGTCTCGGCGCGCTCGCGATGGGCGTGCTCGGAACCGTGCACACGGGCACGGCTCGCGCCTCGGCGGGCCACGACTACACGGCGCGGGAGACGTTCGACCTCTTCGAGCGGACGTTCCACGAGAGCGGCGCCGTGGGGCAGCCGACCGACAACAACGAGCACGGCGGCCTGGCCTGGGGCCAGTCCTACGTGCTGGCCGCCTTCATCCGCATGTACGAGGCCTACCGCGACACCCACTATCTGGACCGGCTCGTCACCAACATCGACCTCGTGCTGGGCAACCGCGACTCCGAGCGCGGCGTGGCCGACTATCGCGGGGAGTCGCTGCCCGCGTGGCGGGCGATGCACCCCTACACGGTCGGCGTCGCCGCGTTGAAGGACACGACCGGCCGGCCCGTGCTGGAGGTGCGCAGCTCGCTGTCCTACGCCGACCTGACCACGGCCACCGTACGCGCGGGCAGCACCGAGGACCGCTTCACGTTAGAGGTGAAGACCAGCAGGAACGGCGCGGTCGCCACCTTCACCGACCTGTCCATGGACCCGGACTCCCCCGACTACGCCGTACGCAAGATCCTCGACGCCTACCCGACGCCCACCCAGGTCACCGCGCGCGACCTGCGCGAGGGAGGGGAGGTCGCGCCCCCCGCCCAGGGCGCGACCCGGCTCGTCTCCCAGCCCGTGATCTTCGCGGTGCACACCGGCATGATCACCTATCCGATCGCGTCGTTCGCCCGGATCGTGATGCGTACGCCGAAGCTCCACGCCGACCCGCGCTACCGGGCCAAGGCCGCGGAGTATCTCGAGGCCGCCAAGGCCGCGGCCGCCGTGCACGACCGCGAGTGGCGGCAGAGCGACGACGGCGGCGGGCACCTCGCCTGGGTCAAGGGCACCCCGCTCGGCTACGACGGCACCGAGATGCCCACCAACCAGTTCCTCGCGCTCGGGCTCACCTACGCCGAGATCGCCGCCGCCACCGGCGACCCCGCCTACGCCGACCGGGCCAGGCGGATGGCCCGCACCTTCGCCCGCGAGCTCAGGACGAACGCGAAGGACGCCTACCACTGGTCCTACTGGCCGTCGTTCGGCGTGACCTACCGGGGCTTCTCGGCCGACGAGGGCATCTCCGAGTTCACCCCGTCGGGCAACGGCGCCAAGCAGATCGAGGACCTCAGCCACGGCGCGATCGACGTCGAGTTCGCCGCCCTCGCCTTCCGCCACGGGCTCGGCTTCAAGGGCGCCGACATGGCCAGGTTCGCCAGGTCCTACAGCAAGAACATGGCCACCACCGACCCCGACGGCGTGCCGACCACGTTCCTGCGCGTCGACGGCACCGGCGGCCTGGCCTCCTCGGGCCAGTATCTCCAGGCGCCGCGGTGGATGGCCGTGGCGCAGTGGGACCGGGTGGTGTTCGACCACGCCAGGTCGATCTACGAAGCCCGCGCGCTCGAACCCAGCCAGGGCTCGCACATCGCCGGCGTGGGCTACCTCAACTGGCAGGCCCGCCGGCAGGAGTGACGGCCTTACCTGGCGAAAGTGGCGGCGGCGGCCAGGAACACGTCATTGGCCTCGGGAGAGCCGATCGAGACGCGTACGCCCTCCTCCGCGAAGGGCCTGACCGCCACGCCCTGCGCCGCGCACGCGGCGGCGAAGTCGAGGGTGCGCCCACCGAGCCGGAGCCAGACGAAGTTGGCCTCGGTGGGCGGCACCGTCCAGCCCTGCGCGAGCAGCGACTCTCGCACCCGGGTGCGCTCCTTGACCACCTGCTCGACCCGGTCGAACAGCTCGTCCTCGGCCCGCAGCGAGGCGATGGCCGCGACCTGCGCGAGGTGGTTGACCGCGAACGGGATGATCGTCTTGCGCACGGCCGACGCCACCGGCTCCTGCGCGATCAGGTAGCCGACCCGCAGGCCCGCCAGCCCGTACGCCTTGGAGAAGGTGCGCAGGACGCAGACGTTGGGCCGGTCGCGGTAGAGGGTGAGGCCGTCGGGGACGTCGTGGTCGCGGACGTATTCGTGGTAGGCCTCGTCCAGCACGACGAGCACGTGCCCGGGCACGCGGTCGAGGAACGCCTCCAGCGCGCCGCGGCGGATGGCCGTGCCCGTGGGGTTGTTGGGGTTGCACACGAACACCAAACGCGTGCGGTCATTGATCGCCTCGGCCATGGCGTCGAGGTCGTGGTCCTCACCGGCCAGCGGCACCTGGACCGAGGTGACCCCGGCCAGGTCGGCGAGGAGCGGATAGGCCTCGAAGGAGCGCCACGCGTAGACGACCTCGACCCCGGGCTCGCCCACCGTCTCGAACAGCTGCTGCGCCACCGTGACCGACCCGGCCCCGAGCGCGACGTGCTCGGGCGGCACGGAGCAGCGCTCGGCGATGGCCTCGGTCAGCTTGGTCGCACCGGGGTCGGGGTAGCGGTTGATCTGCCGCGCCCCCTCGGCGATGGCCTCGACCACGGACGGCAGCGGGTCGTACGGCGTCTCGTTGGACGACAGTTTGTACGACCGCCCATCGGGAGCCGCTACGGCCTTGCCCGGTTTGTACGGGGCCATGGTGTCGAGAATGTGGCGGAAACGAGGCATGGCCCAACTGTAGAAGGCTCGGCGCGGTGAGGCATCACCCCGTCCCCGCCTTCAGCGGAGCTTGACGAGGGACGCCTGGACGAACCTGGCCGCCCTGTCGCCCGCGGCGAACCCGGGTCTACGCGTGGTGACGGCCACCTGCACCCAGACGTCCGACGAGCGGAAGGTGATCTCGGTCTTGTAGAGCTGCCCGCTGAACGAGAAGGGGGACTTCTGGGTGAAACTGAACGCCTCGTCCCCGACCTTCGGCCCCTTGCGGAGCTTGGTCCCCGGGACACGTTTCGGCTCTTCCTTCATGGTCACGACCGACTGGTCGAAGGCCATCTCGACGCCCATGGCCATGCGGCTCGCCACAAGGCTCACGTTGCTGCCGTCGTCCCGCTTCCACCCGCAGCTGGCGGCGACGACGAACTGGCGTTTCGCCGGCCCGCCGAGCAGTTTGCGCACCTGCGCGCCGGTCAGCAGGTCGCATGCGTCGAAGTCGCGGGTCTTCTTCTTCGGCGCCGACGGAGACGGAGACGGCTGCACGCTCGCGAACGTCTGCGGCACGGAGTAGGTGGTGCGGGGCGTCACGATGAACGCGATCGTGCGGATGATGTTCGGCATGAACGGCACCATGGCCACCGCCGCCGCCGTGACCAGCGCCACCGCGATCGTGGAGCCCACGACGACCCGCCGGCGCGGGCGGCGGAGCAGGCGGCCGGGCACGGTCCGCTGCGCGCGCAGGGCGGGGTCGGTCGTGGGGTTGCCCTGGGCGATGGCGTCGAGCCAGCCGGCCACCTGGTCGGAGGTGCAGCGTCGCGCCGGGTCCTTCTCGAGGAGGGCGGCGAGCACGGGTGCGAGCGGGCCGGCCCGCCGGGCGGGGTCGGGCTCCTGCATCAGCACCGCCGCCATCACGGCCGCCTGGTTGGGCCGGGCGAAGGGCGGGGCGCCCTCCACCGCCGTGAAGAGCGTGGCGCCGAGCGACCACAGGTCGCCGAGCGGGCCGTCGGCCTCGCCGCGCAGGCGCTCGGGGGCGATGTAGCCGGGGGAGCCGCTCAGGAACCCGGTCTGGGTGAGCTCGGCGTCACCGGAGACGCTCGCGATGCCGAAGTCGGTGAGCAGCACCCGCCCGTCGTCGGTGAGCATGACGTTGGCGGGTTTGACGTCCCGGTGCAGGATGCCCGACGCGTGGGCGGCGCCGAGCGCGTCGAGCATGCGCGTGCCGATCCAGGCCACCTTGTGCGGCGGCAGCGGCCCGTCCTCGCGTACGGCCTGGTCGAGGGAGTGGCCCCGCACCAGCTCCATGACGATCCACGGCCGCCCGCCGTCGAGGACGACGTCGTGCACGGTGACGATGGACGGGTGGGAGCGCAGCCGCGCCGCGGCCCGCGCCTCGCGCAGCGTGCGCTGGGTCAGCTCCTCGCGCGACGCCGCGTCGAGGTCGGGCGGCAGCTTGACCTCCTTGACGGCGACCTCCTGCTGGAGCAGCTCGTCCATCGCCCGCCAGACCGTGCCCATGCCGCCCTGGCCGAGCTCCGCCAGCAGCCGGTAGCGGTCGGCGAGCAGCGGCGTCACCGGGCCGTCGCCGGCGCCGAAGGGCTCCCCAGGCATCCGCCGTCTCCCCTCGATGTCGCGACCGGCCCGCATCCTGACATGTGATCTTACGGGCGTACGGAGCTGAATGTCCGGTTTTCTGGGTAAGCGCGAGCTCGTCAGTCTTTGAGCGTGCGCAACATCGGCGGGTGGAGCAGCTCGGCCGGCCCCCGGCGGTAGAGCTTGGCCGGGCGGCCCCCGTCGCGGGTCGTGGTCGCGCCCGTCTCCACCAGGAACCCCTCGGCCTTGGTGACCTTGCGGTGGAAGTTGCGGGGGTCGAGCAGCCGGCCCCAGACGATCTCGTAGACGCGGCGCAGGTCGGCCACCGTGAAGTCGGGCGGGCAGAAGGCCGCCCCCAGCGGGGTGTATTCCAGCTTGGAACGGGCCCGCTCGACGCCGTCCTTCATGATGCGGCGGTGGTCGAAGGCCATGACGGCGAGCGAGTCGACCGGCTGCCAGCTCATGTGGGCCTTCTCCGAGGCCGGCAGGTCGGGGGCGAGGCCGAGGTAGGCGACGCTCAGCACCCGCTGGCGGGGATCGCGGTCGGGATAGCCGTAGGTCTGGAGCTGCTCCAGGTGCACGGGCGCCCCGGGCAGGCCGGCCCGCTCGGCCAGGATGCGGTGGGCGGCGGCCGGCAGGTCCTCGTCGAGCTGGATGAAGCCGCCGGGCAGCGACCAGCGCCGCAGGAACGGCGGATTGTCGCGCCGCCACACCAGCGCGCTCAGCGCCTGGTTGCGGACGGTGAGCACGACCAGGTCGACGCTGACCGGGATGCTCGGGACCATGGCAGGCACGTTACACGCAGCCGCGGACGGGGAGCGAACGGTGCGACGGCCCTCGGGTCAGGTGTCGATCCGCACGTGTAACGGCTCCGTCGTCGACTGTCCTGACGGCACCTTCACCCCGATCCTGACCCACTCTCCGGCCGGCACCTGCGACCAGTTGAACGGCACCCACGCGGTGACCATGCCCTCGGGCAGCTCCTCCAGCGGGTCCTCGTCGAGCCAGCCGACCGCGGACACCACGAGCTCCTGGGTCCCGCCGGACCACTGGATGGTGACCGTGCCGCCCCTGAAGTTGTAGCCGCGCACCTCCACGCCGTCCTGGACGTCACGCCCGCGGCGGATCGCGTCGACCGCGATGGGCCGCTGCCAGTCGGCGGTGATCTCCTGCTCCAGCGAGGGCCGGCCGCACGTCATGAAGTCGCTCCACATGTAGGAGACGATCTTCTGCACGTAGCGCCCGGCCATGGTCACGGCCTGGTCGAGCCGCTTCTTGTCGGTCTTGCCGCGGGTGCCGTGCGGGGCGCACGGCTCGTCGCCGGACGGCTCGAACGCCTCCACGTTCGCCCACAGCTGCACCTCGTAACCGGCCATGAGCAGCTCTTCGCGGGCGATCGACATCTCGCGGTAGTAGTCGCGCGTCGAGCCGTGGTACGCGGTCTCGTACGTCGACTCCCCCACCACCGGCCGCAGCCGCTCGTCGACCTCGCTGTCGCGCTCGTCGGGCCAGAACAGGCCCACCTTGCCGGTGCCGCGGCTGTCCTGGGGCGCGATGATGCCGACGCCCGTCTTCGTCAGCGCCCTGAACCCCTCGGCCACCTGCCTGGGCGTCTGGCCGAACGCCACCCGCGTGCGGGCGTCGAGGTAGGGGCTGATCAGGATGGGCTTGCGGGGTAATTCCTGCTCCACGATCCGGTGCTGGTCGGCGTAGACCTCCAGCGTCGGGTTGTCGGCCAGGGTGTCGGACATCTGGACCTCGAACGGCTGGTAGACGCCGCCCAGCGACTCGCGCTCGGCGAAGCGCACGCCGTAGTCCTGCAGGATGCGCCGCGTCACCGTGGTGAGCGTGTCGATGTGCTTCTTGTTGGCCCTGGTCGGCGTCTTGGGGTCGCGGGGCGCGAGCGGCAGCGCCGGGAAGACCCGCATGCCGAACTGGTCGGCCAGGTCGAGCAGCTCCTTCAGGCTGTCCGTGGGCTTGCCCGCGATCAGGATCATGTCGTAGGAGACGGCCTTGCCGCTGAAGTCGCACGTGGAGTCGTCAGAGCCGTCCGGCTGGGTGATGAGCCGGAAATAGGTGCGCTTGGGTGTCTGGATGGCGTGTTCCATCTCGGGGCAGCGGAACAGGCTCTCGCCGAACGACTCGTCGGTTCGGTAGACGTACGTGCGGCCGATCCGGTTGCCGGGGTTGGCCTTCTTCAGATCCCGCTCGGCGGCGTCGTGACAGGTCAGGCCGTCCTCTTCGCAGGCCTCGTACAACGAGTCGAGCTCGCCGTCCTTGGTCTTGATCTCGCCGGAGGCGGTGACAGGGCGATATTGCAGGCCGTAGCCGATCCTGATGATCGTGTCGCCGCCGACGCTGTGGATCTCCTGCAACTGCTTGCGCCAGGTGCAGGGGTTGGACTTGGGGGTGATCCAGTAGCCGGTGACGGCGTAGGGGGCCTGTTCCTTGGTCTCGAACGTTCCACACCGGTCGGTGACCGCGCTCACCTTCGGCGTCGGCTGGGTGCTCGACGGCTCGGGCGTGGCCGGCCGGGCGACCGGTTTCTCCGACGAGATGGGGAACACGATGATCGCCGCCGCCACCACAGCGACGATGGCCGCGCCCACAGCGAGGAAAAGCCAGCGCACGTTCAGGTACCTACCGCCCTTGAAGGAGAACCGTTATCGGCTGAGGCCCGCCCACGACTCCAGCTGGGCGACGAACCGCTTCGCGGAGTTGGGCCAGTGGTGGTTGGTGCGGGCCGCCGCGTAACCGCGTGCCCCCTGGGCCCGTCGCTCCCGCACGTCGTCGCGGAGGGTCAGCACCGCCTGCGCGACCGCCTTGGGGTCCTCCCACGGCACGACGACGCCGCTGTCGTAACGTTCGACCAGCTCGACAGCGCGCGGGGAGGGGGTGGTGATGACGGGGATGCCGTGGGCCATGTACTCAACGATCTTCGTCGGCATGGAATGCCGGTAGTTGGGCTCGTCGTGGAGTAAGGAAAGCCCGGCGAGCGCGCCGTCGAGCCGCTTGAGCGCCTCGTCGTTGGGCATGAAGTCGCGCCATTCCAGCAGGCCCTCGGTGACGGCCTGGTTGAGCATCGGGCGGCTCTGCGGGTCGGCGTACCCGATCAGCTCGACGGCCACGCGGTACGGCTGCAGCAGCTTGGCCACCTCGACGGCCTCGATCACGCCCCTGGCCCGCGACAGCCAGCCGAGATAGACCACCCGGTCGTCGCCCGGCGGGGTCACGGAGTCGGGCACCCACGTCTCGTTGGGGACGATGGGGTGGGCGTCCTTGAACCGGCCCGCGTACGCCGTCTCGGCCAGCATCAGGTGCATGTGCCGCTCGGCGGTGCCTTCGAGCATGCGGGCCATGAAGCGCACGGGCGGCCGCAGGGGCGAGGGGAGCCAGGGCTTCAGCGAGAGCGTGGCCGGGGTGTCCTCGTGCACGTCCCACACCACGGGCGGCCTGTTGCGTACGCCCCACACGGCGAACAGCAACTCGGGGTCGTGGACCAGGACCAGGTCGACCTTGTCGCGCATGCGCTTGAACAGCCGCCGGGCGGCCCACACCGCGGACAGGCGTTTGCGCTGCGCGGCCCTCGGCAGATCGACGCCGGTGACCCAAGGACGGGGGACGACGCCGAAGGCGGTGAACGACGCCGCGTACGTGACCTCATGACCGGCGTCCACGAGAGCACGGATCTGCCGATGCAGAATCCTCGCGTCCTCGGGGTTATGCACCACCGTCATGACGAGCACGTGCACTGCGCGCAGCCCTCCGTCGCTACAGCCGCTCGACGCGTTCACCCTCGGCGAGAACGCCTCGGGTGTCCAGCACGAGCTTGGCTTTCGCCTCGACCATGTCGAGGTCGAACGCGGCGTGCTGCTGCAGGAGCAGCGTCACGTCCGCGTTGGTCACGGCCTCGGCGAGATCCTCCTCACGCGGCACCGGGGTGCCGTCGACCGACCACTCCTTGACGTACGGATCGGCGAACGAGAGCTCCGCTCCCAGCTCCAGCAGCGCCCGCGCCACCGGGAGCGCCGGGGTCTCACGTTCGTCGGCGATATCCGGTTTGTACGTGACGCCGAGCATAACCACTTTCGCGCCGTTCACGGGCTTCTTGTTGCTGTTCAGCAATCGCTGGACCCGCGCCACCACGTACGACGGCATCCGCTCGTTGATCTCCTGCGCCAGCTCGACGAACCGGAACGGGTAGCCGAGCTTGCGCACGGTGTAGGAGAGGTAGGACGGGTCGACGGGGATGCAGTGCCCGCCGACGCCCGGTCCCGGCAGGAACTTCTGGAAGCCGAACGGCTTGGTCGCGGCGGCCTCGATCGACTCCCACAGGTCGATGCCGAGCTCGTCGCAGAAGATCGCCATCTCGTTGACGAGGGCGATGTTGACGTGCCGGTAGGTGTTCTCCAGCAGCTTGGCCATCTCGGCCTCGCGGGTTCCGCTGACCGGCACCACCTGCTCGATGAAGCGCCCGTAGAACGCCGTCGCGCGGTCGCGGCAGGTCGGCGTGTAGCCGCCCACGACCTTGGGGGTGTTGTGCAGCCCGAACTTGGGGTTGCCCGGGTCGATGCGCTCGGGCGAGAACGCCAGGTGGAAGTCCTCGCCCGCGACGAGCCCCGAGGTCTCCAGCAGCGGCCTGGCCACCTCGTCGGTGGTGCCCGGCCAGGTGGTGGACTCGAGCACGACGAGCGTGCCCTTGCTCAGGTTGCGGGCGACGGTCTTGGTGGCGCCCTCAACGGCCGACAGGTCAGGACGGTGGTCCTCGTCGAGCGGGGTGGGCACGCAGATGACGATGGTGTTGCTTCTGGCCAGCACGGTCTCGTCGAGGGTGGCGCTGAACCCGTTGGCCAGCATGTGCTCGAGGTCCGCGTCGGTCAGGTCATCGATGTAGGACTGCCCGGCGTTGAGCGCGTCGACCTTGCGGGGGTCGACGTCCACGCCGACGACCCGCAACCCGGCGGCCGCCGCCTCTTTGGCGAGCGGCATGCCGACGTAGCCCAGACCGATGACAGCCAAGTCGATTTCTGTCACAGCTGTGCCTTGAGGAGCCGGAAACAACACTTCATGGTCGCAAAGGTTATCTCAAGTCCACCTAGCTCACGCCTAATGCGACCGAACCCGTCGTAAGAGACAGCTAACACCAAGGTCATCATTCACCAAGAGACTGGTATAGAGCTTGATAAGTCTCGGCAACCCGGCTCCAGGTGCGCTTCGCCGCCACTTCGGTCCGTCCCGCATCGCCCATCTCCGCACGCTTGGCGGGATCTTCCCTGAGCCCGGCGAGCGCCTTGGCCAGCGCGGCGGGATCGCCGGGCGGCACGAGCATTCCGGCGCCGTCGGAGCCGACGAGCTCGGAAAGCGCGGGCAGATCGCTGAGCACGACGGGCTTGCCGAGCGCCATCGCCTCGACCGGTTTCAATGGCGTAACAAGTCGGCACACGCGAAGGTCCTCGCGCGGGCAGACGAAGATGTCGATGGCGTCCTGCGCCTGCAGCGCCTCCTCGGGACCGACCCGCCCCGGCAGCACGGCGTCGCTCAGGCCGAGCTCGTCGACCAGCTCGAGCAGGTTGTCGCGCTCGGTGCCGTCGCCGACGATGAGCACCCGCACCGGGGTGCGGTCGTCACGCAGCAGCGCGGCGGCCCGCAGCAGGGTGGCGAATCCCTCGTAGGCCACGATGCTGGACACCGACCCGACGACGATCTCGCCGGGCTCGATGCCGTACGCCTGCCTGAACGATGCACCGTCGTAGTGGGCCGACAGCAGCGAGTCGTCCACGGCGTTGGGCGCCAGGTGGATCTTCTCCCTGGGCACGCCGCGCTCGACGATCTCGGCGGCCATCGTCTCGGCCAGCGTCACCACGGCGTCCGCCTCGCGCATCAGGAAAGCCTCGCGCTCGCGCTGGAGCACGTGCCGCTGGCTGCCGACGCGGATCGGGTCGCGCGAGGCCCAGGTCTCCTCCAGGAAGCCGCGCACCTCGTAGACGAAGGGCGTGCCCGTCCTGTCGCGCACGGCGTGGGCGATCGAGCCGTTGCGGTGGTCGGTGGCGGCGTGCACGACCCGCGGCCGCAACTCGGTCACCAGCTTGGTGACCCCGTCGGCGCCCCTCGTGATGCGGCCCTGGGTCTCGAACGGCATCTCCCCGTGCCCGTCCGGCAGCAGCCGGTAGTAGGGGATGCCGTCGATCTCTTCGTACGGGGCCGCGTCGGCGTGGCCCTGCAACATCGGCCAGCCCCAGCTCGTGACCACGTGCGGGTCGATGCCCGCGGCCTTCTGCGAGCTGACGATGCGGTGGGTGCGGACGGTGTAGCCGGCCTGCGTGTACGGCAGCGCGTTGGTGACGACGTGCAGCACGCGGTTCTCGACCCGGCTCAGGATGGCCACCTTGGGCCCCGGCGGGATCGGGTCGGGGCTGATGGCGGCTAACTCGCCGCGGTAGTAGGCGGCCCTGCGCTTGACGAAGGGGTATTTGGTGTGCGCCTCGAGCACGGCGGCGGCCTCGCTGACGCGGCCGGCGTCCCAGTGGGTCTTGGCTTCGTTCCACGGCCCCTTGACCACGCGCATGCCGAACTTGCGCACCATGCGCCGGGCCCGGCGCGCGGCCGGCCAGGCCACGCTGCCCACGATCGGCCGCATACGGGGCGGCAGCGTGTCGGCGGCGGCCTGGGCCACGCGGACGGGGTCGGATCTGACCTTCGTCATGACCACCCGGGAAACGATGATCGGGTGCTGGACGAAGCCTTTGAGAAGTCCACCGACGCCGGCACGGGCGGACTTCGCGGAAACCCTGTCGGATGAGCGGGAGGAGTCTTGACGACTGGCGTCGGATGCCACGCGGTGACCGTACCATAGGCAGCGTTTTTTCCCTTCCGCTATGAAAGGCGAGGTCAATGAGGGAGAACCCCCTGGTCCTGCACGTATTGGGTGCTCGTCCCAATTTCGTGAAAGCGGCCCCGGTGGTCCGGGCACTCGGTGAACTCGGCGTGCGGCAGGGCATCATCCACACCGGTCAGCACTATGACGCGCTGATGTCGGACGTGTTCTTCGCCGATCTCGGCCTGCCCGAGCCGGTGGCGAACCTGGGCGTCGGCTCGGGCAGCCACGCCACGCAGACCGCGGCGCTGCTCGTCGGCCTGGAGGAGGTCGTGCAGGAGCAGGAGCCCGACCTGGTCGTGGTGTACGGCGACGTCAACTCGACGCTGGCCGCGATCCTCGTCTGCGCCAAGCTGGGCGTGCGGACCGCGCACGTGGAGGCAGGGCTGCGCTCGTTCGACCGCGGCATGCCGGAGGAGGTCAACCGGGTCGTCACCGACGCGCTGGCCGACGTGCTGTTCGCCACCTCGCCCGAGGCGTTGTCCTACCTGGCGTCCGAGGGCGTGCCCGCGTCCAAGGTGCACCTGGTGGGCAACCCCATGATCGACAGCCTGTACGCGGCCCTGCCCTCGCTGGACCCGGCGCCCGTGGTGGAGCGGCTCGGCCTGCCCGGCCGCTACGCCGTGGCGACCCTGCACAGGCCGGCGAACGTGGACACGGCCGAGGCCGCCAAGGAGCTGGTCGACGCGGTTCTGGACGTGTCGCGGCAGATCCCGCTCGTGGTGCCCGTGCACCCGAGGGGCAAGGCCCGGCTGGCCGAGGCGGGCCTGGTCGACGGCCCGTCGGTCAAGGTGGTGGACCCGCTGGGTTATGTGGACTTCCTCTCGCTCGTCCGCGGGGCTGCGCTGGTGGTCACCGACTCGGGGGGCGTGCAGGAGGAGACGACCGTGCTGGGCGTGCCCTGCCTGACCGTGCGGCCCAACACCGAGCGGCCGATCACGATCACGCACGGCACGAACCGGCTGGTCACGCCCGCACTGCTGCCGGCGGCGGCGGAGAAGTCACTGGCCGACGGCGCCTCGACGCCGGCGGGCGAGCTGCCGGTGTTGTGGGACGGCCAGGCCGGCCCGCGGATCGCCAAGGTGATCTCCGCCTGGCTCAAGGGGGACAACCTGGCCCCTGCTTCTCAGGGCAAACGCCCCGAATAGTGGCCATTTCCGCCGTAGCATGATGTACCTCCGCTGAGCGTTAGGCGTCCCACCATGGCCGACAATCCCCGCGGGGGGCAGGCCCCCCGTGTTCCCCCCGACAATCTCGGTGCTTCGCACGATCTCTCTCAACACGAACCCGAGGGGTTCGTGTACCAGCGACTCGGCCCCGTCAACTGGCTGCCCGAGGACCGCAAGGTCGTCGAGCGGTACGAGGCGGAGCTGAGAGAGTTGCGGCGGCGACTGGAGATCGCCGAGGCCAAGGCCGCGTACGCCGGCTGGAAGCTGGAGGCCACGCAGGCCAAGCGCACGTTCAAGCTGGGCGAGGCGCTGGGCTCGAAGAGCCCCGGGAAGATCGTCGAGGCGGTCAGGTCGAAGCAGAAGGCCCCCAAGCCGCCCACGCCCGTCACCGAGGCCATCGAGGCGGCGAACAACCGGCCGCCGCTGGTCGACGTGCCGGCGGTGAAGTGGCCGGCGGGCCCGGTCAACAGGCCCGACCTGAAGGTCGCGGTGATCCTCGACGACTTCTCCAGGATGGCCTTCCGCTACGAGTGGGACCAGATCGAGTTCGGGCTCAAGGACTGGCCGGAGATCTTCGCGGACAAGCGGCCCGACCTGCTGTTCTGCGAGTCGGCCTGGCACGGCAACCAGGGCCGCTGGCGCTACCAGATGACCGGCACCAACGCTCCCAAGGAGCCGCTGCGCGACCTGGTGGCCTGGTGCAGGCAGGAGGGCATCCCCACGGTCTTCTGGAACAAGGAGGACCCGCCGAACTTCGACTTCTTCATCGACACGGCCAAGCTGTTCGACTACGTGTTCACCTGCGACGGTGACATGTTGCCGAAATATCGCGAAGTTCTCGGACATGACCGGGTGGACGTGCTGCAGTTCGCCGCCCAGCCCCGCGTGCACAACCCCATCCAGCAGCGCCAGGGCCGCCTGCACGACGTGGTGTTCGCCGGGATGTACTTCCGTGACAAGCACCCCGAGCGCCGCGAGCAGATGGAGACCGTGCTCGACCCGATCAGGGAGCTCGGTCTGCACATCTTCGCCCGCAACGGCGAGGTGGACGAGAAGTACGCCTGGCCGGAGAAGTACCGGCCGCACATCGTGGGCGAGCTGCCCTACGACCGGATGCTGGCCGCGTACCGGATGTACAAGGTCTTCCTCAACGTCAACTCGGTGCTGGACTCGCCGACCATGTGCGCCCGCCGCGTCTTCGAGCTGTCGGCCTGCGCGACCCCCGTCGTGTCGGGGTGGTCACGGGCGATCGAGGAGACCTTCGGCGAGCTCGTCCCCATCGCGCGCGAGCCGGTCGAGTCGTACAACCAGGTGCTGCACCTGATCAACAGCCCCGAGCTGCGGGCCAGGACGGGCCACCTGGCGATGCGCGAGGTCTTCGACAAGCACCTGTTCTCCCACCGCGTCGACCAGATCCTCCAGCTCCTCGGGCAGCGGACGCAGACCCGGTCGCGCTCGATCTCGGTCGTGCTGCCCACCAACCGCGCCTCCCAGATCGAGCACGCGATCTCGTCGGTGGCCCGCCAGATCCACCGGCCGCTCCAGCTCGTCATGGTGCTGCACGGCCTGGACATCGACCCGGTCGTGGTCGCCGACAAGGCCCGCATGGCGGGCATCACCGACGTCGTCGTCCTGCCCGCGGACGCCTCGCTCTCGCTCGGCGCCTGCATGAACCTGGGCATCGCCGCCGCCGAGGGCGACCTGATCGCCAAGATGGACGACGACAACCTCTACGGCGAGCACTATCTGTCGGACCTGGTCAGGGCGTTCGACTACTCCGACGCCGAGCTGGTCGGCAAGGGCGCGCACTACGCGTATTTCGAGGGCATGAACACGACCATGCTGCGCCTGCCCGGCCTGGAGCACCGCTACTCGTTCCTCGTCCAGGGCGGCACGTTCCTCGGCAAGGCCGACATGTTCCGTTCGTACGGCTTCGCGGACATCACCCGCGGCGAGGACACCCAGCTGGTACGGCGGCTGAAGGAGGACGCCGTCAAGATCTACTCGGCGGACCGCTTCAACTTCGTCTACTGGCGCAGCGCCGACGCCTCGATGCACACGTGGCAGGCCGACCACATCAAGCTGACCCGCAACGCGCAGTTCGCCTTCGTCGGCCGCCCTGACGACCACGTGCTCATCTGACCCGTCAGGCGACCTGTTCGAGGTTCTTGTCGGCGAGGCGGGCCAGTTCGTACAGGCCCTCCGCCTTCACCTTCTGGCCGACCACGAGCATGCTCATGACCACGGTGCCCCGCCTGATCATGACGGAGCCGATCTGCGCGTTCTTCTCGCCGCCGGCGGCCGAGGTGAGGTAGGCCCGTGACTCGTCGCCCTTGGGCGGCATCTTCAGCGTCCTGGTCTTGTACGTCACCTGCGTGCCGCCGACGTCGGCCGTGTAGGAGGCGCACTGGCGCGGCAGCGGTTCGGGGAAGGACTCCGACGGCAGCGACACGACCGCCTGCGTGATCGAGCCGCGCTCGGCGGCGAACGCGATCACCGCGGCGGGCGCACCCGCGATGTCGGGCTGCTCGATGTCGAGCTGGGCCGCGCCCGCGCACTCCGGCCGCTGCAGCTTGGCCTGGCGCAGCGCGGCGATGCCCTGCTGGGTGGACTTGAGCTTGCCGAACGCGCCCAGCTCGGGGCCGTAGGCGACGTGCATGCCGTCGGGCACCGGCAGCAGGGCGGCGCGGAGCTTGGCCGAGGCGGCGGACGGCGAGGACGCGGACGCCGAGGCGGCGGGCGCCTGCGGCTCCTCCCCGGAGGAACATCCGGCAAGGGCCAGCATGCCCAGACATATGCCAGAAATGGTCTTAAGCATATACGCTCCAATTCACTCGCGCGGCATTGTCGAAAACGCTAGAGGAAGCGGAGAGTACGCAGCCGAGCAACGTCGCTATTCGCGGAATTCAATGGTTTCGCGGCTTTTTCCGGTTCCGCGGCCTGCGAAGGGCGCCGCGATCGTGCTGGTCAGGCACTCACCACTCCCGGACGGAGGCCGCCAGGAGGCAGCGAAGGGGTGCGTGCCGGTCACTTGACTCTCCGGTCTGACATGCCGGACGGGTGACCCGATCAGGCATTCGCCGTAATAGGTCGCGCAAAATGTTTCTCGAACCACTGCGCGGCATGACGCCGCTTTTCACCCGGCTGCTGATGATCACGCCATGGGCCTGACTCCACGCGACCTCGGGATGAAACAGATCATTTCCCGCCGGGACTTCTTCGACGGCATAGCCGTGAGCGCTCTGGGGAGCCCGGTGGCGGCACGAGTGGCGCATGGCGCCTCTGGGCAAGCTGAGACGCCTCAGAACGCCGCGTACGGGCCGGGTGGCTTCACAGTGCGGGGAGACACCAGTGAGGCGCTCAGCGTGCCGCACGCGCTGCGGGACGGGCGGTTCTGGGCCCACGCGGGCGCGCCGGAGGCGACAGGCGAGCACTACGACCTCGTGGTGGCAGGCGGCGGGCGCAGCGGGATGAGCGCCGCCGCCGAATGGCTGCGGCGCGATCCCGGCGCCTCCGTCCTCGTCCTCGACAACCACGACGAGGCCGCAGGGCAGGCCCGGCGCGACGCGCTGCGCCGAAGGACCCGCCAGGGAGCCGGGCGGGAACGGCCCGACGGCGTGATGTGCGACGCGGAGACCTTCGGCGCGGACACGCTGGTCAGGCTCGCCTCACCCGGATGGGCCGACGAGGCGCCGATCGCCGAGCGGGCCAGGCGCGACCTGCGCATGCTCCACGAGGACCCGCCCGACTGGTTCCCCAGGCTGTCGGCGGAGGAGAAGCAGGAGCGGCTGGCCGCGCTCACGTACTCCGAGTTCCTGCTGCAGGTGTGCGGCGTCCATCCCGACGTCGAGCGGTTCTGCCGGACCATGCCGTGCCGCGAATGGGCCTACGACACCCGGGCCTTCGGCGCGATCGACGCCTGGGGCTCCGGCTATCCGGGGTTCGCCGGCCTCGGGCTCGACCGGGACAAACCCTCCCGGCTCAACTCGCCCAGCGTGCGGCAGGAATGGCAGGCCGGCGCCCGAGATGACCACGACGCCCCGCCGCCGTCCGACGGCCGGGCGCGGCTGCGGTTGTCCAGCCCGGTGGTGTTCGCGCGCGACGGCGCCCAGGCCGCGACCGTGGGCTACTTCGACGGCCACCAGGTCATGACCGTCGAGGCCAGGGCGGTGATCCTGGCCTGCTGGAGCGCGGTCGTCCCGTACCTGGTGCCCGAACTCCCCGAGGACCAGCGGCGGGCGCTGCGCTCGGCGATCAGGGTGCCGCTGCTGCACGCCACGGTGCAGGTGCGCGACGCGGGGGCATGGCGGCGGCTCGGCGTCCAGCGGGTGCGCTGGACGGGCGCGTACTGGTGCTTCTGCGAGCTCGAACCGCCCGCCACCGTGCACCTCCTGGCCGCGCCCTGCCGCTCCGAGCTCGGGCCGGGCGCGGGCGCGGCGGCGGGCAGGCGGGAACTGGTCAGGACGCCGTACGGGCGGCTCGAGCACACCATCCGCGACCAGCTCGCCCGGCTGCTCGGCCCCGCCGGCTTCGACCCCGCGTCGGACATCGAAGCGATCACCGTCGACCGGTGGGGGCACGCGAACACGCCCGAGTACTGCCGGCCCTGGCACCCGTACCATCCCGACGGGCCCTTCCCCGCGGACGTCGCGCGCAGGAGGTTCGGCAGGATAGCGATCGCGGGCTCCGACTCCGCGCCCGTCGGCCGCGCCGACGCGGCCGTGTCCGCCGCGCTGCGCGCCGTCGGCGAACTCGCGCGATGACGCCGTGGCTGCCCTGATCCTCCCAATAATCCCGGTAATGAACGTCTTCCCCCCACTGCGCGGGGACCATAAACGGTGCTAGTCTCCTGTGCGATCTTCCGGAGGTGTATTTACACAAGGTGTGGAAATGCCCCCGACTCGAGGTTGGGACATGGGCTCGCGAAACCGGTCAATTCGGTTCAAGATCTTCTTATTGCTGCTGCTACCCCTCCTGTCTCTGAGCGCGCTGTGGGGTTTCGTCCTCAACCTCACCATGGGCGACACCCAGTCACTACTCCGGGCCGACACGCTCTACCAGACGATCGGTGTGACCTCCACCGACCTGGGCTTACAGCTGCAGGCCGAACGCGTGCGCTCGATGGAACCGCTCACCGCGCGTGAGCTCTCCGAGGTGCTCGGCAGCCAGCGCTCCCGCACCGACAAGGCCGTCGACGACTTCCGCCGGGCCGTCGACGAAGCCGGCGACGCCGTCGACGGCGACCTGCGCCGCCCGATCGGCAACCTCAACGTCGCCCTCGACCGGCTCGGCCAGATCAGAGCAGGCGTCGACGAGAGCCGCGGCAACCGCCTCACCACGCTCAACGCCTACAACCACGTGCTCGACCGGCTCTTCCTGGTCTACGACCACCTGGTCACCGTCTCCGACCTGGCCATCTACCAGCAGGCCTCCGCGATGCAGGCCATGGGCATGGCCCGTGAGTACATCGCCAGGGAGCACGCCCTCATCGTCGGGACGCGCGGCGCCGAACGGCTCAGCGAGCCCGAGGCGGCGGCCTTCACCGAGTACGTCGCCTCCAGGAAGTTCCTGCACGCGCGCGGGCTCGCCGGGCTCGACGTGCGGCTGCGTGAGCCGTACAAGCTGGTCTTCGCCACCGACCCGTTCCTCTCCTTCACCACCCTGGAGGCGCGCGTCGCCGGATCCGGCGAGCTGCCCGCCGAGGAGGACCGCTGGCACGAGGTCGTCGACCGGCTCACCGCCCAGCTCGACGAGATCGGCGCCGAGTCGTCCGCGACCGTGGCCACGCGCGCGGCAGAGGCCGCCGGCTCCACCATCGTCAAGATCGCCATCGCGGGCGGCGTCGGTTTGATCGCGGTGCTCGCGTCAATCATCATCTCTGTACGCTTCGGTCGCCGCCTGGCCGGCGAGCTGGGCGGGCTGCGTTCCGCCGCGGTCGAGCTGTCGCAGACCCGGCTGCCCGAGATCGTGGCGCGGCTGCGCAAGGGCGAGGACGTCGACGTACGGAAGGAGACGAAGGCGATCAAGGTGAGCGGTTCCGCTGAGATCACCGACGTGGCCAGGGCCTTCGGCTCCGTGCAGCGCACCGCCGTCAACGCCGCGGTCGGCCAGGCGTCGCTGCGGCGCGGCGTCGGCCAGGTCTTCCTCAACCTCGCCCGCCGCAAGCAGGGCCTGCTGCACCGCCAGCTCGCGCTCCTCGACGGCATGCAGCGCCGCACGCACGACCCCGACCGGCTGGAGGAGCTCTTCCGGCTCGACCACCTGACCACCCGCATGCGCCGCCACGCGGAGAGCCTGATGGTGTTGTCAGGCGCCGAGCCAGGAAGGGCCTGGCGCAAGCCGGTTCCCGTGATCGACATCGTCAGGGCCGCGGTCGCCGAGGTCGAGGACTACACCAGGGTCGCCGTGGAGGCGATGCCGGTCAGCGCGGTCGACGGCACCGCAGCGGCCGACATCACCCATCTGGTGGCCGAGCTGGTCGAGAACGCCACCATCTACTCGCCGCCCGACACCACGGTCCAGGTGCGCGGCGACATGGTGAGCAACGGATACGCCATCGAGGTGGAGGACAAAGGCCTCGGGCTGTCGGCCGGCGAATACGCCCAGTTCAACGCGCTGCTGGCCGCGCCACCCGAGTTCGACCTGGCCGACAGCGACAGGCTCGGCCTGTTCGTGGTGGCCAGGCTGGCCGAACGGCACGGGATCCAGGTGCTCCTGCGACGCTCGCCCTTCGGCGGCACGACGGCCATCGTGCTCGTGCCGCGGACGATGGTGACCGACCAGGCGACGCTGGAAGCGGGCGGCGGCGACGGCAAGGCCGCCCTGCCGAGCCGTACGAGGAAGAAGGCGCTCGCGGTCGTGACCTCGGGCACCCACGCCGGGCTGCCCAGGCGAGTGCGTCAGGCCAAGCCGGCGCCGCAGCTCAAGCAACAACCGCCTGAGCCGGAGCCGCAGGCCGAACGCTCTCCCGAAGAGGTACGCGACCTGTTCTCCGCGTTCCAGCGGGGAACGCAACGCGCCCGAGAAGAAGCCTCTGAGGAGGGGCCCATGAGTAAGGGGGATGCATGAGTGTGCCGGCCACCAACACCGGTGAACTGAACTGGCTGCTGGACGACCTCGCGACGAGGGTCGCCGCGGTCCGCCAGGCGGTCATCCTGTCGACGGACGGCCTGGCGGTGGGTTATTCCAGCGCGCTGACCCGTGACGACGCCGAGCACCTGTCAGCGGTGGCGGCCGGGTTCCAGAGCCTGGCCCGCGGCACCGGGCGGCATTTCGGCGGCGGCGACGTGCGCCAGACCATCGTGGAGATGGAGAGCGCGTTCATGTTCGTCACCGCGGCCGGACAGGGCACCTGCCTGGCCGTCATCGCCGATGCCAGCGTGGACGTCGGCCACATCGCCTACGAGATGGCGATGCTGGTCAAGCGGGTGGGTCAGCACATCAGCACCAACCCACGCGCTGGAGCGTCATGAGCGATAGCCCGCAGTGGTTCGATGAGGAGGCGGGGCCGATCGTCCGGCCCTATGCTCTCATCCGCGGTCGCACGCGCTCCTCCGGAGACACGTTCGACCTCGTGGCCACCGTGCGCGTCATCGGCGACCCGCCTGACGAGCTCGGCCCAGAACAGCAACTGATCCTGCGGGCAGCGCGAAACCCGATCTCGGTGGCGGACCTGGCCGTCGAGATCGACCTGCCCGTCGGCGTCGTCCGGGTCATGCTCGGCGACCTGCGTGACAACGGCCTCATCTCGGTGACGTCGCCCTCGGCTGGAGGGGCGCGCTCTAACGAGCGCATTCTCAAGGAAGTGATCAATGGACTCCGTGCTCTCTGAGGACCCCGTCGCGCTCAAGATTCTTGTCGCAGGGGGGTTCGGTGTCGGCAAGACCACACTGGTCGGGTCGATCAGCGAGATCAAGCCGCTGCGCACGGAGGAGGTGCTCTCCGACCGCGGGATCGGCGTCGACGACCTCGACGGGGTGGAGGCCAAGTCCACCACCACCGTCGCGATGGACTTCGGCCGCATCACGATCCGCGACGGCCTCGTGGTGTACCTGTTCGGCACGCCGGGCCAGGAGCGGTTCTGGTTCATGTGGGACGAGCTGTCCCACGGCGCGCTGGGCGCGGTCGTGATCGCCGACACCCGGCGGCTGACCGACTGCTTCCCGTCCGTCGACTACTTCG
Source organism: Nonomuraea sp. B5E05 (assembly GCF_039880665.1). Lineage (NCBI taxonomy): Bacteria > Bacillati > Actinomycetota > Actinomycetes > Streptosporangiales > Streptosporangiaceae > Nonomuraea > Nonomuraea sp. B5E05. The sequence goes on from NZ_JBDPMJ010000007.1 coordinate 180,165, forward strand.
AGCAGCGCGGCACGCCGTTCGTGGTGGCCGTCAACTGCTTCGACGGCGCCGCCCGGCACAGCGTCGACGACGTGCGCATCGCGCTCGACCTCGATGACGACGTACCGGTGATGCTCTGCGACGTGCGGCGGCGCACCTCCGCCAAGGAGGTCATGATCACTCTGGTCGAGCACTCCTTGCGGACCCTCGCCTCCGCGAACTGACGCGCGGGCCCCGCTACCGAATTTGTCGGTAGTGCTCCGGCCTTCAGGCCGGAGGTGAAGTCGACTCGCCCGTGTAGCGGGGCAGGAACAGCCGATTCGCCGCCAGGCATATCGGCGTCTTTCGGCTCAGGCGGGACGGTTGTGTTGTTCGATGTACTGGTTCAGGACACTGATCGGGGCTCCGTCCACCGATCCGGCGAAGTAGGAGCCCGACCACAGTTTGCTGGCCCGGTAGTAGTGGCGGGCCAGTTCGGGAAACTCCTGGCGCATCCGCCGCGAGGAAACGCCTTTGAGGCTGTTGACCAGCTTGGACAGGGCGACCTTGGGCGGGAAGGTGACCAGCAGGTGGACGTGGTTGTCCTCGCCGTTGAACTCGCGCAATTCGGTCTCGAAGTCGGCGCAGACCGCGCGCATGATCTCTTCCAGCCGGGTCAGGTGCTCGCCGGCGAAGACCTGATGCCGGTACTTGGTCATGAAAACCAAATGCGCGTGCAGGGCGAAAACGCAGTGTCTGCCGGTTCTGATATCGCTGTACCCGGCCATAAGCCAACTGCAGGGTGATCTCGTGCAGTTGCGGTACTCCTTCCGGATCGACCCGACCCCTGGCCAGCGCATCGCGCTCGCGCGGGCGTTCGGGTGCGCCCGGGTGGTGTTCAACGACGCGCTCGCCCTGCGCGACCACGCCCACCGGCAGGGCTTGCCGTTCATCACCGACGCGCAACTGTCCCGCCTGGTGATCACCCAGGCGAAGCAGACACCGCAACGCTGCTGGCTTGGCGAGGTGTCGGCGGTGGTGCTCCAGCAGGCGCCCGCCCCGCCACCGACCGCCACCGGGACCGAGGCCGGGACCGAGGTGGGGCTGTCGCATTTCGCGGTGCTGTCGGACGGGCGGAAGATCGACAGCCCGCGGTTCCTGCGCCGGGCGGAGAAGAAACTCAAGCGGCTTCAGCGCATGCTGAGCCGCAAGCAGAAGGGATCACGCAATCGGGCCAAGGCCCGTGTGGCTGTGGCCCGGCAGCACGCCAAGGTCGCCGACGCGCGCCGCGAGTTCGGTCACCAGACCTCCACCCGCATCATCCGTGAAAGCCAAACGGTGGTCGTGGAGGACCTGGCGGTCAAGGCACTGGCGCGCACGAAGCCGGCCAAGAGCGTGCACGATGCGGGCTGGTCGCAGTTCGTCGGCATGCTGGAGTACAAGGCGAAACTCCATGGCCGGGTCTTTGTGAAGATCGGCAGGTTCCTCCCCTCCTCCAAGCTGTGTTCGGCCTGTGGGAGTCTCGCTGAGAGTATGCCGTTGGACGTGCGGGAGTGGACCTGCCGGTGTGGGGTGACCCATGACCGGGATGTCAACGCCGCGCTCAATATCCGGGCCGAGGGGCTGCGGATCGTCGCCGCTGGACGGAAACCCGTGCCTGAGAGGGGCGCAACGCGGCACAGGCTGAATCTCCGGCGTTCACGCCGGGGAGCGCGTCAAAGGGCACGCAGGCCGTTGATCACCTCTCGGAGCAACGACTCCGAGGGGGCGGCGGCCTTGTCGCGCGGCGGCCGTACGGTCACCAGGCCGTGGTCGAGCAGGTCTCCCAGCAGCACCCGCACCACGGCGACCGGCAGGCCGAGGGTTGAGGCGACCTCGGCGACGGGCTTCGACTGCCCCGCCACGCAGGTCAGCAGCCGGCGGTGCTGGGAGCCGAGCTCCGCCTTGGCGGGCGCGGGCAGGCCCGTCGAGACGACGGTCGCCAGCAGGTCGAGCGCCGACGAAGACGTGGGCTTGGTGCGCCCGCGGGTGACCGCGTACGGCCGGACGACCGGCCCCGCCTCCTCGTCGACCCACTCGTGCTCGCGGCTCACGATTCAGATCCCCCATCCTGCTCGCTGTCCTGCCGCCCGCGCTGCCAGCCGGACTGGAGCGAGGAGAGCAGCGCCCTGGCCTCCTCAGGTGAGCGCTCCGCGACCGGCTGCTCGGCGGGCGGCGCCTCCTTGAGCCGCGGCGGCAGATTCGCCTGCCGCTCGCGCCGCGGCAACCCCGTCTCCCGTTCCCGCTGGGGCAGGCCCGTCTTCCGCTCCCGCCTCGGCAGCCCCGTGTCCCGCTCGCGCTGCGGCAACCCCGTGTCCCGCTCGCGCTGCGGCAACCCCGTGTCCCGCTCGCGCTGCGGCAACCCCGTGTCCCGCTCGCGCTGCGGCAACCCCGTGTCCCGCTCGCGCCGCGGCGGCTCGGCCGTCTCGGAGTCCTGCCGCTGCGGCAACGCCGTCGGGCCGCCGCCCTGGGGTTGCTGCGGCAGCGCCGTGCGACCGTTCCCCTGGGGTTGCTGCGGCACCGCCGTGCGACCGTTCCCCTGACCCTGCTGCGGCACCGCCGCGGGGCCGCTCCCGACAGCCCTTCTGCTGGTACGGATCCGGCGCGGCAACTCGCCCGGCCCGGTCGGCTCCTCCCTGACGACCGACACGGAGACGGGCTCGAAGTCCATCGGCTGCACGGGCGTGGGGATGGGCTCGACCAGCGAACCGGGCACGAGCACGATGGCGGTGGTGCCGCCGTACGGTGAGGGTTTGACCGTGACCTTGACGCCGTGCCTGGCGGCGAGCATCGCGACCACCGCGAACCCGAGCCGCTCGGTCTGCGCGGGGTCGAACTCGGGCGCGCTGGCCAGGCGTTCGTTGATGGCCCTGCGGGTGTGCTCGTCCATGCCCAGGCCGCGGTCCTCGATCTCGACCGCGAAGCCCTTGCCGACCATCTCGCCGCGCACGGAGACCTCGTTGCCGGGGGAGGAGAACGAGGTGCCGTTCTCGATCAGCTCGGCGAACAGGTGCATGAGGTCGGCCACCGCGGTGCCGGAGACGCCGCACTCGGACATCGGGTAGACGCGGACGCGGGTGTACTCCTCGACCTGGGCGGCCGCGCCGCTCAGCACGTCCTCCATCGGGATGACGCCGCGCCACCTGCGGCCCGCCGAGCCGCCGGACAGCAGCACGAGGCCCTCGGCGTGGCGGCGCATGCGGGTGGTGAGGTGGTCGAGCCTGAACAGCCGTTCCAGGGCCTCGGGCTCCTCCGTCTGCCGCTGCATCTCGTCCAGCAGCCGGAGCTGGCGCTGGAGCAACGACTGGCTGCGCCTGGCCAGGTTGCGCAGCGCCTCCGACACGCCGTCGCGCAGCTTGGCCTGCTCGACGGCGGCGTCCACGGCCGTGCTCTGGACGCTGTCGAATGCCGCCGCGAGGTCGCTGACCTCGCTGGTCGAGTGCTCGCTCACCTTGATCGGCGGGGCCTCGGTCGCGATGTCGACGCTCTCGCCCTTGCTCAGCTTCGACACGACCTCGGGCAGCCTGATCTCCGCCAGGTCGAGCGCCGTGCGGCGCAGCGCGGCCAGCTCGCGGGTGATGCGGCGGCCGACCCTGATCGAGATGAAGACGGAGAACACGACCGCGATCAGGCCGAGCGCGCCGGCGACGCCGGCCTGCACCAGGATGGCCACGCCCGCGGGCTTCATCCTGGCGAGCAGCTTGTCGCCGGTGTCGCCGATGGCCTCCCGATATTCGGCCTGCACCTGGTCGGCGATGCCCCGCCAGAGCTGCATGTCCACCCGCTGCCCGCCGATGTAGCCCTCCAGGAGGTTCTCCATCGTGACGTAGCGGGGCGAGTAGTACAGCTTCTCGAACGGCGCCCGCAGCTCGGTGTCGAGGTTGGCCAGCGCCTGGGGATACAGGTACGTCCTGGCCCCGTCGATCCCGGCCAGCATGTGCGTCTCGTGCATGGTGGCGCGGCCGTTCGTGGCAACGATCAGCGCGTGCTCACGGCTCAGCAGCTCGCGCGCCTGGTCAGCGGTGATCAGGCCCTGCCCCTGCAGGGACAGCTCCAGGTCGGTGCTGACCACCAGCCGGGAGTACAGCAGGTGGATCTCGTCGGAGACCTTCGAGTACTCCATGACGAGGTTGCCGGCGACGAACCTGCGGTCGTCGACCTTCTTCCTGATGTCGGGCAGCCGGTCGGCCTCCGCGAGCACGGTCTGGAGCTGGGTCCGCATGTCCGGGGTGAGGACGTCCTGGGTGTCCTGCGCCATCGCGCCGTCGCGCAGCTCTTTCCTGGCCACGTCGACCTTCTCCCGCGCCTGCTCCAGCGCCCGGGGATCCGGCACCGCGCCCGCGAGCCGCTCGGCGGAGGCCAGCCGCTCGGCCTGCAGGCTGGACACCAGGGCGTCGGCCTTGTTGATGACACCGGTCCAGATGGTCTCGACCTTGAGCAGGTTGAGCGCCTCTCCCGACGTTGTGCTCGCAGCGAAGCCCCAGAGCGCGATCAGGGAGACCAAGGGGATGACGAGCAGCGTCGAGATCTTGAATCTGATGGATCTGCCCGATGCCATGACACCTGCTCCCGGATAGAAGATCGCGGGAGAGAATAGCACCGATACAGATGCTTTTAAGATCGACTAGCGATAAATCTGTGATATGTCGGGAAATTGACGGCCTTTGCGGCGGCCGGACGCCAGGCCAGCCACGCCAGCCACCCGGCGAGCACCGCCAGCAACGACACCTCCGCGGCCAGCAGCAACCGCTCCACCAACCCGATCATCACCCGCTCGCCCGGCAGCGCAACGTAGGTGATCGCCAGCAGCCCGAACCCGCCCGCCAGCGCCACCCACTCCACGGCCCGCGCCACGGGCTTCCACGCGGCGTGCGCGGTCAGCCGGGGCACCAGCAGCGCGCCCGCGGCCGGCAGGCTCACGAACGCCGCGACCGACGCGTACCTGTGGATCTGCGCCGCGAGATCCGGATCCTGGCCGATGGGTGTGGTCGGGATGATCGCCGCCACGATCAGCGCTCCCGACCACACCATCAGCAACCGCCCGGGCATCCCCCGCACGGGCGCCCCCGCGGACCGCAGCCCCGCCAGCAACACCAGAGACCCGACCCCGAGAACCGCCATCGCCATCTCCGTCACGCCCCCGCGGTCGGACACGGCGAACTCGCTCACGGTCACGTTCACGGGGTCGAGGTAGGGGGCCGAACCGAACTGGCCGGCCACCACGGCGACCACCGAGAACAGGATTGAGGCGCAGGCGATCAAGGGGTAGAGCCTCTTTGCTGCGGTCATAGGCCCCACCCTGCCCCTGGCGACCGCTCCCCCGCATCAGGCCCCACCCCCGACCCGACCCTGACCCATCCCTGAGACCCCATCTCCGTCCGTGGCACCCGCCGGTGCGGAGCCGTAAAGGAAGGTGATCAGAGATCAGTCGAGGATGTGAACGGTCGCGCGGGCGTAGCGGTGGCGGATCTCCTGGACCGCCTGTCCTTCGTACGTCTGGGTGTCCCCCGAGCGCCAGTCGGGGGTGGTGACCAGGGTGGCGGCCTGGTGGGCGGCGCCGTCGGCGACGTATTCGGCGGGTGGCGGCACCGCGATCGGCACGCCGAAGATCGTGGGGGCGATGCGGCGGACCGCGTCCGAGCGGGCCGCGCCCCCGATCAGCAGCACGCGTTCCGGCCGCAGGCCGAGCGCGTCGTGCGCGTCGGCCAGCCCGCACAACATGCCTTCGACGGCTGCCCTGGCCAGGTGGGCGGGGGTGGCGGTGGACAGGCTCAGCCCGTGGATCGACCCCGTCGCGGTGGGCCGGTTGGGGGTGCGCTCGCCTTCGAGGTAGGGGACCAGCGTGAGCCCTTCGGCCCCCGGCGGCGCCTGGAGGGCGAGGTCGCTCAGCTCGTCGAGCGAGACGCCGGCGATGCGGGCGGCGGCGTCCATGACGCGGGCGGCGTTGAGCGTGCACACCAGCGGCAGGAAGCGCCCCGTCGCGTCGGCGAACCCGGCGACCGCACCGGTGGGGTCGGCGCTGGGTGCCTCGGCGACCGCGAACACGGTGCCGGACGTGCCGAGCGACACCACGACGTCGCCGGGCCGGGCGCCGACGCCGAGCGCCGCCGCCATGTTGTCGCCGGTGCCCGGCGCGATCAGCACGCGCGCGGAACCCGGCGCCGCCTCCTGCGGCCCGAGCACCTTGGGCAGGTGGGGGACGGCGCCGAGGGCGGTCTTCAGCAGGTCGGTGCGGTAGGTGCCGGTCGCGGGGGACCAGTAACCGGTGCCCGAGGCGTCGCCGCGGTCGGTGGCGAGCTGGTCGAGGGGCGGCGTGGGAGCCTCGCGCCAGGCCCGCGCGTCGAAGGGGCCGGAGGCGAGGGCGCCGGCCAGGCGCCAGGTGAGCCAGTCGTGCGGCAGGCACACCGCCGCCGTGCGCTGGACGCTGGCGGGCTCGTGCTCGGCCAGCCAGCGCAGCTTGGTCACGGTGAACGACGCCACGGGCACCGAGCCCACCGCGTCGGCCCATGCCTGAGGGCCGCCCAGCTCGGTGACCAGGTCGGCGGCGGCCTGGGCGGAGCGGGTGTCGTTCCACAGGAGGGCGTCGCGGACGACGTCGCCCGAGGCGTCGAGGCAGACCATGCCGTGTTGCTGGCCGGCCACGCTGACGGCGGCCACGTCGTCGAGCCCGCCGGCCTCCTCGATGGCCTGCAGCAATGCGGCCCACCAGTGTGACGGGTGCACCTCGGTGCCGTCGGGGTGCGGGGCCCGGCCCTGCCGGACCAGCGCGCCCGTCTCGGCGTCGCGAATGACGACCTTGCAACTCTGCGTGGAGGAATCGACCCCTGCGACCAGCGTCACCCGCGTACTCCTAACACGTGTTTCAGCACAAAGCTGGTTGAGATGGGGGGAATGCTACCCGCGCCCGGCGGGGACGCGGGCGACCAGGGCATCCACCGCGGTCCGGGATGTGCGCCCATCGGCACGGTCGGCTCGCCCATGTCTCGATGCTCCCCCCGCGATCAGGTGTTCACAAGCCCGACGGGTCGCGGCCCACGCTGATCTCCTCGGCGATCCTGCGGATCTCCGTCACCTCGAGGCCGGGGGCCTTGGGCAGGTCGCGCAGCAGCGCGTCCATCACCACGGGCACGGGATGGCCTGCGAGCCTGCCCGCGATGCCGTGGACCGCCCTGAACAGCGCCTCTTCGGTGTCGTGCATCGGCAATCTCCTCGGTTCGGGTACCCGGAGAACGGTACGGCCTCGGTGCGACAGTTGCGCGCCACACCCCGCCCGCGTGTTCCCCGCCGCCGCCGGTCGGCGTGGGCGTGTCCATCCCAGCCTGAAGTACCGTGGTGGTGACGGCTCCTTCGCCACGGAGCGATTCCACCGGGTGACTTCCAGGGGAAACGACCATGCCAAGCGATCCTGACCATGTGCTCGACGCGATCGACGGCGTAGTCGACGAGTGGGAGACGCTGAGCGCCGACGCCATGCGCTGGGCGCCTCCCGAGAGCAAGAGTCCCGACCTCATGACCGAGGTGACCGAGATCTTCGGCCCGCTGGTCAACGCGTTCACGGAGGTGCTGCGGCCCGTCGGCGACGCGTTCGAGCGGGTCCTGCAGTCGTTCGACGACGACGACCGCGGCTGACGCGACGCCGCCCACCGGCGGGGCCCCGTCCGCTCGACGTGGCGGGGGCTGGGGGTCGTCAAGGGGTGGACGGTGCCGGAGGGCTCGCTAGACTGTCCGGTATGACCTGGCGACATTGATCCATAACCAGGGGCCGGCGCGGGGCGCGCGGGCCTCCGAGGCGACAAGCACTCGGAGTCCCTACTCGTCCCCCTGGAAGGCCTCATGCTTGTCGCGTCGCTCTACGTTTACGCGTTCCTCGGCGAATTCCTGCTGATCTACCCGGTCTACACGCTGCTGTTCATCGACACCGGGTTGTCCGTGGCCGAGACGTCGTCCCTGTTCGTCATCTGGTCGGTGACGGGCATGGTGCTCGAGATCCCGTCCGGTGCCTGGGCCGATCGGCTGTCCAGGCGCGTCACCCTGTCCCTCGGGCCGCTGCTGGCCGGGCTGGGCTTCACCCTGTGGTTGGTCTTCCCTTCCTACTGGGCGTTCGCGCTCGGCTTCGTGTTGTGGGGCGCCGAGGGGGCGCTGGTTTCCGGCGCGTTCGAGGCCCTCTCCTACGAGGAGCTGGATCGCCGCGGGCAGGCGCACCGTTACACCGCCGTCATGGGCCGGGCCACCGCCGTGGGCACCGTCGCCGCCGCGGCGGCGATCGGCCTGGCCACGCCCGTTCTCGCGGCCGGCGGTTATCCGGCTGTGGGCGTCGCCAGCGTGCTGGCCTGCGTCCTGTGCGCGGCCACGGCGCTCACCCTGCCCGAGCACCGCACGCGCGGCGGCGACGGCGCCGAGGAGGGTTACCTGGCGATTCTGAAGGCCGGCCTGACGGAGGTCCGCACGGATCGCCGGGTCCTGCACGCTGTGCTGCTGGTCGCCTTCGTGACGGCGATCTGGGGGGCGCTGGAGGAGTACGTCCCCTACCTCGCGATCGAGGAGGGCGTGGCGAAGGCCGTCATCCCGATGCTCATCCTCCTCACCTGGGTCGGCGCCACGGCGGGCGGCCTGCTGGCCGGACGCGCCCGGCACATGCCGCCCCGCGCGTACGCCCTGACGATCGCCCTCGCGGCGCTGGCCATGGCGGCGGGGGCGGTGAGCGGGCACCCGGCCGGGTTCGTGCTGATCGCCCTGGCCTTCGGGGCGTTCCAGCTGGCCGGGGTGGTGGCGGACGCGCGGATGCAGGAACGGATCACCGGCACGGCCAGGGCCACCGTGACGTCGGTCGCCGGTCTGGGCATGAACGTGGTCACGCTCGCCGTCTATGCCGCGTACGGGGCGACGTCGTCGTACGTGTCGCACGGCCTGACGTTCGCCCTCATGGTGGTGCCGTACGCGTTCATCGCCCTGCTGACGGCGCGCTCGACGGCGCTCGCCCCGGCGCGCCGGTGAGCGGGGCCGTTCCCGGCGGCGGCCCTGCTCGCCGCCGGGAACGGCCTTATGGGCGGAGGGCCGCCGGTTCGGGCCCACGGCCGAAACCGCGGATATAACACCGAAATAGGGCCTGTTTGACATCTGACGACAAGCGTTAACCTCCGTTAACTTGACAGCACCCCCAACCGAGGAGTGCTCATGTTGAGTAAACGCGGTGCGGTGGCAGGATCCATCATCCTCGCCGCCTGCCTGGCCACCCCCCTCAGCCCAGCGTTCGCTGAGCCGGCACCGCAATCAGCTCCCCCCTCCGCGCCTCCCCCCGTGATCGACGCACTCGAACGCGACCTCGGCCTCTCCGAGGAGCAGGTCATCACCCGGCTCGCCAACGAGCAGCGCGCCGCGGCCACCGAGGCCTCGCTCAGCGGCAAGCTGGGTGCCGACTCGTTCGGCGGCGCCTGGCTCAACAAGGACGCCTCCAAGCTCATGGTCGCCACCACCGACGCCGCCGAGACCGCCGCCATCGAGGAGCAGGGCGCGCAGCCCGTCGTCGTCAAGCGCACGCTGGCCGAGCTCGAGGGAATCGTCCAGAAGATCGACCAGGCACCGGAGTCCGCCAGGTCCGGTGCCGCCCTCTGGTACGTGGACGTGACCGCCAACAACGTCTCCGTCCAGGCCCCCACCGTGGAGGCCGCGCAGGCCCTCGCCGACGCCGCGGGCGTCGACAAGGAGGCGCTGAACGTGTCGGCGACGGCCGAGCAGCCGAAGCCGTTCATCAACATCATCGGCGGGTCGGCCTACTACATCGGCTCGAGCCGCTGCAGTGTCGGCTTCTCCGTCACGCGGGGCAGCACCCCCGGCTTCGTCACCGCCGGGCACTGCGGCCGGGCCGGCTCCAGGACCACCAACCCGACCGGCACCTTCCAGGGCTCGTCCTTCCCCGGCAACGACTACGCCTGGGTCGCCGCGCCCGGCAACACTCCGCAGCCGTTGGTACGCGGCTCCGGCGGCTCGACCGTGACCGTCCGCGGCTCCTCGCAGGCCTCCGTCGGCTCGTCCATCTGCCGCTCGGGCTCCACCACCGGCTGGCGCTGCGGCACCATCCAGCAGCACAACGCCAGCGTCACCTACCCGCAGGGCACCGTGAGAGGCCTGACCCGCACGTCCGCCTGCGCCGAGCCCGGCGACTCCGGCGGCTCGTTCATCTCCGGCAACCAGGCCCAGGGCGTGACGTCCGGCGGCTCGGGCAACTGCCGCTTCGGCGGCACGACGTACCACCAGCCGGTCAATGAGATCCTCAGCGTGTACGGGCTCACGCTCCGCACCGGCTGACCTTCGAGAGAACACGCGCAGCGCGCCCGCTGTCCGGGCGCGCTGCGTTCTTTTGGCCCGCGCGGAGAGAACATCGCGGCGGCGGCGATGCGTTTCGCGCGGCGGGCGGCAGCCTGTTCGCCACCGCGATCGACCCCGACGGCAACTACGTCCAGATCATCCAGCTCAGCGAGGCGCACCGCGCGGCGATGTGACAGAAGGGGGCGGCCGGAGGGCCCGCCGATCGCGTGGTTCAGGGATCCGGCGGGCAACGTCCTGTCGGTCATTCAGGTCTAGGCCTCGCGCGAGGGCGCCCTCGCCGCCGGAAACGCCCCGGAAACAGGCCGCCTGGTCTCCTGGTCTGACCATGCCGACCTTGCTTGACAGCCTGTTCCGCGCCGGCCGTTTCTCGCAGGCTCGCCGCGGCTACGCGGACATCCTGCGCGCCGACCCGGGTGATGCCCACGCCAACGCGCAGGTCGGCCGCATCGCCCTGCTGTCGAACGCGTTCATCACCGCCGAGAAGTATCTGGCCAGAGCCGTGGAGCTGGCCCCCGGCGACGACGTGCTCAAGGAGCTGCTGGCGGACTGCTACGCACGCCAGTACAAGCTTGCCCGAGCCGTCCCGGTGCTCAGGGCCGCCGGAAGGGACGCGGTCGCCGCGCAGTACGCCGCCGCCGGCGACGCCCCGTTCGACCTGTACGGCCCGCGCAGCACCAGGCTGGTCTTCCAGGAGCTGGACCCGCTGCCCACCGTGGAGGCGTCGGTCAACGGGTCGGCGCCGATGAGGTTCCTGCTGGACACGGCGGCGGAGCCGCTCCTCACCATGGAGGCGGCCGAGCGGGCGCGCCTGCGCGCGGTGGCCTCCACCCGTGCCCGGGACGGCACGGAGACGCATCTCGGCGTCGTGAGATCCTTCCAGCTGGGTTCGATCGAGGTGCGCAACGTGCCCGTCGTCTGGCGCGACGTCGACGTGCCCGCGTCCGGCACCATCGGGATGAGCTTCTTCTCCCGTTTCCTCACCACGATCGACTACGTCCACCAGACCATCGTCCTGCGCCGCAGGTCGCAGCTGCGGGCGTTCAAGGCGGATTCGGCGCGGCACGACGCGGAGATCCTGCCGCTGTGGCTGGCGGGCGGGCGTTTCCCGTGCACGGTGGGCAGCGTCAACGGCCACGGCCCGCGCCTGGTCTGCCTGTCCACGGGCGCGACCGGCGTCGGGGTGACCACCTCGGAGAAGTTCGCCACGCGCTGTGGCCTGAAGTTCGACGCCCCTCGTACGGGGAGCGACGGCGGCCCGTGCTATCCGATCGTCGCGGACCAGGTGGCGCTCGGCGCCGCGACGGGCCGCGGGGTTCCGGGGGTCGTGGGGCCGTTGTTCGACGACCTTCTCGGATTCGACACGATCGCGACCTTCGGCCACGAGTTCCTCAAGCGTTTCGCCATCACGTTCGACTTCACCGGCATGGACCTCTACGTCACCGGCCCGCCCGCCTGACGCGACCGGGGCACGGTCGCATCGAATAACCACTTATGAGATTTAAATCCCTTATACGGCAAAAGTTTCGTCCTATGCCTTTTGTGCCTTTTGGGGTAAATGCAACTCCGGCATGCTCAATGACCTCCGACACTGGTAGTGGAGACCCGGGTCGCGAACCCGGGCACCTCGACGCCGTGCCGGGCCCCGCCCAGCACGGCGCCACAGAACACGGGGGTACACAGTGAAACGTATGCTTCTCGCGGCGGCCTTGGCGCTGACCGCCTCCACTGCCGGTATGACCGGCGCATCCGCGCACTCGCCAACCCTCTCCTCGCCGGTCCCCTCGCCGGATTCGTCGCCCGGCACCTCGCCCGGCACGTCGCCAGGGCCGGGCGGCGCCCCGATCGGTCCCGGATGCTCCGCGCTCGAGAGCAGCCTGCCGGGCATCGCCGACCAGACGGCCGCGACCGCGCTGTCCGAGGTGCCCGACCTGTCCTCGCTGGCCGAGGCCGTGCAGGAGGCGGATCTGGCCGACCAGCTCGACCAGGCCGAAGAGCTCACGATCTTCGCGCCCGACAACAAGGCGTTCGAGGCCATCCCGCAGGAGGCCCGCGACCAGCTCATGGGCGACAAAGAAGAGCTCACCAGGGTTCTGACCTACCACGTCGTGGAGGGCAAGAAGACGCCCGCCGACCTCGAGGAGGAAGGCACGCTGACGTCGCTGGAGGGCGGCGAGCTCGAGATCAAGGGCTCGGGCGAGAACCTCACGATCAACGACGCGAAGCTGGTCTGCGGCAACGTGCAGACGAAGAACGCGACCATCTACGTCATCGACAAGGTCCTCATGCCCGAGTGACCGCCACCACCGGATCCACGCCCCGGACCGGGCGCGATCGCCAGGCCACCACCCTCGTGACCGCGCCCTGACCCGGGGCGTTTCCCTGCCTCCCTTGCGTAGAGGCGAAGACCCGTGGCCCGGCGGGCCGAGGCTCAGCCGTCCGACTGCGCGCGGCGGCGGATGGCCTCCAGACCGGCCATGCGCTCCTGCATCTGCCTGGAAAAGGAGTCCTGGAGCTCCTGGAACCGCCGGCCGACCGCCTCGGCGGACATGCCGCCGTACGAGGGCTGGGGGGTGAGCTCCACGGCCTGGCGCGCCTGGTCGTCCTGGGCGGCGCGGACGGCGTACAGGATCTCCTCGGTCAGGTCGTCCAGCTCCATCCTGGAGGCCCGTGCGCCGAGCCTCAGGTCGTCGAGGCGGCCGTCGGCGCCGACCAGGGCGATGACCGTGCCGCTGCGGCTCTCACCGCGTCCGCGGACCTCGCGCAGATCGTCCAGCGCGCTCGTCAGCTCGCGGAGCGAGCGCTCGCTCTCGACCAGCATACGATCGAGGTCGTCGGGGTGGAAGTCGCTGGAATCCATGCCAGCACGTCACCCTCCGAAGGTTAACGGCAGGAGCGCGGAGGTTGTCGCGCCGCTGAAGTGATCATGAAACTCTGCTCTCCGCGCTGTGACGCGGACGCAGCGCCGCAAAAATGGGTCATATGGCAGCCAATCGTGAAATCCACGTCACCTCACAGTGCATCGCCCGCACGCGGGAGCGGCTGGAGCAGGAGCTGAGGAACGAGATGATCGGCTTCGTCCGGGATCTGATCCCGCACACGGGCTTGAACGGCTTGGGGTTCGGCGTCATAGGCGACATGTTCCTCGCCGGCACGTACGACGGCGTCAGGAAGCACGCCGACACGATGCTGGGGGACGCCCAGGCCACGATCGACGGCTGGAACGAGGCCCTTACGGTGTGCGAGCGCAACTGGCGAACCGCCGAGGACCGCAGCATCATCCGGTACCGCTCGTGAGTGACCGTTACCTCGCCGCAGTCAACAAGGGCCGGGGCGGGCGCGACCCCTACCTGGACGCGATCAACCGCGGCACGCCGGGCCGTTCGGCACCCCTGGGCGGGACGGCGCCGATGGGCGGCTCCTCGGGAGGGTCCGCCGGCACCCGGGTGCTGCAGGCGTTGAAGAGGCTGGCCAGGCTCTCGCCGTACCTGGTCCCCGCCGTCGCCGTCGCGGGCATGTCAGTGGCCGACGAGGTGGGCATGGCGCAGGCGGCCAGCGTGTGGAAGTTCGGCATGGGCTCCCGGCTCGACGACGGCGTGAAGAACCTCATGCCACAGATCCTCGCCACGTCGAAGAGCGGCTGGATCGCCGACGACCAGGAGGAGTTCGCGCGGGTGCAGGCGATCTTCCATCGGGAGGTGGGTGCGTTGCGCAACGCGTTCGGGGAGATCGGCGGCGTGATCGACGAGATCGCGGCCGGTTTCCGCACCTACTGGCTCCAGCTCGGATCGGCGGTGGCGACGGCCGGGACGCTGCTGGTGACGGCGCTCCGGATGAAGCTTTCGATGGTGCCCGCGGTGTCGGCGGCGGGACGGATCATGGAACATCTCGTCGGTTCGACGATGCTCAGCACCGTGACCATCTTCACGGGGATGCTCGGCTCGATGCTCAAGAACGGCATGGACGTGCTCGGGAATCTGATCAAGAAGTCGCACCAGTTCGGCTTCGTGCTGCCGGTCGGAGCCGCGGCCATCGATTTCACGCAGGCCACCATGGACACCCGTGACCTGGTCACCTACACCGAACCGCCCGCGCCGGGACAACTGCCCGCCGGATACCAGGATTTCGAGTGGGTCGCTCCTGACGTGCAGACGACTAGGTGAAGGAGTCCGAGGGGCCGGGTTGTTCGGAGAACGCCCAGCCCGACCATCGGCCCACGGTCACGAGGATCACCGGCCCCCGCGGTCGCCGCTCGCGATACTGCGCGTACTTGGTGACGAGGTCGTCGATCGCCCGGTCGTGATCCGGTCCGCCGGACACGACGCGGGCCCGGCCGTCGGCGCGCACCCACCACAACCGCGCCCACTCCTCGTCGTCGTAGCGATCGGCCAGGAGGCAGACGGAGGGGTTCTCCTCGATGTCGCGCAGCCGCCGCAGGCGGGCGGCCGACTTCGGCTTGTGGTCGACGGCGGTCGCGACGACGTCGCCCGACACGGCGAACGTGACGGGCACCAGATGGGGGACACCGCCGCCACCCACCGTGGCCAGGCGGGCGACCCGCTCGCCTGCGAACAGGGCACGGGCACGATCGGGGTCCATGCCCTCGCTACGTACCCGCGGGCACCTGGGTGAAGCTCGCGCGATAGGCCGTGGGGGTGAGCCCGACCCGGCCGACCATGTGCTTGCGGAGGGAGTCGGCGCTGCCCAGTCCGCTCCGCGCGGCCACCTGGTCCATGGGCAGCCGGGTGGTCTCCAGGAGTTCCCTGGCACGGTCGATGCGCCGGTGCAGCAGCCACTGGAGCGGGCTCATCCCGGTCTCCGCGTGGAAGCGCCTGGTCAGGGTCCGCACGCTCATCCTCGCGTGGCCGGCCAGGTCGGCCAGGGCGAGCGGGCGGTCGAGGCGCTCGAGGGCCCAGGCCCGGGTGGCGGCGAGAGAGGTGCCGCGCTCGGCGGGCAGCGGGGTCTCGATGTACTGGGACTGGCCGCCCGGCCGTACGGGAGGGACGACGGCGAGCCGGGCGGCCGTGTTGGCCACCGCCGCGCCGTAGTCGGCCCTGACCAGATGGAGGCACAGGTCGATGGCGGCCGCCGCGCCCGCCGAGGTGTAGATGCCGCCGTCCTCGACGAAGAGCGGGTCGGGTTGCACCTCGACCGACGGGAAACGGGCGGCGAGGTCGCCGGCCAGGTTCCAGTGGGTGGTGGCGCGGCGCCCGTCCAGCAGGCCGGCCTGGGCCAGGACGAACGCGCCCGTGCACAGGGAGGCGATGCGCGTGCCGCCGGCCGCGGCCTTCCGCAGGGCGTCGAGCGTCTCCGGGGGAGCCTGTTCGCCGCCGCTGCCGACGGCGATCACCGTGTCGGCGCCCTCCACCGCGTCCAGGCCGTACGGCACCACGATGTCCGGGCCTCCGACGGTCGCCAGCGGGCCGGGGCTTGCCGTACAGATGCGCACGTCATAGTACGGAACGCTGCTGAACACCATGAGCGGGATCGAGACGTCGAAGCTCAGCACGGGGGGCACGACGACTGTGGCGATGCGGTGCATGGCCAGATCCTCCGGATTGTCGGCATTCCGGCCACTATGCCATGAAGTCGCCGATCGGCATCGTGGTCGGCATGACCTTTCATGTGATCGTGGGTCGCGGGGCCACCGCGACCAGGACCGCCCGGCACCTGGCCGGCGACGGCGAGCGCGTACGAATGATCAGCCGTACCGGTGGAGGGCCCGAGCACCCGCTCGTCGAGAGGGTCGCCGCGGACGCCACCGACACCGACCGGCTCACCCGGCTGGCGGAAGGGGCGGACACCCTGTTCACCACCGCCGCGCCGCCGTACCACACATGGCCGGAGCAGTTCCCCATCCTGTCGGCGTCGCTGCTCACCGCGGTCAAGCGGACCGGAGCCGCCTACGTCATGCTCGGCAACCTGTACGGCTACGGGCCGGTGGACCAGCCGATCAGGCCCGACTTCCCGCTGGCCGCCACCGGACCCAAGGGACGGGCCAGGGCGCGGGTATGGGAGGAGGCCGCCGCCTCGGGGGTGAGGGTCACCGAGGTGCGGGCCGGCCAGTTCTACGGCGCGGGCGCCTTCTCGGTGTTCAGCCTCATGGTGCAGCGCCAGGTGCTCGAAGGCCGGCTCGCCCTCGTGCCGCAGGAACTTGACGTGCCGCACAGCTACTCGGCGATCGGCGACACCGCGCGTACGCTGGTCGCCGCCGCCCGCGACGAGCAGGCGTACGGGCGGGCGTGGCACGCACCCACCTCCACCCTGTCGGTGCGGGACCTGGCCGGCCGGCTCGCCGAACTCTCCGGGGCGCCGCAGCCGCGCCTGGAAGAGCTCACCGAACGCGACCTGACCTTGCTCGCGCTGACCGATCCGTTCTGGGCGGAGTTGCACGAAGTGCTGACCAAGCCGGGCCACCCGTTCGTCGTCGACCACTCCGAGACCGAGAAGGTCCTGGGGGTGAGCGCCACACCCGTCGACGACGTGCTCCGCGAACTGATCTGACGCGGCCACCGGGTGGTGAGGTGAGCGGGCGCCGGAACACGCGGTCGCCGCACGCCGTACAGGACTGACCGTGCCTGCCGAAACCGCCGGCGACCCGCACAAAGGAGTTGAACAACCGTCAGCGGCCGTGTTGGATGACCACGGCCTTCATCGGGGAGGGCGGCACAAAGGGCGGTGCAGCGCGTGGAACAGGCAACGGCGGACGACGGCACGCCACGGAACGGACGGAGGCGCTGGCCGCTCCTGGTGGCGGTGGCGATCGACGCGCTGGGCACGGGCCTGTATCTCCCGCTGTCGCTGCTGTACTTCCTCGAAGTCACCGACCTGGACCTGGCGACGATCGGTGTCCTCGTCAGCGTGACCACCGCCCTGACCCTGCCGGTGCCGATAGTCGTCGGCCGGCTGGTCGACCGGTTCGGGCCGCGGCTGGTGGTCGCCGGCGGTCAGGCGCTGCAAGGGTTCGGCTTCCTGCGAGGACCGGGATGATCCGGGAGACGGGGGCCGGCGGTGGAGCGCTGCTCGCCGGCGCGGTGCTCACCGTCGACTCCGCACGCGTCTACGACGGGCTGATTCTCGGCAGCGCGCTGGCGTTCCTGGCCGCCGCGCTGTTGGTCGTCTTCGCGGTACCGTCCACACCCCACGCCCAGCCCCCGGCGCAGGGCCCCTCCGGCCACCGGGCGCTGCTGCGGGACCGCCCCTACCTCGCACTGATCGGGGCGTGCACGATCTTCGCGTTGTGCAGTTCGTTCCTCGCCCTGTCGTTGCCCGTCTACGTCGTCCAGGGCCTGTCCGGACCGAGCTGGGTGTCCGGCCCGCTCCTGGCCCTGAACACTCTGCTGCTGGCCACCTGTACAGCCGCCCTCACCCGTTTTGTCCGTCGCCGCTGCACCCGTCCCCGCGCCATGGCGTGGGCCGGGGCGCTGTGGACGCTGTGGTGCGCCGCGTCCGCGGCTGCCGTGCTGCTGCCGTCCGAGGCGCTGGTGCCTTACCTGGTGGCGGTGGTGTTGTGCTACACCACCGCCGAGATGATCTACGGGCCCGCGTCGAACGCGCTCGCCGCGGATGCGGCACCGCCCGGGTCGAGGGGGACCTACCTGGCGGCGTTCCAGTACTCCTTCGCTGTCGCCAACATCCTCGCCCCCGGCCTGTTCGGCCTGCTCTTCGGGCAGAACCGGCTGCTTCCCTGGCTCGCCGTGGGCCTTCTCGCCGCACTGGGCGCGGCGCTGATGTTGCGCCTTGAGCATCGCCTGCCTCGGGAGCGCCGAACGTCCGGGCACGCCGACGCCGCCCGGGACGGCGCGCCGGACACCGGGACGACCATAGAAGGGTCAGCGCATTAGTCTGGTTCAGGGACGACTCGGACGGAGGCGCGGGCGCAGATGAGCGAGACCGATCCGCACATCCACGTCGACCGGAAAGTGCTGGAGGCCGGCGCCGACTTCCGCAACATGATCACTTCGACGCTCGGCCGCGCACCTGACGCGCCGGCGATCGTCACCACCGGCTGCGGCATCCAGGTGTCCCGCGCGATGACCTCGCCGCATCCGGAGAGCGTCACCTGCCTCGCCTGCCGCGAACACGCCCAGCAGGAATACGCACGCTTCGCCGACCTGACGGAGCGGCTGGGCGGTGTGCCCGGCTCCCCCATCGCCGGCGACCAGGCCACCCAGGCCGCGCGATGGGCCCGCGACCGGGCGCAGCGGTTCGCCGGCTGACCCTCGCACCGACCGACTTGCGCGCGCCGGGCTGGTCTTCGGTCGCTCAGTCGAGGAACCGCAGGAGCGCCTGCGCGGTGTCGTACGGGCTGTCCTCGGGAAGGAAGTGGCCCGCGTCCGGGATCATGGTCAGGCCGGCGCCGGGGATCGCGGCGGCGAGGCGGGCGGCGGTGGCAGGAGGGAGCCACTGGTCGTTCTCGCCCCACAGGACGTGGGCCGGAACGGTGATCTCATGCAGCCTGGCCTCGATGTCCCGGGTTTCGTCGTCGCTCACGCCCTCGACCTGATCGATCCAGCGCTGCTGCCCGGCGGCTCCGTCCCACGGGGCCAGGTAGGCGCTCGTGACGGCCTCGGACATGGGCCGGTGGGTGGCGGTGTGCAGGCGCGGGCGGATGATGTCGGCGAAGACGTGCGCGGGCATCGTGCGGTAGACGTCGGCGTGGGTCCGCATGTGGTGGGTGAACGGCGTCAGCCACGCACCGAGGACGGCGGCGTCCAGGAGCGCGAGGCGGCGGACGGGCACCCCGTGCACCAGGTGGGCGCGGAGCGCGGTGGCCCCGCCTATGTCGTGTCCGACCAGGGCGGGGGCGTCGAGATCCCAGTGCCTGACGAGCTCGGCGAGCGTGCGGGCCTGCAGGTCGATGGACGGGAGGACGCCCGGAGCCGGCTGGGAGTCGCCGTATCCGAGCAGGTCCCACACGTGTACGGCGTGCTCGCGGGCCAGGATGGGAGCGACCTCGCGCCACAGGAAGGAGGAGGCGGGAGTGCCGTGGATGAGGATCACGGGTGACCCCTGGCCGAAGACGTCGGTGGCGACCTCACCGCCGGACACGCGGACCCGGTGACGAAGCTTCCACGTGCCGGACTCGGTGTGCGTGCTCATGCCACTCCTCTTGTAAGGCGTATAATCAGCTTATTCCGGTTACAGTAGGAGATGTAAGGCTTGAAGGCAACTTTTACCGGTTACGCGTGGGCGGCCGGGGTGGCGACAGACCTGGTCAACACCTCACCGGCGGTGCAGAGCGCGGGCGAGCTGCTGCCCGACCCGGCCGCGCTCGCCCGGTTCCTGGCCGAGCACGACCTCCACCCCGACGCCCTGGCCGCCGGCCGCACCCCGTCCCGCGACGATCTCGACCAGGTGCTCGCCCTCCGCCAGGAGGTCCGCGCCATCATCGAGGCCACCGCCGAGGAGGACGCCGCCCTTCTGGCCACCGCGCTCGCCAGAAGGGCGGCCACCGGTCCCGGCCTCTACCGCGACGCCGACGGCAGCTGGCAGTGGTACGTCGCCACCGCTCCGCAGGCCTCCGTCGCCGACGAGCTGGCCGTACTCATAGGCGTGGGCCTGCTCGCCGTCCTGCGGACCCTCAGCCATTCCCGCTTCCGTCACTGCGCGTCCCCCGCGTGCAACGGCATGTTCGTCGACACCAGCCGCGCGGGACGCCGCCGCTACTGCACGCCCGACCTCTGCGGCAACCGCGTCAACGTCGCCAACCACCGCGCCCGCCGCCCACCCGCCGACACCGGCCCCCGTTCCGGATGAGCGGGGCTCACCATCGAAGGACTCGCACCAGGTGGCGGACCGCGCGAAGATCGACTAGCGGGCGCGGCGTCCTGACTCGGGACACGCCTAGGACCGTCTCCGGCCCGACTCCGAGTACGGCTGTTGCGATGCGTAGGGTGCCGGCTGGTGGTGACCAGAAGATACGCCGAACCGGACAACAGTCCCGAGGCCAGCGTCACGACGTTGGCGGCCCGCAGCATGCCCGACCGGAACAGTCCGAGACGGACCAGCGGATCGGGGTGGCGGCGTTCCGCGAACACGAAGAGCACGAGCACGCAGAGCCCCGCGAGGGGGGGAACGACGCACGATCCTCAGCTTGCGCTCCTTGCGCACCCCGTCCGCTTGGGGCGGAGGTCTTTGCAGGTCGCCTGAGGTCAGTTCACGCGTCGTCGACATAGTAGACGGATAGCGAAGTATCTGGATACTCGGCATCAATGACAACTCGATATGACGCCTGCAGACTGGGGTTCGGCAAACCATCCACGGTTCGCGAGATCACATGGAAGAAAGCCGCCTGCCCACTGGAGGTAACACCGTGAGGAAAACGACACTCCGCGCCGCCATTCCGACTTCCGTCGGAATGCTATCTGCACTATTGGCGGCAGTGGCCGTACAAGGGCCGGCTTCGGCTTCAGCGCCCGACACCTACAGAGCTAAACACGGGTCTGATACTGCGGCTGTCTGGATCGCCTCTGAAACGATCTATGTGAACGACGGCGAGAAGGACGGGAACGATGTCGTCGGACAGGTCAAATGGTGGGATTCTCGGTACGCACAGATACGCGTGCACAACGTATGGGACCGCCAACCGGACGGTGAACATGTCACGGGTAACGCCCCTGGTCCCGTACGCGGAATCCGGGTCTGCGAGGACAACGGGACGCCGGCCGGTTTGTGCTCCGAATGGGTAGGCTGACCGGCCCTCTCTGATATGGATGGCTCGTACAGGAGGTCCTCGGCCACACCCGCCTGACGACCATGAAGCGCTCCACCCACGTACCCGCACCGCTCATGCGCGACGCAGGCGAGTGCGCCCAACCGCATCAGCGGCGTGGATGCCGGCTGCATGATGGCTCAACGAGGTTGCATCAATTTTGGCTTCGTCTGTTTCGCAAGCTCTCTGCCCGCTCTCTCATCGCATCCGCCTGCTGCCAATGTCGCTGTGCTGCCTCGGGGCTTATGCCCTGAGCCGCGTCGGCCGCGAGTTCATCTTCGTCACGGGCCTGCTCCTCAAGATCTTGCGCCTTGTATCTGATGTGCAGATCCTCTGATGCGACCCTTTCCTCAGCTGCCTTCTCTTCGGCTCTGGATGTCTTTCCAAACCAGCCCTTGCCAGCCATCATCGTCATGTGGGAGCCGGGTTCGGACCCCGGCTCGACACGCTGACGGCTTCCAGGGACCCTCCCGGCGAGTTGGGGGCGCGGGCCCAGATCCGGCAAGTTCTCGCGGAGTTCCCGAAGATAACCGGCCACCCGGCGTTTGAGAGCACGGGCGATCGGCCCCTCGGCGCCCTCTTTCGCCTCGCGTGCGACCTGCTGGACGGTGCGGTGCATGGCGCGGATTCTCAGCTCCGCGTAGGCCCTGCTCAGAGGGTGCGGGTTGAGCAGCTGAGCGGCGACCATCACCGTGGTGTGCGCAGCCACCGAGCCGATGACCAGTTTCGATCCACTGATCACTCCGGCGACGCCGTCGAGGGAGACAGGGATGAGGTTCATCGCGGTCGTCGCCAGTGCGCCGGTCTGCGAAACCCGCTCCCACATACCGGCCATGGCGGTGGATGCCTCACCCTGGTAGTTCTGCTGGGCCTGCTCCATCGTGGCGTCCGACTCGCCGGCCAGAATCTGGACGCCTTCCAGAGCGGTCCTCAGCGTGCTCGCGTTCGCCAGGTAAGTCTGCTCGTCGGGTGGCCAGTAGCCGGGGTCGATCACCCAGGCAGGGAGCATCATGCCCATGACTCAACCCGCGGCTCCAGATGTTCGCCGCTCGCCACTTCCGCGGCCTCTGTGGAGGAAGCCACGAATTCCAAGCCATCACCGGTCGCGGCCATCACGTGGCTGAGAGCGGCTCGCATCTCGCTCGCCTCTGTGAGGCACTCGGCGAGTACGGAGAGAAAATCAGTGAGCAGACCGTCATCGCCGATAGCGCCGATTTCCGTCAGCCTCTGCAGCGCGGCGTCGAAGTCCTCGCTGAGGATGACCGTCCGGGAAGCAGCTTCCCGGACGGCCTCCCGGGCGATCTCCAAACTGTCTGTCATGCCCGCACACTGTAGCTGGACTTGAGCCGAAACGATCAGGGCAGGTACGGCACAGGCCGAGACAACGGTGCTTCATGATGTCGTTGACACCGACGGGCTTACCCATCTAGGTGGCTCGGCGCGTGGCCGCGTCATGGAGTCCTCCAACCTGGCCCTTCGCTGAACCGTGGTTGGTCATGTCTCGTGAGGCTGGGTCATGGCGAAGCCGGTGGCGCCATACGACGCCCGGCCGGGGATGGATCGCCTGGTTCGCGGTGTGTTGCGGTGAGCAGTGCCGCCAGGTCGAGGGGGTCGCCGTGGATGTCGGCGAGCCATGGGGAGTGGATGTATGGCTCTTCAGGGTTCAGGAAGCGCGTAGCCGAAGATCTGCCTGGACCCGCTCATGGATGTGCGTTATCAGCTTGAACAGGTCCGGGCAGTACACCGACGGGTTGAGGTACCCGGTGCCCTCGCGGTAGCGGTGGGCGTAGTAACCCCCGCCGCACACCCTCGCCACCGGACAGCTCACGCAGGTCTCGCACAGCGCGGCCGCCCCCGCCTGACGTGCCGCCATGCCTGGGTGCTCCAGTGCCCGGTCGAAGGGATGGTCAAAAACATTCAACCCAGTCCCGGCAGCACCCTCGTATCCCGACTTCAGCGTGTCCACCTGCTCGATGGTCCCGTCGGTCTCCACCACGACCAGCACGTTCGGCGACAGTCCCACGGAGTCCACCCTGCTTTGCCCACCGAGCACCAGCTGGATGATCGACTCGAAGAACCGCACACCCGTCTCCTGCTGGGGCGCGCCGTACCAGCGCTCGAACACGGCGATCAGCCAGTCCGCGTACGGCGTCGCCTCCGCCCCGGCCACGCGCAGTGGCGGCGGCGTGGACCAGGTGCCGTCCGGCAGCAGAAAGTCGACGACCGGCGGCCCGAACTCCAGCAGCGACTCGTACACCTGCACCGGATCGTTCGCCACATCGACCACGCAGTACAGGTGCGAGGACAACTCCCGGTACGGCTCGGCCCGCAGCCGCGGCAGCCCAGCGGTCACCTCGGCGTGGCTTGCACGGCCGCCGGCGTAACGGCGGTGCCTGTCATGCGCCCGCGGGTCCCCATCGAGGCTGACGCCGACCGCGATACCCTCGGCCAGCAGTACGTCCAGCACCTCGTCGGTCAGCAGCGTGCCGTTCGTCTGCAGCCGGAAGCTGAGCTCCGTTCCGGACGGGAGCGCGGCGCGGACGCTACGTGCGGCATGGGCGACGGCTTCGCGTCCAGCCAGCAGCGGCTCGCCGCCGTGGAAGACGACGTTGACGTACTCGACGCCATGCGCGACCACATGCTCCGCGATGCGGAATGCGGCGCGCTCCACCGTGGCTGGGTCCATTTTTCGCGGACGGTCCCGCCACGACTGGTCGGCCATCTCGTAGACGTAGCAGTAGTCGCAGGCCAGGTTGCACCAGCCGTGCAGCTTGAGCGAGAACTGCTGGAACGGCGCCGGTCGCCAGGCCCCGCTGTCGCGGGCAGCCGCGCTCCACTCCTCGGTGGGCCACATCATCAGGGTCCCTTCGACGCTGGACGGGCACGGTGGTCGGCCGCGCCCGCTCTCTTCTGGACCTACCGGTTGTGCCTGCCCGCGAGGATCTTGGCCTCGGGCTCGGCCCCCGCGCGGATGGCCAGCGCGTTGTCCAGGACGGAGGAGGCGGTCGAGACGGCCTCGGCCGCGGTCTCGGTCACGGCCTGCGCGATCAGCGGAGCCTGCGGGGCGAGCGCGAGCGACGCCGCGGCTGCCAGCGCAAGCACGATCCGCGTGTTGTGACTCTCGGCGTGTGTAGCGTCCATAAGAATCCTCCTTTGTCGGAACGGCTCTCGGTTCACCTTGCAGATCAACACCACACGATGGCAGTGACCTTGGTCATGGCCGGGTCGCGACCGGTGGACAGGTCCTCGGCGGCCCGCGGGACGCGCCTCATTGCACAGTTCCTTCCTGCGAGAGGTTCCAGGTTGGCGGGCAGCCATCTGAACCGGCAGGTGCGACGTGCGGGCCGCGCCCGGGTGTCACATTTCTCGGTCTGGCGGCGTCCAGTGATATGACCGGCGAAACGGAGAAATATGACAGATGACCGAGCAGGAATGGGCGACCTGGGCCTGTCCCTTCGGTGGATGCTCATTCGTCAACCGGATATGAGCACGACCCCGTACCTTCACGTGGAGCGGGCACGCGCAGCATGGCCGGACATGGCCGTGGCGCACGCGTCGCACGACGCGGTGTGGCCGGAGCTGTAACGCGCCGCCCATGGGAGAGCGGGCAGTGGTGGCCGTTTCGCGACCGTGTCGGAGCTGGTTCGACTGAGCGGGCGCGACGACCCTTTGGGACTCCCTGTGGCTGAAATCTACGGAAGAAGTGCGGAGAGGGCCGTCATCGACGAGGTGCTCGCTCGCGCGCGCGCCGGCGACAGCGGGGTCGTGGTGGTGCGTGGTGAGGCGGGAATCGGTAAGACGGCGCTGCTGGAGTACGCCGCGGCCAACGCCGCCACAGACATGCGGGTGCTGCGTGGTACGGGCATCGAATCGGAGACGGAGCTGCCGTTCTCAGGGCTGCATCTGGTGCTCGCTCCCGTGCTGCACCTTCGGAACAAGCTGCCAGGGCCGCAGTCCGAGGCGTTGGGTGCGGCGTTCGGTCTGGTCGACCAGGCCAGGAGTGACCGGTTCCTGCTCGGGCTGGCCACCTTGTCGCTGCTGGGCGAGGTGGCGGCGGCGGATCCCCTGCTCGTGCTGGTCGATGACACGCAATGGCTGGACCGGTGCTCGGCTGCGGTGCTGTCGTGGGTTGCGCGCCGGTTGCGCGCCGAGGGCATCGCGCTGCTTTTCGCCGTGCGAGACGGGTACCCGACGCCCGCGCAGGGCGTACCGGACGTACGGGACCTGCGGCTGACGGCCCTGGACCGGGACTCCGGTGCCATGCTGCTGGGCGACCTGGCCGGTCACGTCAAAGATCATCTTCTGGCCGAGGCCCAGGGCAACCCGCTCGCCCTGCTGGAACTGTCGGCCACCCTCACGCCCGAGCAGCGTGCCGGTGAACTGCCCGGCGCCACGTTCCACCTCCACCACGGCCCGATGTCCGGACAACTGGAATCGGCCTTCGCACAGCGAGTCAGAGCGCTGCCCGAGCGAACCCGATCGCTGCTACTCGCCGCGGCGGCCGACGACAGCGGCGATCTGCACCTCTTGCTCACGGCGGGCCGGCAGTTGGGCGCCGGCGTCGCCGACCTGGAGCCGGCCGAGGACGACCGGATGATTCACATCTGCGGTGACCGGTTGAGATTCACCCACCCGCTCTTCCGCGCCGCCGCCTACCGTTCGTCGTCGCTGCCGGCCCGCCTGGCTGCTCATGCCGCGCTGTCGGAGGCGTTCAGGGCGGGCGGCATGGCCGACCGAAGCGCGTGGCATCGCGCCGCCGCCGTACACGGCACCGACGAGAGCGTGGCCGCGGAGATGGAACACACCGCCGAGAACGCTCGCGCCAGGGGCGGTCACGCAGCGGTGGCCACCGCCTATCATCGAGCCGCTCAGCTCACATCCGACCTGGGGCAGCGCGCCCGGCGCCTGGACGCGGCGGCACAGGCCGCACTCGATGCCGGGATGACCTCTTTCGCGACCCACCTGGCCGATCGCGCCTGGCCGATCGCGCGCGACCCGATGGTCCGCGCCGGCCTGGCGATGGTCCGCGCGGCCATCGCCCAGGAGCAGGACTTGCGGGCTCGGCCGGAGGAGACGGTCGAGGCCGCTGCCGGGCTCGCGAAGCAGGCTCCTGACACCGCCGCCACCATGCTCCTCTTCGCATTGATCAGCGCCTGGAGCGGTGGCGAGCCGCACCAGATGCCCCAGCTCGCCGCCAGTACAGCCATCGTGCCCCGCTCTTCACCCATGCTGGCCGATGTCACCGCGGCGATCGCTCACCTCGCCGACGAGCGATGGGCGCAGGCCGTCCCCCACATCAGATCGCTCGTCCAGGAGATCTCCAACACCGCGAACCTGGCTACGTGGCAGCGCATAACCGTACAGTGGTGGTTCCTGTGGCTCGCCGACATCCATGCGGGCCAGGAGGGCGCGATGGTCCTGGCCGACCGATGCCAGGCCCAGGGCAACATCGGTATGCTGCCCCGCGCCCTGCTGCATCTGGCGCGCAGCCAGTTGCTCCTCGGCCGGCACCGAGACGTGCTGTCCACCAGCGAGGAGGGCCTGCGCGTCGCAGCGCACACCGAACAGCCCCACTTCGTCGGCCACCACGCCGGACTGCTGGCCTGCGTGGCGGCGATCGAGGGCGACCAGGCGCGGTGCACCGAGCTGACCGAGGACATCCTCGCCGGTGGTGTGAGCGAACGCGGCATCGAATGCGTGTATGCACGCGCGCTGCTGGACCTGGGAAACGGACAGCACGAGGCGGTGCTGCGCCGCCTCGCGCGAGTTCCCGAGGCTCTGATGCGCCACCATCCCGCCATCGATCACAGCCTCGGCACCGCCACCCTCGTGGAGGCCGCGGTCCGTCAGGGCCACCCCACCCTCGCCGTGGTCCCTCTCGCCCGGCTGCGGCGATGGGCACACGCTACGGGCCAGCCGTGGACCGTGGCCATCGCGGCACGATGCGAGGCCCAGCTTGCCAGCGGCGAGGAGGCCGAACGGCACTACGAGCAGGCCGTACGCCTACACCGGCAAGACGATGCGTACCCCTTCGAAGCGGCCCGCACCCATCTGCTCTACGGTGAGTTCCTGCGCCGCAGGCGGCAGCGCAACAGGGCTCGCCCGCTTCTGCGGTCCGCGCTCGACACCTTCGAGCAACTCGGCGCGGCCCCCTGGATCGACCGCGTCCGCAGCGAGTTGCGCGCCACCGGCGAGACCTCCCAGCCCAAGGAGCAGACGTCTGGGCTGCTGGACCGGCTCACCTCGCAGGAGCTGCAGGTCGTCAGGCTGGCCGCGGCCGGGCTCAGCAACGCCGGCATCGCGGCCCGCTTGTATCTCAGCCCTCGTACCGTCGGCTATCACCTGTACAAGGCCTATCCCAAACTTGGCATCGGCTCGCGCAACGACCTGGCCCGCATGGACCTCGACCTGGACGGATGAGGGTGGGAGGCGGTAGCGGGCCTGCCGGCGGACTCGCGGCCGTATACGTACGTGTGAGTGCCGTCCTCCATATCACCCATTCATCAGAAATGAGCGAACTGCCGGACAAATCCGTAATATATCCAGACCATCCCTCTGCAGTTCTCGTTGTAGTTCGGCGGCAATTGGTTGTCGCACGCGAGGTACATGTCCGCGACGAGGAGCCGGTCCAGGTATAGGCGCTTGGCGTAGCCGTCCCAGCCGACGTGCTTGTAGTTCCGGTAACCGAAGTCATGCCGGGTGCAGGCCCTGGTGAAATCCACCTGTTTGGGCCACTCGGCGCCCCTCGACGGCACCAACGGGCGGGTGGGCGAGTGGGTGCATTCGTTCGTGTCCCAGTTGAAGTTGTAACTTTCGTAACGGACGTTGTGCCGCGCCGCCCAGAACATGTCGCGGCTGGCCTTGGTGTTCAGGGTCATCAGGTACATGAGGCCGCGTTTGCTGGTCCACAGCGTGGCGAAGGCCACGTTGCTGTCCGCGCTGCCCGCCCTGTTCACCGCCGTCACCTTGAAGTCGTAGTCGCCCCACGGAACGTACTTGAAGGTGATCGACGTCTTCGCGATCGGATAGCGCGCCCGCTTCCAGGAGGAAGCGTCGGCCCTGCGGTAGTGGAGCCAGTAGTAGACGTCGCGGGTCGAGCTGGGGTTCCAGTTGAGGGTGATGTATCCCTGGTGTCCTTCGGCGCGTAAGGCGGTGGGCGGCTGCGGCGGTGACAGCTTCGGCCCGCCGCGCACCACGTTGGTCGCCGAACTCTGACCGAAGGAATTGGCCGCGACGACCTTGAAGTCGTAGGGCTGGTCGTTCCACAGGGGGTAGCCGACCCGCGTCCGTGTCTTCAGGGTCGGGAGCTGGAAGTAGTACCAGGTGCTGGAGCCCGCCGACTTGAAGAACAGCCAGTAGTAGACGCGAGCGGTCGGGCTCGGGCTCCAGGCCAGATCCACATAGCCGTTGCCCGTGCCGAGGAACACCAGAGCGGACGGAGGCTTGGGGAGGCCGGGGCCTGGCATGGCTGTGACCGTGTTGGTCGGGCTGCTCGCGCCGACGCCGTTGACCGCGACGACCCGGAAGTCGTACCAGAAGTGGTTCCACAGAGGTGCGGTCACCATCTTCTTGGTCACGGTCGCGGGAGTCGTGTCCTGCAGGACGTACCAGGCGCTGCGGTCGTGTGGTTTGAAGTGGATCTGGTAGTAGACGGGGAAGGACGGGGTCGCATTCCATTCGAGCTGGACATATCCGTCACCGGTGCCGGTGACCTGCAGGCCGGTCGGCGGTTTGGGAAGGGAGGTGGCCGCAGCCGTGGCCCCGGCGGCTTCATGCCGCGCGGCCGATCGCGCGGCCCGGGTCGACTGAGCTGGGCTGGACAGCGTGGCGGTGGCGGAGGAGGCGGAAGAGGTGACGGTCACGCGTACCAGGTCCGACAGCGGCCCGTCACCGGCCGCGTTGGTCCCAGCGACGGCGAACTCGTACACGTGCCCGCCCGTGAAAGGCCCCACTTGGGCCTGGGCCGTGGTCGCGGGATACTCGAGCTTCCGCAGCGCCGTCTCCCCGGCCGTGACGTCGCGGTAGTGAACCCAGTAGAAGGCACCGTCGATGGCGGTCCAGGTGAGATCGACCTTCCCGCCGGCCTGCGGTGTCGCGGTCAGCCCGGTGACCTTCGGCGGCAGCGGCGGCATCGGCTTGACGGACACCACCGCGCTCGCCTTCCCCTCGCCGCCCGCGTTCTCGGCGGTCACCTTGAACTCGTAGGTGTGCGCGTTGGTCAGCAGGCCCAGCTCGGCACGGGGTTCGAACGCGGGATAGGCCAGTTTGACGAACGTGCTCTCCCCGGCGGTGACGTCGCGCTGATAGACCCAGTACGTACCGGCGGTCTCCACGGCCTGCCAGGTGAGCGTGACCTTCCCCTCGCCGGCGGTCGCGGCGACGCCGGTGGGCGCGGCGGGTGGCGGCACGTCGGCCACCGCCCTCGCCACGTCGCCGGCAGGGCCCTCGCCGCCGTCGCCGACCGCCGTCACCTTGAACTCGTAGGTGTTACCGCTGATCAGCCGGTCCACTGTCGCCGTCGTGGTCTCCACCGGGGCGTCCGACCTGGCGAAGTCCGTCTGCCCCGAGGTGACGTCGCGCCGGTGGACCCAGTACGCGCCGGCCCGCTCGACCGCGTTCCAGGTGAGCTTGATCGTGCCGTCGGTCCCGGCGGTCGCGGTCAGTCCCGTTGGAGCGCCGGGTGGACGCATGGTGGCCGTGACGCTCACGACGTTGCTCGCCGGCCCTTCGCCGCCCGCGTTGACGCCGGCGACCCTGAAGTCGTAGGTAGTTCCCGAGATGAGCTGCGTGGACCGCATGGTGGTCGTGTCGCTGGGCAGGTCGAGCGGCGTGAACTCGGTCGTGCCGGTGGGACGGTGGTAGACCTGGTACGTCTCCGGGTCGCCGGTGGCCGACCCGGTCCAGCGCAGGGTGACCGTCGCGTCCACCTCGGCGGTCGCCGTCAGGCCTGTGGGCGCGCTGGGCGTGGCGAACCGCGCCGTCGTGGTGACGACGTTGCTCGGGAGGCTCTCGCCCACGGAATTGGCCGCGGTCACCTTGAACTCGTACGTGTGGCCGCTCTCGAGCCCTTCGATCTTCTGCGTGGTGGCCTCCGCCTCCTCCACCGGCACCTGCGTGAAGAGGGTTTCGCCTGCGGTGACATCCCGCTGGTGCACCAGGTAGGCCACCTCCGCCTCGGCCGCGGTCCACGTCAGCGTGGCGTCGCCCACGGTCCCGGCGGTGACGCGCAGGTTCGTCGGCGCGGGCGGCACGGAACTGCGGCCGCGCGTGGTGACCACGGCGCTCGGCGTCCCCTCCACCCCGTTGTCGGCGACTGCGCGCACGTAGTAGGCGTAGTTCACGCCGGGAGACAACCCGCCGTCCTGCAGGCTTCGCTCCTGGGTGGGATATCCGGTACGGGCGAAGTGCGTCTGACCGTTGTCAAGGTTCTTGCGGTAGACCCAGTAGTCCAGCGAGTCGCCCGGTGGTGGCGTCCAGCCGATCGTGGCGATCCCTTCGCTGGACACCTTCACCTGCACGCCGGTCGGCGCCGCGGGGCCGCCGGTCGACGGGGGCGGCCAGGGCACCTCCAGGAATCTGGGCCGGTAGATGCGGACGTCCTTGTAATGATCGGCGTTGTCGATGGTGTTGACGTCGTAGGACAGCAACAGCTCGCCGGGATCAGAGAGCTGCGGGTGGGCCCGGCCGTGGTAGATGAACTGGCGGTACGCGCTCAGCTCAGGCTCCGGCGCGCTCTCCAGATAGATGGGCCCGGTGAACGGGCCGGTCGCGGCGTTGGAGACGTACGCGACGAGCCAGTGACTGAACGGCTCGTGGCTCTCCTGCGTCACCAGAACGTACTGGTTGCCGCTCTTGTGGACCGAAATGCCCTCAGGGACGCCGCTCATGAACCGGGCCGACGCCGACTCCTGCGCCGACCAGCCGCTCCCGGTCCAGAACTCCCATGCTCCGCCGAGATCACCGGACGCGACCCTGGCGACGTGGCCGAACTTCAGTCCTCCGGCCGACTCGCTGCCGTAGACATAGGTGTACGCGCTGTCCTCCATGATGGCCGAGCCCCAGCCCACCGGCCCTGTCAACGACAGATCGCGGACCGACGAGACGGTCAGACCCGGCAGGGCGAACGTCACGAGCGAGGTCCCGACGCGTTCGAAGGCGAACGGGCCCTCCGCCTCCGTCTTGCGGAACTTCCCATAGATGGCCTGTAACTGCCCGTCCGCCACGGTCGCGTCGCCGACCCAGTAGAACTCGTCGGCGGCTGAGGCGATCACCAGGGACTTGGGCTGAGCACTGCTCCCGCCGTGGATCGTGGGGCCGAGGGCTGAACCCTGCTGCACGACGATCGAGTTGTTGATGAAGGGAGCGCTCTGCGGCCTGGAGAAGTCGCTGTTGACCGTGCCGAGGAAGGTGTCGGAGAACAACCACGCCGTACGGCCGTCAGGCAGCGGCACCGAGACGGTGGAGTCGCCGCCCGTCCAGTGGCCGCCGCTGTTGCCGTAGTTGCCGAACATGGCCCGCAACTCGGACGCGTCGGGGTTGGCGGAGCTCTGGGCCGCGGCGGCCTGGGCGGCCCCCGGCGGGGGGAGCGCCGACGCGACAGCGGGCAGCGGGGTGACCAGCACCAGGGCCAGAATCAGCGAGATGATCGCGGCCGGCAGGCGGGCGTGACGCATGGAGCCTCCCTGGTGCTTACACCGACTGGGCACGACGTAGACGGTAGGGACCCAGGCGACCCCGCGAATCAGTCTCCTGACTGAATTTCGCGGTATGCGCCGGGGCGGCGACCTGGCGGATCCGTTCCGGTACGGGCACTCGTGGTTCAGCCGGTGCGGCGGGCCGCGGCACTCCGGCTTGAGCTAGCATCGGCCGATGTCCTACCTCATGGCGGCTTTCGCGGTGTGCGTGGCCGCCGTAACAGCGCTGGTCCTCGCCCGCCGCCATCTGACGATCGTGACGGTGGCGGGGACCAGCATGCTGCCCACCTACCGCCCGGGAGACAGGGTGCTGGTGCGGAAGATCGCCATCCGGCGACTGCGGCGCGACCAGGTGCTGGTGTTCGAGCCGTGCGGCCCCCAGGGCTGGGGCAGGGGCCCGCTGCCACGCCCAGAAGCCGCCGAGTGGGTCATCAAACGCCTGGTCGCCTTGCCTGGCGATGCAGTGCCGCCGCAGGTCATCACCGCCGTCGGCGCCTCCGAAGGCGCGGCGGTGCCGCCGGGGAATCTGGTCGTGGTCGGGGACGGCGTGGACAGTGCCGACTCCCGGATCTGGGGCTACCTCCCGGACGACCGCGTCCTGGGGGTGGTGGTGCGCACGCTGTCGCCTCCCGGAGTGGCCGGGGCGGGCTCATAGCCCGAGGCCTGCAGGTCGAACAGCCGCGCATAGACGCCGCCCGCGGCGATGAGATCGTCGTGACTTCCCCGTTCGACGATCCGCCCGTCATCCAGCACCGCGATGAGGTCCGCGTGCCTGATGGTGCCGAGCCGGTGGGAGATGAGCACGCTGGTACGGCCCTGCCTGAGCCGGCGCAGGCTCATATGCACGGCATGCTCGGCCTCGGCGTCGAGGCCGGAGCTGGGCTCGTCCAGGATCAGCAGGTCACGATGGCGTCGCATGAGGGCTCGAGCGAGGGCGACTCGCTGCCATTGACCGCCCGAGAGCACGACCCCGGACTCCTGATCGTGATCCCCGAAGAAGGTCCTGCTGAGCATGGTGTCGTAGCCGCGCGGCAACGCGCTGATGGTCCCATGGACGCCGGCTTCGGCGGCGGCGGCCTCGATGCGGTCCCCGCCGTTGTCTCCGGCGAAGGCCAGGTCGCCCAACATGATGTTCTGCCCAGCCGTCAGATCGTAGGACATGTAGTCCTGGAAGACCGCGCCGATTCGTTCACGCAGGTCGACGGGACTGATCTCGCGCAGGTCCGTCCCGTCCCAACGGATGACTCCGCGGTCCGGGTCGTACATCCGGCACAGCAGCTTGACCAGGGTGCTCTTGCCTGCGCCGTTGAGTCCCACCAGTGCCACGGATCGGCCGTACGGGATGAACAGATCGATACCGCGAAGGATCCAGGCATGATCGCTGGAGTAGCGGAACCAGACGTCCCGCAGCTCGATGCCGGCGCGCAGCGCGGGCATCGGGGCAGGTGCGGCAGGAATCGGCAGGTCCGGTCGGTCCCGCACCACGGCGAGATAGTGCCCGAACAGCAGCAGAGCGTGGTGCGCCTCGGCCCACTGCCCCACCAGAGAGCCGAGCGCCGCCTGCACGCCTGCGGCCGCGGCGACGAAGACGGTCACATCGCCGACGCTGATGCCGCCGCCGGCGGCGCTCACGACCGCCCACAAGATCCCGGCCCCGGCCACGACCGTCCCCAACAGCGACAGCAGCCCATGATGGCGCAGGGCGCTCCTGTCCAGGTCACGTTCAGCGGTGTTGACCGTGCGCAACTCGGCGAGCATCAGTCCGCGCAGGAAATCCCCCAACCCGAACAGGCGGACCTCCTTGGCCGCCTCCGGCGTGGTGAGCAGGGAGCCGAAGAAGATCTGCCGCCGCATGTTGGGCGTGATCCGCGCCTGCACGGCCGCCCGGCGGCGGCTCAGCGAGAGTTGCACCCCCACCGACGGAAGCGCGGCCACGATGATGATCGCCACCATCGGCGGGTTGATCACCGCAAGCGTCGCGACGAAACCCGCCATGGTCACCAGGGCCTGGCCGACCGCCAGCGAGGAGGTCACCAGGCGGTCGGGAGCGGTCTCGCCCGCCTCAGTACCCAGCCGCAGCTCATCATGGAATCCGGGATCCTCGAACCTGCTCAGCCCTGGATGCATGTTGACGGCTGCGAACAGGCGGTCATAGATGAGCGTCCTGAGCGTGCGGCGCAGCTGCCCCTGCACATACGTCGACAAGGACGGCGCGGCGATGAGCACCAGCCCCGCCGCCGCCAGGGCGGCCGTCACCGGCAACAGCCGGCCGAGGTCCTGCCGGGTCGCCAGGCCGTCGATGACCAGCTTGGTCAGCCATGCCGTCAGGACCGGGGCAGCGCCGGAGACCAGCGCGATCACCACCGAGCCCACCGTCGCGAGCGGGTGCGCCCGCCAGCTGAGCGCGGCAGCCGTACGGGCACGCTCGGGCAGCGAGCCCACGCCCGGCCGGGAACCGGGGACACTCACGCCGGTGCCGACCCGGACAGCTCGGCGGGATCGCCCGCAACCGCAACGATCACTGCGCCGGCGTCGACCAGGAAAAAGGTAGGGTACGAGGTCACCTGGAACGCCTTGCCCACCGGCCCGTCATGCGGCTCGACCACGACGGTGGCCGCCTGCGCCAGGTCGTCGGCGTAGATCGCGGCGTCGCCGTCGTCGGCCGCGATGATCGCCAGCGTCTGCCCGGCCGCCTTGGCGCGCTCGACGAACCCCGGCAGGTAAACCCTGCAGACCGAGCAGTCGGTCGAGAACACCCCGACGAGACGATAGGGCGCAGACGCGCCGCCGGCAGTCTCCGCGCCGCTGAAGAAGCCGCGCGAAACGACGCTCCCGTCGAGACTCACCGCGGTGAAGTCCGGCAGTTCCGTGCCCGGCAGGGCGAATGGCGGCGGCGTGAACAGGTTGTCCAGGCGGCTGCCGTGCTCACGCAGGCGGCGCGTGACCGCGAGCACCAACAGCAGGTTGAGAGCGGTCAGGCAGCCGAGGAGGATCACGGCGGCGACCAGATACGGCATGAGGCGGTCCTTGGATGAGGGCTGCGAGCGTTCACGAAGGACGTGACCCCCGCGTGTGAACGGCCGGCCGGCCGGCGAACAGGTCCACGAGGTCGTCGAGAAGGACGACCGCCAGTGCGGCGGCCGCACCAGCCACCAAGGCGATCACGACGCCCGCGGGATGCAGCCCGGCGGGCTGGGCTTCCTGATGAGCCGCCACACCCGCCGCAGCGGCGAGAACGAGGAGCACGTTGCGGATCAGATGCCGGCCGCCCAGCGGCGACGCCGTGGCGCCGAAACATCGGCAAGGGGTCCGGGCGCCGGTGCGGATCACCCGCCCGATCGCCGCGCAGAAGGCCAGGAGCACGGCGCCGGCCAGCACGAGACCGGCCGGCGCCGTCCCTTCGGCCACCAGCAGTACGACGACGCTCGCCTCAGCGGCAACGACAGCCGCGCCGACGGCGACCGTCGCCCTGGGAGGCAGACGGGGAAGCAGATCAGGCACCGACCCGGCGAACCGGCCGAACGCGTCCTTGCTTCTGACCTTGCCGAGCACCGCCACCAGAAACACCAGGCCGATCGCGCAACGCATGCCCAGGGCCACGTACTGCATGTTCGAGTGAGACGGCTCGTCGAATCAGGCAGGGTTGCAGTACGTCCTGCCGGCGACGATGCAGCACCGGAGGCGGTAGAAGGGGGAGGGGTACTCATACCAGCACGTCTCGGCGTTGGCCGTCGTGCTGGGCAGTACTCGGTCAAGGAGCCGGTCGGCCAGGCGATTGATGGAACGGAGCATGGGGGTTCCTTCGTTCAAGCCGACGTCATCACGACGCGGGCAGCCGATGGGCGGGCATCACCCTCGTGTGCAAAGGGGCGAATGATCATGCCCGTATCGACCGCAAACCTAACTGTCGTGCCGCCCGGGGAACAGGTGCCTCATCAAAACCCAGTCACCTGTCATATACGAAACTCCTGACTGATCAGGGCGTGGTTCCAGATCCAGCGGTCCGAATGGCAGCACGGCTGCGAGTCGTGCAGGAGATCCTCGGCCACTCGCGTCACGACCACGGAGCGCTACACGCACATGGCCACGCTCCAGATGAAGGACGCCAGCCGGAGCATGAACGAAGCCCTTAGGGACGGCCCTGACGGGCAACTGCAACCCTGCTGTCCACAGGCGCGAGAAAGGCCCTCAACCCGAGAACGGGTGAGGGCCTTTCAGCTGCGGAGGATCGGGGATTTGAACCCCGGATGGTGTTGCCACCAAACCGCATTAGCAGTGCGGCGCCATAGACCTGACTAGGCGAATCCTCCCGGAAGCCACCGCGGCTCAGCACAGCGTACCGGCCTTCCGGCGAGGCGGCAAAGCGATTCCCCGCCCGGCTTCGCCAAGAGTTATCAACAGGCTGTGGGTAACTGTCTGTGGATGTAGCCCGCCCACAGCGTGGACGGGCTTCGGTGCTGTGGATAACCCTATCCAGGGACGGCTGCGACCCCAACGGGCGTCAGGCGGGGTTGGCTTCGCCCTCGATCTCGATCTTGACCTTCTTGCCCACGAGCACGCCGCCCGTCTCCAGGGTCTGGTTCCAGGTCAGGCCGAACTCCTCGCGGTCGATCTCCGTGGTGATCGTGTAACCCCACACGGCCTGGCCCCACGGGTTGGTGCCGGCGCCGCCGTACTCGACCGTCAGCTCGACCTCCTTGGTGACGTCGCGGATGGTCAGGTCGCCGACGACGGTGAACTCGTCGCCCTTGTGCCCGGCCACGCGCGTGCTCCTGAAGGTGATCTCCGGGTACTTCTCGGCGGACAGGAAGTCGTCGCTGCGCAGGTGGCCGTCGCGGTCGGCGACGCCCGTGGTGATGCTGTCGGCCTTGATGGTGAGTTCGGCGGACGACTCGAGCGGGTTGTCGGCGATCGTGACCGAGCCGCTGAAGGTGCCGAACGAGCCGCGGACCTTGCTGACCATCATGTGCTTGACCACGAAACCGACGCGGGTGTGAGCCGCGTCAAGGTTGTAGGTGCCGGCGGCCGGGATGGTCAGAGACTGCCAGGTACGAGTGGTCATCGAGGTTCTCCTCAGAAGGGGTTCCGGTGCAGATATCTGCGACAACAACTATGTACATGAGGAATATTCCGTCCGTCAACTATCGTCGGCTAGGCTGTGAGTGTGCTGAACTTCGACGACTCGCGGCTGACGGCCATCGGACTCCTGAGCGAGGTGTACGCCGGTCTGATGGCCCGGTTCCAGCCTGTGCTGACCGCGGCGGGGTTGTCCGAGATCGACTTCGAGACCGTCATCCGGCTGGCCCGCTCACCCCGGCAGCGGCTGCGGATGAGCGATCTCGCCGCCCAGACCGGACTGTCCACCAGCGGCGTGACCAGGGTCGTCGACCGGCTCGAACGCGAAGGGCTGGTCCGCCGCGAGGCGTGCCCCACCGACCGCAGAGCCTCCTACGCGGTGCTGACCGACGCCGGCCGCGAGCGGTTGGAGACCGTGTTGCCGCAACATCTGCAGGACGTCGACGACTGCCTCACCGGGCTGCTGAGCATGTCCGAGTTGGAGGCGTTCCTGGGCAGCCTGCGCAAGATCAGAGCCGTCGTACGCCCCTGCGCCACCGCCGGTGCGGTCGAGACGGAGGCCGAGGCGCCGGCCCCCTCGTGAGAAAGGCCGTCGCGCGCCTCAGGGCCGTCGCCGGCGTGCCCGTGATGAACGTCAAGGCTCCTCGTGACGAACGCGGAGGCGCGGGCCTCAGTGTGACGGCAGCAGGGCGCTTCTCAGTTTGGCCATCGCCCGTGACACCGTGCTCTTGACCGTGCCGACGCTGATCCCCAGCGTCCTCGCGATCTCCGGCTCGGTCATGTCCTCGTAGTAGCGCAGCACGATCGCCGCCCGCATCCGCTCGGGCAGTTCCTCCAGTGCCTGTTCGAGCTGCTCGTGCACCTCGCCGCCGCCCACCGGCTCGGACGTGGTCGTCTCGGGCAGGTCGGCTGACGGATACTCCTCCAGCTTGCGGCGCCGCCACTGCGAGATGTTGATGTTCACCATGGCCCGCCGCACGTAGCCGTCGAGTGCGCCCCTGTCCTCGATGCGATCCCAGGCCAGGTACGTCTTGGTCAGCGCGTTCTGCAGCAGGTCCTCGGCGTCCAGCGGATGCCCGGTGAGCTGGTTGGCCGCGCGCAGCAGCGCCGGCCCGCGGGCCTGCACGTACTCGCGGAACTCGTCTTCCCAGCCGGTGGTCTGCATCGTGGCCAGAATCGCAGCCCGAAGCCCTATTGGGCCTGAACCGGAATTCAGGTTTCGGCCCGCCCACGACAAAGGTCCGTCAAGGTCGGTGGCGGTTTGTACGCCGCCGGGTGTCTAGTCACTTCCCCGGGGTTGCGTATTTTGCTCTTGTCTGCCCCGGTACGGTGTGAGCCACCCCCAAGTCGTGTGAATCTAGTACCCGACGAGGGAGGGGCGCATGGGGTATCCGAGCGTTGAGCGCCGCCGGGTGCTCGCCGCCGCCGTACTGGGTCGCGATTCGGATCCCGCTCCGGACAACGCGGACCCGTTACGCGCCGTCGCCGGCGAGATCTTGGACGTCAGCCCGCATCTGATCATCATCGAGACCCCCGACGGCACCGAGGAACGGCTCGTGATCGCGCCGTGGGCCACCGCGTGGCACGGCAGGGACGCGGCGCCCACCGACCTTCCCGTAGGGGCCATGGTCATGATGCGCGCCCTACGCGACGGGCGGGTGGTCGAGCGGATCTGGGCCGACGCCACGCGCATCACGGGAACGATCCTGTCCATCGAGGGGCGCAGGGACCTGACGGTCGAGCTCGACTGCGGCCCGCACCGCGGCCACCGGACGATCACCATCCCCTACCGGGCTTCAGGACGGCTGCAGGTACGGCATCCCAAGTTCGAGCCCGGTTACCTGTTCGACGCGATCGGGATCAGGCAGGACGGCGGGGGCCTGGCGCTGCTCCCCGCGACCTCCCAACCTCCTTACCCGGCGCGGGCCGTGCCGTCACCGCCGCACGTGCACGCGGGGATGGCGGCCGGCATCTCGGGCAGCGCCACCTGGTCCGACACGTTCGACGAGGAGGAGCGGGGTGCGGCCTACCCGATGCTGGAGCGGGCCGACACCGGCTGCGCCCAGGCGGGGGTGTCGTGCGCCGGGCTGCCGTACCTGTCGGTCGGGTCGCTGCTCCGGATCACGAACGTGTGCTCCAAGCGCGCCGCCGACGTGCCGGTGGTGGCGTGCGGGTGCCTGGCAGGGCGGTT
This sequence comes from Nonomuraea sp. B5E05, assembly GCF_039880665.1. Taxonomy (NCBI): domain Bacteria; kingdom Bacillati; phylum Actinomycetota; class Actinomycetes; order Streptosporangiales; family Streptosporangiaceae; genus Nonomuraea; species Nonomuraea sp. B5E05. The sequence goes on from NZ_JBDPMJ010000007.1 coordinate 219,160, forward strand.
CTGCGACCGGTGCGTCGAGTGCGACACCTCGCCGCGCGGGCGGATCGTCGAGTTGTCACCGTTCTCCTACGTGGAGCTCGGCGGTGACCTGGTCAAGGGGTGCTTCAACGCTCAGATCGGATTGGGGTGACGCACGTGTGGGAATCGCAGCTCCCGCTGCTGGTCGTGCTGCTCGTTCTGGGCACCACGGCCAAGGTGATCACGGTGCGCTCGGGGGGTGAGCCGGGCGCGTTGTCCAGGCTGGGGCCGGCGGTCCTGGTGCCGGGGCGCCTGCGGGTTCCGGCGCTGCTGGTGTGCGCGGCCGGCGAGCTGGTGCTGGCCACGGGTCTGCTGGTGACCGACCATGCGATCTTCAGGTGGGCGACGGTCGCGTTTTTCGCGATGTCCACGTACGTGCTGCTGGAGCTGCGCAGGCGGCGGCCGGACGCGGGGTGCGGCTGCTTCGGCGAGGTGAGCTCGGCGCCGGTCGGGCTGCGTTCGATCGGCCGGACCGTGCTGTTGACCGGGATGGCCGGGGTGTCGGTGCTGGCGCCGGTGCCCGGGTGGGTGGCCGTGTCGCACCCGTCGTGGCTCACGGCCGCGGGGTTGGCCCTGCTGCTCGGGTTGTCGCCGGAGATCGACGAGCTGATCGAACGTGCCCGCTTCCGTGCCCCGTGCGAGCGGCGGCGCGGCCCGTCGGAGTCGGCGACGCTGGCCCGGCTCAGGTCGAGTGGCGCCTGGCGCGCCCACCGGGACGGGCTCACGTCGCCGGAGCCGTACGACAGCTGGCGCGAGTTGTGCTGGCGTTTCTTCGCCTTCCAGAACCAGGACCACGACGACGTGGTCTTCGCCGTCTATCTCAGCGGCCGGCGCCCGGCGGTGCGGATGGCCGTGGTGGGCTCGGAGGGCAGCGAATCTCTGACGGAATATACGCCAGTATCGGCCTGACGCTAGAGAGCGTTAGATTTCGCTCGACAGGCAGGCTGATACAGCTCTATTGGGCTGTCTAGCTTCCCCACTAGACAGCCCAATAGAGGTCTAGGGGCGTCGCTCAGACGGGCTGAGCGCGCAGGAACTTTCCGAAGTGCGGCACCGTGAACGCGATCAGGCCGCGCTCGGCGCTGTAGATGAGCCCTTTCTTGATGAGGCTGTCGCGGGCGGGCGAGAGGCTGGACGGCTTGCGCCCGAGGGCGTCGGCCACCTCGGCGGTCGCGACCGGCTCGTCGCCGATCTGCGCCATGGCGTGCATGTAGTCGCGCTCGGCCGGGGTGGCCCGCTCGTAGCGGCTGCCGAAGAACCCGACGGCGAGCTCCTCCTCGGCCTCCGGAGCGGAGACCTTGACGTCGTCGATGGTGATCGGGCTGCGCGGCGCGAGATCCCATGCGACCTTGCCGTAGGCCTGGACGAAGTAGGGATAACCGTCGGCGGCTTCGTAGAGGGCGTCGAGCGCCTCCTGGGTGAACTCCACCTCTTCCTCGCGCGCCGGCAGGATCAGCGCCATGTCGGCGGCGTCGCGGTCGAGCTTGTCGATGCGCGCGTAGCGGAAGAGCCGCTCGGAATAGCTCTTGCTGGCCGACAACACGCTCGGCAGGTGCGGCAGCCCGGCGCCCACCACGATCAGCGGCCCGCCCGACTGCGACAGCTCGTGGCAGGCGGCGCAGAGCGCGGAGACGTCGGCGGGCTGCACGTCCTGCATCTCGTCGATGAACAGCGCGATGCCCACCGCCAGGTCGGTGGCCACGCCGGCGGCGTCGACGAACAGCTCGGTGAGGTCGATCTCCAGGTCGCCGGAGTCGGCGCGCCCGCGGCTGGCGGGCACCTCGATGCCGGGCGACCAGTGCGAGGTGCCCTTGGCCGCGGCCGGATCGCGCATGGCGAACGCCTTGAGCACCCCGAGGAACTCCTCGATGCGCTCGGGCGCGCGGTGACGCGGGGCCAACTCGCGGATCGCCATGTGCAGGGCGGCCGCGACCGGCCGCCTGATCGACTGGTCGGGCCGGGCCTCGATCTTGCCCGTGCCCCACAGCCGCTGCATGGCCATGGACTTGAACGTGTTGAGCAGGACGGTCTTGCCGACCCCCCGCAGGCCGGTGACGACCATGCTGCGCTCGGGCCGCCCACGGGCCACTCGCTCCAGCACGACCTCGAACTGCTGCAGCTCTCGATCGCGCCCGGCTAGCTCCGGCGGACGCTGCCCGGCGCCGGGGGCATAGGGGTTGCGCACAGGATCCACGCTCTCGGACTCTATTGCCGGATATAGCGGCCGTCTTAGATTTGGGAAGAAAGTGCTACGGCGTGTCCGGACAGGGGCCAGTGCGAGCACCGTCATCGGACACACCCCCTCTCACCAGGCCGAACCCTTGTTCGATTGCGGTACTGACGACTGTAGCGCGGACTCGAACATCTATGCGATGGTTTCGAGTAAAGATCTTCGCAACAGCTCGACGCGTCCTGCTGAAGGCGGCGAACTTGGCAGCCGTGCCACCCGCGCAATAGCGTTCGGGACCATGCGGACCTTCGCGAACGTTCAGGAGCTCAAGGCGGCCGTCGGCGAGACCTTCGGCCCGACCGAATGGCAGACGGTGACCCAGGACCAGGTCAACCTCTTCGCCGACGCCACCCATGACCACCAGTGGATCCACGTGGACGTGGAGCGCGCCAAGGAGGGCCCGTTCGGCGGCACCATCGCCCACGGCTATCTGAGCCTGTCGCTGCTGCCGTCGTTCATGTTCGAGATGGTCAAGGTCGAGGGCATCGCCATGGGCGTCAACTACGGCCTCAACAAGGTCCGCTTCCCCCGGCCGGTGCTCGTCGGCGCGCGCATCAGAGCCACCGGCGAGCTCACCGACGTCAAGGGCACGCCCGCCGGCTACCTGTCCAACCTCAAGATGACGATCGAGATCGAGGGCGAGAAGCGCCCGGCCTGCGTCGCCGAGACCCTCAGCCTCTACGTGCCCGCCCAATAGCCTCAGAGGACGATCGCCGCGATCGCCGCCAGGCCGATGAGGGCGAGGTAGGCCAGCACGAGCCGGGTGTCCCTGAGCAGGCACCTGCTCCGGGTCAGCCCGGCTCGCCGCGCCCTCCAGTAGCCGGCGAACCCCAGCACCGCGAACCCGAGCACCGCCCACGGCCCGAGCAACCAGGCCAGCAGCGCGACGGTCGCGTACACGCACAACCGGAGCGGATCGTACGGCTCCGTCTTCTTCACAACACCACCTCGAACGGGGCGCGGGGCCGCGCGGCCACCGCGGACAACCGCTGCCGCGACAGCTGCGGCCAGGCCTGCACGGCGCAGAACGGCGCGCACTGGTCCTGCTCGGCGCGCGTCCCCACGTGCACGCAGCACTGGGTGAGCCGCTCCTCGATCATGGTCGAGATGTCCATGAACGGTTTGACGGTGATGCGCACGATCCGCTCCCCCATCATCCTGCGCAGCTTCTTCCGCCGGCCCGGCAGGGCCGACGACGCGAGCGTGAGGAGGGTGGAGACGCCGAGGTCGCAGTTCTCGCAGATGTCGCGCCACAGGTCGCCGATCTGCGGATGCGAGAGCGACGACTGCTCCGACAGCAGCCCGAGCAGGGACTCCTGTACGGCCAGCCGCAGCTCGCGCGGGATCTCCGAGTCGGCGATGCGGTTGGAGACCAGGCCGAGGTTCTCCTTGAGCCGGTCGTGGCCGATCAGCGCCGTCAGTGAGCGCCACTCCTGGGCGTCGTCGCGGATGAGGTAGCCGACCGAGCAGCAGTGCGGGTGGGAACAGGGCAGCGCGGTCAGGTCGCGCCAGGTGACCACGCCGCCGGTCTGCGGGCCCAGGCGGCTGAGCACGCCGGTGTGGGTGAGGCGCTCCTCCGGGTCGATGGTGCCCGACCTGCCGGAGCCGAACTGGGGCTGGAGTGACACGCCTCCGACGTACGGGGTGTCGAGGGCGAGGCGTACGACGTCGCCGATCTCGCCGTCGTTGACGCCGAGCGCGGCGGTCATGACGAGGGTGGTGAAGATCTCGCGTTCGGACAGGCGCTGCACGGCCTGCGCCTTGATGCGGGTGAGGTCGCCGCCCCTGTGGTGTTTCGAGGCCTCGGCAGATCCGTCGTACTGGAGGTAGACCTCGACGCGCTCCCTGTGCTCGGTGAGCAGGTCGAGCAGGGCGTCGTCCCTGGCGATGAGGACGCCGTTGGTGTTGATCAGGATGCGGGTGACCGGGCGGTCCGCCAGCTCGGCCAGGAGGGTGCCGAGCTCGGGGTGGAGGGTCGGCTCGCCGCCGCTCAGCATGAGGACGTCGAGCTTGCCGTTCTCGCGCTGGAGGCGCTGGTCGACGTTCGCGAGGATGTCGGGGACGGGGACGATGCCGGTCAGGTCGGGCGAGCTGTCGGCGAAGCAGGTGGGGCAGCGCAGGTTGCAGGCTTCGGCGATGTCCTCGAGGAGGATGCAGGTGTGCTGGGTCTGCATCTCGGGGAGTCCGTGGAGGTACGCCTCGGGGATCGGGAGGAAGTTCCCCGACATATCCGGCATGTGCTGCTTGGTGGGGGCGGTCCATTCCTCCAGGTAAGCCAGGATTTCTGGGTCTTCGTCGTACAGAGTCCGGATATATCCGTGTTCGCGGCATCCGCGTTCCAGCCAGACCTTGCCGTCGCGCTCGGCCAGATAGCCGCTCAGCCGCTCCACCCGGTCGAGGTCGCGGCCGTGGCACCTCGGGCAGAACGCGTTGACGTACCTGAGGATGCGGTCGCCCCGCAGCCCCATCCCCGTGCTCATGACAGGACCTTCCGGTTGAAGAGGGAAACGTAGTAGCCGCGCCGCCAGCCGTACCCGAGCCTGAGGGCGAGCAGCAGCACGCCCGGGATCAGGAACCACTGCGGCCTGGTCAGATCCAGCCAGACCGTCTCGTTGGCCCTGGTGAACTCGACGAGGAAACGGAAGACGGCGTACGCGGCCACGTAGAGGGTGAACAACTCCCCCGGCTGGGTGAGCCGTTTGCGGGCCCAGAGCAGCGCGGCGAACGCGGCGAGCTGGAAGACGATCTCGTAGACGAACGACGGGTGCATGGCCTGGCCGGTGAGGCAGCCGGGGCATTCGGGGGTGGTCGCCGGGGCGTGCACGCCCCACGGCAGGTCGGTGGGCCTGCCCGGCGCCTCCGTCAGATGGCAGCCGATCCGGCCGACCGCCATCCCCAGCGCCACGGCCGGGGCGAACAGGTCGCCGGTGCGCTCCTTGTAGCCGATGAGCTTCTTGGCCACCAGGACGCCCGCGTACGCGCCCGTCAGGCCGCCGAGAATGCTGCGGGAGCCGTACAGCCAGAGGTCCTTGACGTCGAGCGTCTCCAGCCAGCCCGCCAGGCGCATCCCGATGGCGCCGCCCACCAGAGCCCCGGCGACAGCGATCAACGACTGCTCGCTGAGCGCCCCGCGCCTTCTCGCCTCCCGCACGAAGACCACGGAGGCCACCAGGACGCCCAGGCCGACGAAGATCTCGTGAAAGGGCATGCTTCAGCCGTACAAGCTGGGGTTGAGCCCCGTGCAGAACCCGGCGGTCAGGATCGACCAGAGCGCCCACCCGATCATCAGCCCGAGGCCGGTGCCCCTCGCCCAGACCTTGCCGCGGACCAGGCACAACCCGATGCCCATACCCAGGCCGACCAGGGCGAGCACGACCGCGCCGACGATCATGTAAGGGGTGGAACCGCCGTCGGCTTCCATAGCGGCGACGAAGACGGCGAACCCGAGCACCGCGTTGACGACGCTGTAGACGGCCAGGCCGAGGAACGTGAACGCGACCAGCACACCGGTGGAGGCGCCGCCCGACGGGGGCGGCGGGCCGTACGGGAGGTGCTGGTAGGGCGGTTGTCCCTGGTACGGGCCATGCTGGCCGTGCGGCGGACCCTCTGGCGGCGGCCCTTGGGACGGAGAACCCTGCGGTGGCACCCACCGCTGCTCCGGCCCCTCATCACCCGGCGTGCCCACTGACGCTCACCTCCTAGTCGGGATCAGACTAGGAGGAACCGGTTGACATTGGCCAACAAGCCCCGGCCACGCGTACAACTTCGCAAGCGACGCCGGCGCCCACCCGATCTTCCCTCCCTGACAAGCACGGATCGGGCCTTATGCCCCTTCCGAGTAATAGATCGCCGCCTGCACGCGACTCTTCAGGCCCAGTTTGTTCAGCACCCGGCTGACGTGCGTCTTCGTCGTGGCCTCCGCCATGTCGAGCTCTCTGGCGATCTCGGCGTTGGACAGGCCCCGCCCGACGCAGGCCAGCACCTCCCGCTCCCGCGGCGTCAGAATCTCCGGGCCGGGGCGCGGCTCCCTGCGCGGCGCCTGATCCGCGAAAGCGGCGATCAGCCTCCGCGTGACACCGGGCGAGATGAGCCCGTCACCCCGCGCCACCAGCCGGACCGCCTCGACCAGCGCATCGGCGTCGGTGTTCTTCAACAGGAAGCCGGCGGCCCCGGCCCGCAGCGCCCCGAAAACGTAATCGTCCACATCGAACGTCGTCAGGATCAGCACATCACACACCCCCGACAGTTCCCTGGTGGCGGAGATGCCGTCGAGCCGGGGCATGCGTACGTCCATCAACACCACATGCGGCCGCAACTCCCTGGCCATCGCCACGGCCTGCTCCCCGTCGGCCGCCTCACCGACCACCTCGATGTCGTCCACACCGTCGAGGATCAGCACGATCCCGGCCCTGACCGCCGCGTGATCGTCGGCCACCAGCACCCTGATGCTCACCCGCGCACCTCCACCACGTCACCCTTTCTCACGACTTCTCATCAGGAGCCGCGGGAAGCACCGAGGCCACCCGCCATCCGTCTCCCTGAGGACCCGCCTCGAAGGATCCCCCGACCAGGGACGCCCGCTCCCGCATCCCGATCAGCCCCGCCCCGGCCCCCGGCAGCCGCGCTTCGCTCCCATGGACCGGGTTGTCGACCGTCAACGACACCTGCTCGGGGCCGTAGGACAGGACGACCTCCACCAGCGAGTCGCCGTGCTTGAGCGCGTTGGTCAGCGCCTCCTGCAGGATGCGGTAGCCGGCCAGATCGACGGCCGCGGGCACCTCGCGCGGCTCGCCCTCGACCCGGAACTCCGCCTCCATGCCCGCCCGCCGGGCCCTGTCGACCAGGCTCTCCGCATCGGCCAGCCGCGGCCGGGTCGCCTCTTCCGCCTCATCTCCCTCCTGCCGCAGCAACCCGATCATCGCCCGCATCTCGGCCATGCCCTTCAGGCTGTTCTCGCGTACGGACTCCATGACCTTCCGCACCGTCGCCCGATCGAGGTCCTTGCGCGAGAGCACGGCCGTGGACTGGATGGCGATGGCGCTGAAATGGTTGGCGATCATGTCGTGCAACTCGCGAGCCATCCGGGCGCGCTCGGCCGCCACCGCCGCCTGCCGGTCGAGCTCGGCCAGACGCGCCACCTGCTCGGCCCGCTCCCGCTCGGCCGCCGCCCGATCCCGCTGCTCCCGCACCACCATCGCCGTCATGATGGGAGTGACCAGCACCAGCCCCGCCTGGATGGCCATGACGGCAGGCACCCGCCAGCCCCCCTCGACGAACCCCGTCACCGCCCCCACGGCCACCGCCAGCACCGTGCTGATGCCGAGCAGCCACCGGGCCAGCCTGGCCGGCCCGTAGAGCGCCGCGGCGTACAGGTTGTCGGTGAAGACGAGAACCGTGCCCAGCGACGGACCCACCACCACGTCGAGAGCGGTCCCCGCCACCCCCAGCCCCAGGCACAGCAGCGGCGCCCGCCGCCGCACCAGCACCGCAGCACAGGTCAACGCCAGCGGCCCGGCAAGCCACCACTCGGGCAGGCCACGCTGGAAGTGCGCCCCGCCCGCGATCAGAACCAGCCCCGTCGCGAACGCGAGCCCGGCACCCAACGCCACCCGTTTCATGACCTCATCCCACCACCCTCCTGACCCGGTTCCCTCCTGCTGCGCGACCGCCTGTGGATACACCCTTCGATGTATCCACAGACTCGTTTTCACTGACGATGTGCCGGCCCGTATCCAGCCGGAGACTGGAAAACGTGATTGTCGCCATCATCATCGGCTGCGAAATCGGCTTCTGGATCCTGCTGGCCCTCGGACTGGCCTCCCGCTACCTCTGGCACCGCCGCACGCTGAGCACCGTACTCCTGCTCGCCGTCCCCCTCCTGGACGTGATCCTCCTGGCGGCGGCCGTCATCGACATGCGCGGCGGCGCCACGGGCGACGTCCGGCACGGGCTGGCAGCGGCGTACCTCGCCTACTCGATCGTCTTCGGCCACCGCACCATCCGCTGGGCCGACGCCAACTTCCACCACCGCTTCGCCGGCGGCCCCCCACCCTGGAAACCGCCCGCGGGGGGCATGGCCAGAGCCCGCTACGAATGGGCGATGTGGCTGCGCATCGTCCTGGCGTACGGGATCGCCTGCGTCGTGCTGCTCGGCCTGGTGTGGCTCGTCGACGACCCGGCGCGTACGGAGGGCCTGGTCGCTTTCATGGGAGGGCTGTTCAAGATCCCGCTGATCGCCGTACTCTGGCCGCTCAGCTACACGCTGTGGCCCCGCAAGGTGGAGTCGGCGCGCTCATGATTGCGGCATGTGGTTCGAGGCACTCCCAAGAACCCGCTATGCTGGTCTAGCAACAAGCGGCCGTAGCTCAATGGATAGAGCATCTGACTACGGATCAGAAGGTTACGGGTTCGACTCCTGTCGGCCGCGCACAGTCGAAAGGCCCGCCACCAGGGACATCCTGGAGCGGGCCTTCGTGCTTGTCCGGACAATCTCGCGATCTTGCTAACAGCATGTCCGCCGTGGCCTCGGCGAAGATGTCCGCAGCAACACCGCATCATGTGATCACATGGCATCGACCCGTATCCACCACTTCAGCGGGAAGGCGGATGAGGTCGCGTCAATCTATCCAGGTAATGCGAACGATCAGCACAAGGCGCAGATGCTCCGCGACGATGAAATTGAGGAACCCGCGACCGCCGAACAGATCGAGCGTCCGAAGACCTGCCCCATGCAACGAACCTCTGCCGGCGTGGACCGCATCTCTGCCGAGGATTGGCCGGCAAGCCGCTCAACCTCAAGGATGACGGTCGGCGGAAGCCCAGCGATGACATGCTCGGCGTCGGGGTTATACTCCCAGGTCCAGGCGTCACTCACCGATGGCCTCTCGGCGCGCGGATGTCGTGATCTCGTTGATTTCGGCCAAGGCCGAGTCCAATGTGACTCTGTCGGTCGTGGTGGCGACCTTCGTCTCCAATGCGTGCAGGCGGGCTGCTCGGGTGGGGTAGCGCTGAATCGCCACGAACTCACCCCATTGTTGCAGGAAGCTCTGCAGAGGTGCCACGGTGCTCTGCCGCGCCGCCTGCTCGGTCGCCTGGTCGAGGTGGTCGACGAACTGGCTGAGGTAGGCCGGAGCGATCTGGGCGACTGCCGCCCTGAGGGCTGCGGTGGTCAGTGGCGGGCGAGGGATCAGTGCCTCGCTGGCTTGATGTGGGGTGGACATCGTTGACCTCGCCTTCACGCTACCGGTACGGCCGATCCCTTCCACCCTTGAACTGCAGTTCAAAGCCCTGATGTAGGTGGCCGGTGTCCTCGTGTCCCTGGCGGCGGGTCTGGAACGCCTAATCATCAGAATAGACCTCTGCTGTACGACGAGGCGCCTTTGGCACAGATGTCACCACCCTGCAGGGATCAGTGGTCGCTGATCCCGGATGCAGGTCGATCAGCGGCTACGGTCACGTAGGCAATCGGGCCGCCGGCCGTGGATGTGAGTCGCTTGCCGAGAAGCAACTCGGCGATCCGCCGGTCATCGGCTGTGCCGATCGTGACCATGTTGATGGGTACGTCGAGGTCGCTGATGTAGCCGGCGAGTCGCGCGTCGAAACGATGGCGGACCCGGCCATTGTCGGTCAGTTTGGTGTCCCAGTTGCTCAGTCCCGTCAGTACAGCGACCACGAAGCCGCCGAGCGTCACCGGGAGAATGCCAGCCTTGACGATCTTTTCCGGCCTGCCCATCCACCATCCGCGCAGCGCCTCCAACAGATCCTCAGGTGTCAGGTCAGCATGAAAGCCGATGAAGGGGCGATCTTCATTCAGGACAGGCTTCGCTGCGTCGACGCGCAACACTGCCATCGTGGTGGTGCCCGTTGTCGTTGGCAGAAGGTGACGTAGCGCTACAGCGGAGCGAGCCTCGATTCGTTGTGCCACGTCCGTAGGGATGACCAGCCTGTTGCCGTGTTGACCCGCCGCAGGAAGCAGACCAGCAGCCGCGATCCTTCGTAGAGCGTCGTGGGAGAGGTTGAAGCGGACGGCAGCTTGCCGCAGGGTGATCAGGGTCATGGCTCGGGAGGTCATCTCTCGGGTCGCTGCGTTCGGACTTCGAAGTTGATCAGGTGACCGTGTGAGTTGTCCAGATGGGTCGTGCAGGCCGTGGTTGCGTCCAGGGACCTTGGAGCGGGCGTTCGTGTTTGCAGGACAATCTCGCGATCTTGCTCACACCCGGCTCCTGATCGTTGATGGACTGAGCGAATGCATCGGCCGCTGAGGCTCCCGCGGCGCGGATCGCGCGGCATCCGCTGCCGCGCGAAGGCGACCTGTTCGAGGTCACGGCCGCAGGCGTGGCCTACAGGAGCAGCGCGTCAGGCCGTGAGGGCGGCCGCAGCTTCCCGGTAGATGACTTCCGGGTCCTCGGACAGCCATGCCTTCACCTGGCGGCTCCAGTCGTCGGCGAGGACCTCGGGCCGGTGCGCCTCGATCCCGTCGAGGGCTGCCTTGACGATCACCTCGGGGGCGCTCTTGTCGCCGTGGTACCAGGCCATCATGTCGGTGTCGGCAGCGCCCAGGTGCAGGCCCGTCACCAGGGTGCGCTGTTCGGCCAACTCCAGGCGAACGCTGTTGGTGAGCGCCCACTCGGCGGCCTTCGCGGCGTGGTATGCGCCTGCACCGTCGACGGCGAGCCACGAGATCGCGGACATGACGTTGAGGATCGCGCCGTCGGTCAGTTGGGGCGCGAAGGCGCGGATCATGTTCAGGGTGCCGTAGAAGTGGGTGTCCATCTCGCGGCGAACCGTGTCCAGGTCCCCGGTGACCAGATTTGTCCCGGTCGAGATCCCCGCGTTGTTGATGACGATCTTGACGTCAGGTGCCGCTTCCGCCGCGGCGGCGATCGATGCCGGATCGGTGATGTCCAGGCGCAGCGGGACAACCCCCGGTACGTCGACGAGGTCGGGCCGGCGGGCGGTGGCGTACACCTTGCCGGCGCCGCGGCCGAGGAGGGACAGGACGAATTGTCGGCCCAGGCCCCGGTTGGCCCCGGTGACCAGCACATGTGCTCCGTTGATCTGCATGCGGATACGCTAAAACCTCACATAGATGTCAGAGGCAAGCCTGGTGATGGAAGTCACGGCGCGGGTGGAGCCGTCATGAAGTCATCGGCCAGAGCAAGGACCGACGGGGATGAAAGCTCCATCGGTGCGCTCTTCTTCATGGTCGCTCCTGTTGCGCTTTTCGTAGGTGCGCTGGTCGGGTTCGGCTGGATAGTGCACCGCAACTCGCAATGGGAGCAGGTACAACGCCGTGAGGCAGAGGGCCGCGTGCAGGAAACGGCGGCCAAGGTTTTCCAGGAATTCTCAGCGCTACCGGCTTCGGCCTCGAAGGGGAACTTGCAGGATGTCCTGGCCGGACGCGCGATCGACCTCACGGCGTACAGCGCTCAGACCGGTCGCACCGATGTGGTGATCAGATCCACGCGTACGCCGATACGCAGCATGGGCGGCTTGCCCACCTGCGGAAATGCTTCGCTTACACCCTCATGTTCTCGGATGCGGCCAAGTCGTCGTATCGGAGCGTGGAGCCACGCACACCTACGACGCCGAGAGGAATTCCGCCCGGGGCGAGCCTGTCAGCGGCTGGAGAGCTATGGCTGGCCAGAAAATCGACGACACGAGTGAGTTCCGAGGATGACGGCTTCGGAGCGGTCCCCGCGTTGCTGGTCGCGGAGAAGATCGCACCGGCCGAGGTACGGCGGTCGGGCCCGCGAAACGCCGGCATGCCAGGACTTTCAACGTCTTCTGGCAGAAGGGCGGTGTGCTCGCGGCCGGGGGCGCGCTGGAGGTCAGAAGTACGGTGGTGCACTAGCTAGATTGGTGAACCGTGCACGAGTCCAAGGTCACCATCCGAACCGGCAGCCCGGATGACGTGGATGCTGTGCTGGAGTTCTGGCTCCTGGCCGCCGAAGGTACGGACCGGCACGACTCTCCTGACAAGGTAGCCGCACTGCTGGCCCGCGACCCCGAGGCTCTGCTGATAGCGGAGTGCGCCGGCGAAATAGCAGGGACCGTCATCGCGGGCTGGGACGGCTGGCGAGCCCACCTGTACCGCCTCGCCGTCCACCCTTCCCATCGCCGCAAGGGCATTGCCACCGCACTACTGGCGAGGGCAGAGGAGCACTTCACCAAGTACGGCGCCTTCCGAGCCGACGCCATGGTCCTTCACGACAACACACTCGCCCACCCAGCCTGGAACGCCGCCGGCTATGCCCCTCAACCGCAGTGGTCCCGCTGGGTCAAGCCGCTTGCCGCTCCGGAGGATCCAGACAGCCTCCGCTGAGGTCCGTTGTGTTCCGGCGGGTCGGGCATGAAGGCGGGGATGAACTCGGCGGCCTGAAGGCGGGGCTCGATGCGGTTACGCGGGCGACGTCGAATCGCCGAGTCGTTCGGTCAGCCGGTCCAGGCCGCCCTTGATGAGCCGCGCGTAGCCGTCGTCGCCGAGTGCGCCGATCGTGGCCTGCGCGTGCTCGAGGTGCTCGCGGGCGCGGTCGTAATCACCCAGCTTGCGGTAGCACTCGCCGAGGTTGAGGTGCAACGACGGGTAGAGGCCGGCCACCGGAAGCGCCATCCCGGCGTGCGCCACCCGCTCATCGGTGATCGAATCGGCGGCGGCGAGCGCTCGCAGGTCCCACAGCAGCTCCTGCTGCACGTCGTCCTGCACGTCGGCCATCGAGTGGGCAAGGACGCAGATGTGCAGCGGGTCGCCCTGCTCGCCGCCGATGTCATCCCAGATCTGTGCGAACAGGTCGCGGGCGGCCTCACGCTGGCCTTGGTGGTGGTGCAGCTCCACCGCCTGGCCGATCCGGGTGAGCGTGGGGTCGGTGATCATGGTCACTCCGATCGGCGGGATGCAAACGTGTATCGGATCATTTCACGGTTGATCCCGTGGGGAACTCCTCGATGCCGAGCACGAGCAGCACCTCTTCCCGGCGCAGGCCGGCGGTGCGGCGGCGGGGGCTGTCGGCCAGTCCCGCCTCCGCCGGCCGGATCGCCTCGCGGCGGCGGCGGAGGAAGTCGGCGAGCTGGTCACGCTGCATGCCTTCATCCTGCCTCGCGGGGCGCCGGCCGAGCCAGGGAGCGGCTATCCCATGATGCACGCTCCGCTTCCGCGCGTCCCGGCCCAGGCCCAGCATGGGTGGCGACATCGACGACGAGGGAGAACATGATGCAGCGACGAACCCTGGGCCGCACAGGACCGGCCGTTTCCGCGCTGGGCCTGGGTGCGATGGGGATGTCGGACGCCTACGGCGCAACCGACCGTACCGAGAGCATCACGACGGTGCACGCCGCGCTGGACAGCGGCGTCACGCTGATCGACACCGGCGACTTCTACGCCATGGGTCACAACGAGTTGCTGCTCGCCGAGGCGCTGCGCGGCCGGGACCGCGACAGCTACCGGCTGAGCGTCAAGTTCGGCGCCCTGCGGGGGCCAGGCCACGCGTTCGGCGGGCAGGACGGCCGTCCCGAGGCGGTGAAGAACTTCCTGGCCTACTCGCTGACCCGGCTGGGCACCGACCACATCGACATCTACCGCCCCGCCCGGCTGGACCCGGCGGTGCCGATCGAGGAGACGGTGGGCGCGATCAAGGACATGGTCGACGCCGGATACGTACGGCACATCGGCCTGTCGGAGGTCACTGCGGCGACGATCCGCCGGGCGCACGCCGTGCACCCGATCGCCGACCTGCAGATCGAGTACTCACTGATCTCCCGCGCGGTGGAGGCGGAGGTCCTGCCCACGCTGCGGGAGCTCGGCATCGGCCTGACCGCCTACGGCGTGCTCAGCCGCGGCCTCATCTCCGGGCACTGGTCCACCGACCGCATCGCCGGCCCCGGCGACCTGCGTGGCTTCAGCCCGCGCTTCTCCGGCGAGAACGTGGAACACAACCTCGCCCTCGTGGAGGCCCTGCGCCGGGTCGCCGAGGCGAAGGGCTGCACCGTCGCCCAGCTGGCCATCGCCTGGGTGGCCGCGCAGGGCGAGGACATCGTGCCGCTGGTCGGCGCCCGTACCCGCGAGCGGCTGTCCGAGGCGCTGCCCGCGATGGACCTGCACCTCACCGCGGACGACCTCGCGGAGATCGAGAAGGCGGTGCCGCCGAACGCGGCCCGCGGCGACAGGTACCCGTCCGCGTTCATGGCCGGCCTCGGCGTGGGCAACTGAGCCCTCCGGCGGCGTCGCCGCGTGCCCTTTCAGGCGCCGGTGCCGCCGGGGGTGATGCCATTGACCCGGATGCCATCAGGGACCCAGCTCACCGCGGCGGTCACGCGGGGAAGTCCAGGCGGTAGAAGACGGCCATCCTGCGCATGAACGGCAACGTTCTCGCCACCGCGACCAGCGCGCGATAGCCGGGCTTGAGCCTTTCGTATCCCGGCAGGTCGAACGCGCTCAGCTCGGTGACGACGCGTAACCGGGGGTCGATGGCCTCGAGGTCGGCACGGTTGTCCACTCCCCAGTGCAGGGTCGCGCCGGCGAGCCGGACCACCCGGTTGATCTTCTGCCACTTGATGCCGCGCCTGCTGAACGCGTCGAACACGAACCGGCCGGAGGGGAACCGGTCGATGATCGCGCGGAACAGCGCGTGGCCCTCGTCCTCCTTGAGGTACATGGTCAGGCCTTCGGCGACGACCAGTACGGGAAGATCGCCCTCCACCCGGTCGAGCCAGGCCAGGTCGGTGACCGACGAGGGGATCACGGTGTGGTGGTCGCGTGCCGGGTAGAGGCGCTCGCGCAGGTCGATGACCTCGGGGAAGTCCACGTCGTACCAGTGCACGCCCGGCCCGGGATCGACGCGGTGGACCCGGGTGTCCATGCCGCACCCCAGGTGCAGCACGATCGCCGCCGGATGCTCGGCGAGGAAGTCGCGCGTCCAGTCGTCCAGGTGTTCGGCGCGCATGGCGACGGTCACGGCGTCGCCGCGCCTCAATCCGACTTTCGTGAAGTCGGTGTCGATGGCGCGCATCGCTTCGAGCGCCATCGTGTCGCCCAGGATGGGGGTGGGGGATTCGGCGTCCACGGCCCGGCCGTACAGAGTGGCGAGCATCGTCGCCTTCTCACCACTCAGCTGCACCTTCTGCATGGACGTTACGCTACGCCCCCGCGCCTTGCACGGTCCGAGGCGACCCTCCACGAGGTCGCCGCGCGGGGCGCCGGTCATGTCCCCGCGCGGGACCGGGTGTCAGGACAGGCGTCCCTTGCGGCGCAGGTATTCGGGGTTCTCGACGGCGCGGGCCATCGTCTCGATGGCCAGCTGGGCGCCGAGCTGGGAGGTGACGTTGGAGGCCACGTCCAGCATCGGGTTGATCTCCACGACGTCGAAGCCGACGAGTTCGTGCTCGCGGACGATCGCGAAGATCGTCTGGCGGAGTTCCTCGTATGACATGCCGTCCGCCTCGGCGGAGGCGCATCCGGGCACGAGCGGCATGTCGAGCACGTCGATGTCGACGCTGACGTACACCTTCCTGCCCTTGGGCAGGGTCGCGAGCACGTCGTCGATGCCGGCCTTCCTGAAGCCCTTCATGGTGAACACGTCGTTGCCGTTGGCGCGGCTCTCGGCGAGGTCGTCCTGGGCGGCGCGCATGCCGCGGCTGCCGATCTGGACGATCTTCTCGACGTTCGGCAGCTTCCCGATCTTGAGCATGGGGCTGCCGTTGCCGTACTCGGCGCCGTGGATGAAGGGCCGGTAGTCGAGGTGCGCGTCGAAGTGGACGACGCAGATCGGCTCCTCGTAGGCCCGCACCACGCCGTAGGTGACCGAGTGCTCACCGCCGAGAACGATGGGGACGGCCCCGGCTTCCAGGATCTGGGCGGTGCTGTGGGTGATGTTCTTGAAGGTCTGCTCGGGGTTGGAGTAGATGATGTCGACGTCGCCGCAGTCCACGATGCGCTGGTTCGCGGTTTCGTACTCGAGGAAGCGCCTGTCCTCCTCAATGTCGAAATATCCGGACCTGGCCTGCATGCGGCCGTAGCCGGCGTACCGTACCGACTGCTCCCGGATCGCCCGCGGTGCCATCCGCGCGCCCGGGTACCAGGGGGAGCCCTCGTCGTTGGGCACTCCCAGGATGGCCAGGTCGGCATCCAGCTGGGAGAGGTCGCTCACGATGGGCGACCGCTGGAAGCTCGGGATGCCAACGAACGGAAGGTTGAGCCGTAGATCCGACATATTGCGTGATTTTCCTTCTTGTAGGTGATGCGTCAGGCATCCAGCCGCAGCTCAAGACGGCGAGCGACGCGGCTGAGGCCATAGTTGAGCAGGAAATAGCAGACGGCGGCGAAGCCGAGCACCGCGAACGGCTCGGTCAACAGCCGGGAGTTGGTCACCTCGACCCGGTGGAAGAACTCGAAGACCCCGATGATCGAGACCAGCGAGGTGTCCTTGATCAGCTTGATGAACTCCGACACCAGCGCCGGGGCCATGCGGCGCAGCGCCTGAGGCAGCACCACGTCCCGCATCGTGCTCGCCTGGGACAGGCCGGAGGCGCGCGCGGCCTCCCACTGCCCGGGCGGCACGGAGGCGATGCCCGCGTGGACGATCTCCGCCAGATAGGCGCTGGTGAACACGCCCAGCGCGACCACACCCGCCCAGAAGGGGGTCAGGTCGAGCCCGAGGTCCGCCAGGACGAAATAGCAGTAGAGGATGAAAACGATCAGCGGCGCGCTGCGGATGAGCTGGATGTAGCCGATCGCCGGCCACCGGACGAGCCGCGAGCGGGCCGAGCGCATCGCGCCCGCCAGCACGCCGAGCACGGAGCTGAGCACGATGGCCAGCACCGCCAGCTTCGCGGTCTCCCAGAGCCCGGCCAGCATGAACGGGAGGTTGTCAATGATCGCACCCATGGTCACGACTCCAACGCCGGCGTCGGGGCCGCGGTCCTGGCGCCGGGCCGGATCTTGGTCAGCATTCCCCGGACGATCAGAGCCAGCAGCGCGGACTCGGCCAGGCAGAGCACGATGAAGATGACGAGCGCCGCGGTGTAGGCCTCGAATGCGGCGAAGGTGGCCGACTCGATCTGCTGGGCCTGGAAGACCAGGTCGGTGACGCCGATCGCCATGACCACGGAGGTGTTCTTGGTGGCGCTGATGTACTGGTTGCCGATCGCGGGAAAGGCCAGCGTGAACGCCTGCGGCAACACCACCGCGCGCATCGCCGTCCAGTAGCCGAGGCCGCCGGCCCTGGCCGCCTCCAGTTGCCCCCTGGGCACCGACTGGATCCCGCTGCGCAGCGCCTCCGCCACGTACGCCGAGGTGTAGATCGTCAGGCCGAGCAGCCCGGCGAGGAACTGGTTGCTGTAGACCGGGTTCAGCGGCGCGGCGGCGGCCCTGACGAGGTCCAGGCTGAACATGCCGAAGCTCCAGAAGACCAGCTGCACGAGCAGCGGCACGTTACGGAAGAACTCGACGTAGGCGGAGAGCAGCCAGCGCAGCGGCGCCAGCGCGGGCGCCGTCGACACGCGGCCGAGCGCCACCAGCGTGCCCACCACCGTGGATCCGATGATGGCGAGCACGGCGAGCTGCAGGCTCACCCACGCGCCGTGCAGCAGGAAGCTCCTGCCCGGATCCTCGAGCACCACGGACCAGCTGAGGTCGTTGAACATGGCTCAGGACCCCGAGGGAAGGACACGGATCTTGTACGGCTCGGGCAGCACCTTGCCCCACCACTTGGCGTAGATGCGGTCGTAGGTGCCGTCCTCGGCCATGCCCATCAGTGCGGTGTTGACCTCGTCGCGGAGGGCGGCGTCGCCCTGGCGGAACCCCATGGCGAGCGGTCCCTGCGCGATCCCCGGGCTGACGATCTTGACCTGCTCGCCCGCCTTGTCGGCGGCCGACTTCAGGCCGGTGAGGATGCCGACCGTGGTGCTGACGGCGTCGGCGTCGCCGCGCAGCAGTGACTGCAGCGCCGTGGGCCAGGACTGGAAGCTGAGGATCTTCGCGCCCGGCGCCTTCTCCCGCAGCACGCTCTCCTCCGTCGAGCCCTGGACCAGCGCCACCGTCTTGCCATCGAGCTGGTCGACGCTGGAGATCTTGGAGTCGCCGCGCACCATCAGGCGCTGGTCGTCCTCGAAGTACGGCTCGGAGAAGTCGATCGCCTTGTCACGCGCCCGAGTCGCGATCATGGTCGCGGTGATCACGTCGATCTTCCCGCTGTCCAGGTTGGCCACCCGGTTCTTCGGGTTGACCTCGACGAACTTCGGCTTGACCTTCAGCCGCTTGGCGACCTCGGTGACGAGGTCGATCTCGAAGCCTTGCGGCTCGGTTTCGCCCTGCCCGATCGACCCGAACGGCGGGGTGTCGAACTTGACTCCGAACACGATCTCCCCGCGTTTCCTGATCTTCTCCATCGAGTTGACTCCGGTCCCGCCCTTGGTCCCTGCCACCGGGGACAGCCCCGCCCTCGGGCGGTCACCGCAGGCGGTGAGCAGGAGCAGCGCGAGCGCCAGGCACACGATCCCTTTCATCCGTACAGACACCTCTCTGTCAGATATGTGAGACCCGGCGCAGAAACTCCTGGGCCCTCTCGGTCGACGGGCTGGCGAAGAAGTCTTCGGGCGCGGCGCACTCCACGACCCGACCGCCGTCCATGAACACGACCCGGTCGGCCACCTTGCGCGCGAAACCCATCTCGTGCGTGACCACGACCATGGTCATCCCGCTGCCGGCCAGGTCGACCATGACCTCCAGGACCTCCTGGATCATCTCGGGGTCCAGGGCGCTGGTCGGCTCGTCGAACAGCATGATCGCGGGGTCCATGGCCAGCGCGCGGGCGATGGCCACCCGTTGCTGCTGCCCGCCGGAAAGCTGCGTGGGCAGGCTGTCGGCCTTCTCCGGTATCCCCACCCGTTCCAGCAGGTCCATCGCCCGGCGGCGGGCCACGTCCTTCGAGACCTTCTTCACCCTGACGGGGGCGAGCATGATGTTCTGCGCCACCGTCATGTGCGGGTAGAGGTTGAAGTGCTGGAAGACGAAGCCCACTCCGCTCCGCAGCTCGTTCAGGTTCGTGGCCTTGTTGTGCGGATCGCGGCCGTTGACCACGATCGTGCCGCCGGAGACGTCCTCCAGGGCGTTGATGCAGCGCAGCAGCGTGCTCTTGCCCGATCCCGACGGGCCGAGCAGAACCACCACCTCGCCCTCGGCGACCGACAGGTCGATGCCGTTCAGCACCTCAAGGTCGCCGTACGACTTCTGTACGCCGGTGAACTCAATGATCGGCATCCGGCTCAGGCCCTCCGCGCGTGTCGTGTCCGGTAGGTCCAGGCATGCCCCAGGTGAGCAGCCGCTCGACGATGGGGGCGGTCTCCTCGGTGAGGAAGCGGCCGGCCTCGTCCAGCAATCGATCCATATGGGCGCGCATCGCCTCCTCCGCCGTGTCCGCCCGGCCCGCGGCGATCGCGTCGGCGATCCGCTGGTGCTCGATCACCGTGACCTCGCCGGAACGGTGGGAGTCGAGCACGACGTCCAGGGCCGCCTCCAGGCGGTCGAGCGCCGGATCGAGGACGACGTCGAGCATGGCCTTCACGATCGGATTGCGGGTACACCTGGCCACCCGGCGATGGAAGGTCAGCGCGATGTCCCGCGGCACTCCCTGAACGTCGGCGAAATGCCTGCCGTGCCGCGCGACCAGCCCGGTGAGCGCCTGTGCCGCAGCGGCGTTGTCCTCGCAGAGCGCCGCTTCCCTGGCCGCCTCGGGCTCGACCGTCCGCCGCGCACGCAGCAGGTTGATCAGCCCTTCAGAGGTACGTACCTGCGTGCCCTCCAGGAACCGGGTCGCGGTGGTGCGCCCGCGCAGCACGGCGGCGACATGCTGGCGGCCGGACGAGGTGAGCAGCCGGCCCTTGGAGCCCGCGGCCACGGTGAGCCCGCGCCGGTCCAGCAGTCGCAGCCGCCGGGCGACCGTGGCCTCGCTGATCTCCAGGTCGGTGCCCAGTTTGAGCGCCTGCAGCACCTGCCGCGCGCCCAGCGGTTCCGGCGCTCCAGCGAGCACCTCGAGGATGGCGTCAGCCGAGCGTTCCTCCACCTTCACCACACCACTCCCACCGGCGGACCACCAAGAGCCCTAAATGTCCGTTACATCCCGTTTTGTGCCTCTTTGCCGTGTTGGTACATCAGTCAAATCTGACAGGCGTCCGTCATGGGTTACAGACATGGTGCATTTCGATAAAGAACGTGTTACGCAAGCGGCGAGTCGCCGAGTCGGACAGCGCCGAAGCACACCGCTCCTGGCGTTGCGATCGCCTTCCGCCCTTCCAGGCACCTGTACGACGACTCGGCTCCAGCCGGCAGAAGACGAGGTCTCCCGGGTAGCTATGGGTTTACCGGCACCACCATGACCCTGAAGGGGGGAGGCGTGATGGATCTGCAACTGCTGCCCCTGGCCATCACCATGATGGCGGGCCCTCAGATCATGTCGGCGATCATCCTCGTCACGCACAGGCAGGCGGTACGGATGTCACTGGCATACCTGGCAGGCGTCACGGTGGCCATGATCGTGGGCGTGGCGCTGACCCGCCACGTCGTCGCACTGCTCAGTGAGAGCATCTCGCTGGGCGACCCCGCCGACACCGGCTCGCTGGGCTCGGTCGTTCAGCTCGTTCTGGTCGGCCTTCTGATGGCCATGGCGGTCAAGAACTTCCGGACACGCGCGACGTCCGAAGCCCCCGCATGGCTCAGCACGCTCCTCGAAGCCGGACCCGGCCGAGCTTTCGTCGTCGGGCTGCTCCTGATCCTGCTGATGCCCACCGACATCGTGACCATGACCACCGTCAGCGTGCACCTCGAGCAGACCGGATCGCCACCTGCCGCAGCCATCCCCTTCATGCTGGCCACACTCGCCTTGGCCGCTCTGCCGCTCCTGGGCTACCTGCTTTTCCGGCGCCGGGCGGAGACGGTCATGCCGAAGATCCGGGACTGGATGAACTCCCGCGGCTGGTTGATCAACATCTGCGCGTGCCTGCTGTTCATCGTCCTCATTCTGACGTGAAAGCTCTCACGGGAGCGAGCACGCCAGCCGACCCGCCCAAGCGGCGAGACCCACCGTTCACCTCGCCAAGACCTTGGCCTTGGCGTGCTCGTACTCCTCCGCGGTGAGTTCACCATGGTTCTTGAGATCGGCCAGACGAGTGAGTTCGTCGGCCTGGCCGGTCGTCCGTCCCAGGCGGTGTTCGACGGCCTCGTAGTAGCGGGACTCGCGTCCGGCCCTCACCGCGAGCTCTCTCTCGCCCATCCCCTTGCCGCGAGCGATCAGGTAGACGAAGGCGCCCAGCAACGGCAGCACGATGACGAAGATCGACCAACCCGCCTTGCCCCAGCCACTCAGCCTGTCGTCGCGGAAGATGTCGATGATGATCTGGAAGAGCAGCATCAGCCACAGGACCCAGAGGAAGAACCACATCATCGTGAGGAAGATATTGAGCAACGGATAGTCATCCATTGACCCTCGCCCCTTCCAGCTAGCCTGCCTGGCGTTTCTGGATCCGTCACCGGAGAGCCATGGAATCGTCAGTTCTGCAGCCTCACCTATAGCCGCAGTCTACGAAAACCCTCCCACCGCGGGCAAATCGCCAATTAAGAAAACGCGCGAAATAGCATGAAATTTTAAGATGGATCACCTCGACTTTTCTCCGGCAGTCACAGGAGATTACTGCGGCCGCATCAGGTCGAGGTCCTCGCCCCATGCGTCCAGCACCGCGCCGTGCCCGGCGTGCCGGGCCGCCGCCTCGACCTGGGCGAAGAGGCGCCGCTGCAGACGTACGTCGCCCGTTGCCGAAATGCGGTCGACGGCGTCCAGCAACATGCCGGTGCCCCAGCCCGGCAGCGGATACCGGGCGAGTTCCCATGCCAGGTACTTGTTGTAGGGGCGGGGGCGGCGGTCCATGGCGAAGAGCAGCTCCAGCAGGAACCGGACGCTGTCGGCGGCGTCGAGGCGGGCGGCGAACGCGTGTCCGTCGCGGTCGTTCTTGACGGAGCGGTAGAGCGAGTTGGCGTAGGCGTCGAGCCATTCGCCGCAGTCGCGGAACGCTTCGTCGGCGCCGAGCCGCCCCTTGGCAGCCAGGATCCGGGCGATGCCTCCGTCGAGGCGGTCGAGCACGATCCTGGCGCGGGCGAGGGCGTAGCGCTCGAAGCCGGGCATGCCGACCGTACGGAACTCGGCGAGGGAGACGATGACGAGGTCGAGTTCGGGGGTGCGGTGGCCCGCGAACCGGGTGAGATCCGTTGTGGCGCCGTCGGCGAGGACGACGTACAGCCCCGTGGAAAATCCTTGGGCAGGCCATTGCCGCCAGGCCCGGCCGAGCGCGCCGAGCGGAATGCATCCACCTCGTGATCGTCCGTTACGATTTCGGTCGTCACGAATCACCGGCCGTATGAAACTTTCACCTGACCCCACGTCCATAATGGAGATGTCCACCTTCCCCACCTGGTCACGCGCCGCTTTCCGGAAAATCCACTGATACGAAAGCACCCGGCCGACGAATACCGGACGCGCGTTTCAGGGAGACACGACCAATGGCGACGTCACGGGGAGAATTCATGGGCGACCTCTTCGGCATGCTCAAAAACCGGGTCGACGACAACGCGAGGAGAGTGGTGGACGCCTGCGTCGGCGAGCTCGCCGGTTTCCAGACGATCGAGCCGAGAGCGCGGGCGTCGATGATGGAGTTCGCGGTCGTCGTACGGCAGCGGACGGCCGACCTGGCCGCCTCCGGCGAGCCGCTGCTGGAAAGCGACCTGGCCTTCATCGAGTCGGTCGGCGAGCAGCGCGGCCTGCAGGGCGTGGCTCCGGGCTGCCAGCGCGGCGCGCTCGCGCTGCACGCGGCCTTCACCATGCGGGAGATCTCCGAGGCGGCCGGGCCCGGCGACCTGACCGACACGATGCGCATGATCGACTGGCTGGCCCAGCAGGGCGCGGCGGCGCAGGCGGTCTACACCCGCGGCTACTTCCGGGGATATGAGCGCTTCCTGCCGACCGCCTCGCGCGTCCACCTGCTGGCCACCATGGTGCTGCACGACGACCCCATGGCCGGCGGGCTGGCCGGCAGCCTCGGGGTGCCGGTGGCCGAGCACTACCTGGTCACGGTGGTCCGGGTGGCCACGGCGCCGCCGAAGGAGTGCCGGGAGGAGGTCGTGCGCACCCTGCTGCAGCGGCACCGCGTGCCGTTCGGGTGGCAAGAACCGGACGAATTCGTGGCGCTCGTGCCGTACCACGGGACGCGGCCGGAGCACCGGGCAGCCGCGGAGAGGTCAGGACTGGCGCTGGCGCAGGCGGTCGCGGAGGGCGTGGGACGGCCGTGCTCCGTCGGCATCGCCCACGGGCGCCGCCGCGCGCTCGTCCAGGCGGCCGCGCTGGCGCGGAAGGTCAGCCGGGTGGCGCCGATCGAGCGGGTGCCGCGCCGGTCGTACGGGGTGGCCGACGTGTTCGCGGAGCTCGGCGCGATGGAGACGCCGCAGGTGGACCAGTGGTTACGGGAGACCGCGCAGCGGCTCGGCGACGGGCCGGAACTGGTGCCCACGCTGGACGCCTACTACCGCAACGACATGAACCGCCTGCGTACGGCCGAATCCCTGCACATCCACCCCCGCACCCTCGACTACCGGCTGCGGCGGGTGCGGGAACTGGTGGGGATCGAGCCGGGCTCCACGCACGGCGTACGGGTGCTGAGCACCACCGTCACGCGGATGCTGGCAGGGGCGTGGACCGAGCACGGCCTGGCCTGACCGCGCCTTTTGACACCAGTGACAACCCTCCCCCGGCCGCCGCGGCGCAGATTTGCGGAAAGTGACGATGACCGGCGCTCAACGCTTGGCGAAAGTAGCACTGACAAGGCTCGGCCGGCCGCCAGGAAACCCAGCGAGAGGTTCGATCACATGACTGTACATGCGAGAAGAACGCTCATCGGCGTGCTGGCCGCGATCGCGGCGCTGCTGTTGTCTGTCGCGCTGCACACGGGTTCGGCCGCCGCGGCGCCCGAACGCGGGTTCACCGACCAGTCGACCGAGCTTTCCGACGCCCCGGGCGCCCGGGCCGGCAAGGACGGCGTGGTGTCCCCGGCCGCCACCTACTCGTGCTCCCGCAGCGTCCCCATCCCGGCGTACTACGTCGACATCGACTGCTCGGTGTTCAGTGGGGCGATCAGGGTCGTGGTGATCTGCTCCGACGGTTACCAGTTCGCCAGCCCGATCATCTTCGCCGGCTACCGGTTCACCGGGCGCGGCACGTGCGGGCCGCCGTGGACCGTACGGACCACGAACGTCGAGCAGGTGTTCTGACCGGGACATCCGTCGCCTGAGCCACCCGGGACCGCCGGGTGGCTCTTTCATCCCCCCGGTGACGGTCAGCCTTCCGGGTAGAAGAGGAACAACGTGCAGCCCGTCACCGTCTGCGGCACGTGCGAGGAGCCCGCTGGGGCGTGGATGAAGGAGCCGGCCGGGTAGTCCCGGTCGCCGTCGTTGAAGACGCCGGAGACTACGAAGACCTCCTCGGGTCCGGGTTCGTGCACGTCGATCCCCTGCCAGCAGGTGTTGGCGTCCATCTCCAGCACACAGGCCTTCGCGCCGTTGTCCCCGGTCCACAACATCCGCGCCCGGATGCCCGGGAAGAGCTCGCGAACCGGGGCGTCCTGGACGGCGGCCCACACATAGGCAGAGGTGCTCTGTTCTGTCGTCATAGGCCCAGCCTGGCGGCCGGTCATGGCCCCCGCCGAGTGTCAGGAAAGACATCATGCGGTACTTTTGCGCCATGCATCGGGTGACGGCGCTGATCCGCCCTCCGCAGTCCGCTTTCGAGCTCGGCTGCGCCGCCCAGGTGTTCGGAATCGAGCGGCCAGGGCTCCCGATGCGCTACACCTTCAGCGTGTGCACCGAGCGTCCCGGCCCGGTCGCGACGCACGCCGGCTACGACATGCTCGTGACCGACGGGCTGGACGCGCTCGACCGTGCCGACACCGTGATCGTCCCGGGCTGGCTGCCCGCCGATGATCCGCCCACGCCCGCGGTCGTTCAGGCACTGCGCCGGGCGCACTCCCGCGGAACGCGAGTGGTCAGCATCTGCTCCGGCGCCTTCGCGCTGGCGTACGCCGGACTGCTGGACGGGCGGCGGGCGACCACGCACTGGGCGCTGGCGGACAAGCTCGCCGCGCGTTTCCCGGAGGTCCGGCTCGACCCGGATGTGCTGTACGTCGACCATGGCGACGTGGCGACCAGCGCAGGCGCCGGGGCCGGCATCGACCTGTGCATGCACCTGGTCCGCAACGACCAGGGCGCCTGGTATGCCGCGCACATCGCACGGACCATGGTCATGCCGCCGCACCGCGAGGGCGGGCAGTTGCAGTACGCGGCGCCGCCGCACCCCGTTCAGATCGACGGCACGCTCGCGCCGTTGCTGGAGTGGGTCGCCGGAAGGCTCGGCGAAGCGGTCACCATCGAGAGCATGGCCGCGCACGCGGGCCTGTCGGCGCGTACGCTCACCCGGCGGTTCGTCGACCAGCTCGGCACCAGCCCGGGGCAGTGGCTGCTCGCCCAGCGGATAGCGACCGCCCGGGGCCTGCTGGAGTCGTCCGACCTTCCGTTGGACGCCGTCGCCCGCCGCGTCGGTCTCTCCTCGGCCACCAACCTCCGAAGGCGCTTTCTCAACGCCCTGGGCACCACGCCCGGCGCCTATCGCCGGGCGTTCCGGGCCGAACCACGGTGACGCGGCGATCTCACTTGCTGCCGCCGGATTTCACGATGAGCCGTTGCGGGCCGTTGACGGTGTTGGCGCTGCCGCGTGTCGAATTGTTGGACCGGTAGGAATCGATCACGTTGGAGAAGTTGCCGCTGTTGACGGACCGACCCTTGCTCCAGTAGTTTCCCGTTTTCTTGGCATTTCCTCTGGGCCGGATATTTCCGGTCTCCGCCGCGAAGGACGAGGAATCCGCCATGAGCACCTGCTTGCCTGGAGAAGCCGGTGTGCCGGCCGCGAGCACCGCCAGCCCGCAACCGGCGATCATCAGTCCGGCCCCGCTCATCCTGTCCATCCTCCCGAAGGTCCGCGCGTGGTGCGTCATCGGCGCACCGAATGGGTCTGGGATCCGTTGGCCGCGTTTCCGCTGCTGGTCGCGTTGTTGCTGTCCGTGGAGCCGTTCCCGTTCGCGAAGTTGCCGCTGTTGATGGGATCGCCTTCATTGTGGTAATTCCCGCTGTTGGTAGAGTTGCCGCTGTTCTCAGCGCCGTTGACGCACTTCGTGGGCGAGTTGGACGAAGGAGAGTTGTAGGCGACCAGCCGATTTCCGCAGAAAAAGCTGGGGACCATGGTGATGACCGTGCCCAGGTCGGCGCCGGACAGCTGGGCAAGCTGGGAAGGAGGCCGCGGTTGTGCCACCGCGCTGACGGCGCCGGCCAGCACCACGCCGCAACCGGCCACCACGACCGCCGCCAGCCGCAACGCATTTCTCGCGAAAAGCCCCACTAACGCCTCCGGTTTCGGGTCAGGCACTTACCGTCGCCGCCGAGCGTAGGGTCACCCGCAAAACGCGGACAACGGCGTCGGCACCCTGGCGGAGTTTCCGTGAGAGCCGGCTACAGAAAATTTACCGGTGGAAAAGTCAGCCGGCCGTGACCATGGCTCGCGATGGGGAGACGCAGATCACATCACATCTCGCCGGACCACGTCGTCGATGCGGTGGAACCACGTGAACGGCAAGGAGGCCACCCATGGACGCCCGTTTCGACTACCACAACAACCCTGTCGCGGCGAAGTTCTCGAAGTACGTCTTCTCCGCGGGCAAGGTCGTGAAGGATTCTCCCCTGCCCGACGCGACGCAGGAACTGGTGGCGCTGCGCATCAGCCAGATCAACGGCTGCGGCTTCTGCGTCGACATGCACACCAAGGACGCCGCGCACCGCGGGGAGACCTCGGTGCGGCTCAACCTGGTCGCGGCGTGGCGGGAGGCGACGGTCTTCACCGACGCCGAGCGGGCCGCTCTGGAGCTGGCCGAGCAGGGCACCCGCGTCGCCGACGCGGCCGGCGGCGTCACCGACGAGGCCTGGGCGAACGCCGCCAAGCACTTCGACGAGGACCAGCTCGCCGCCCTGGTGTCCCTCATCGCCATCATGAACACCGTCAACCGCCTGAACGTCATCACCCAGCAGCCCGCCGGCGCCTACCAGCCCGGCCAGTGGGGATGATCACACCGGTCCGGCGTCGGCCGCGCCTGCCGCGAGCAGCCTCTCCGCCAGCTCGCGGCAGCGCCTGACGAGCTCCGGAGGCTCGAGCACCTCGAAGCCGTGCCCCAGCAGGAGCACGTGCATGAGCACGAGGTCGAGGTTGCCGCCGCCGCTGAGCACCTCGCACCGCCCGTCTCCACGCGGCCGCACCACGGCCGCCGACGGCGGGACCTGCGCGCGCACCGTGCCGGCCGGGGCGTGCACGAGGAAGCGCGCCTGGTGCGGGTAGACCCGGCTCGCCACGCTCTCCTGCACGTACGCCGCCGCGTCGGGCGCCGCGCGGGGGCGGAAGCGCCAGGTCCTCGCCGACACGCCGGCCATCCGGTCGACGCGGAAGCTGCGCCAGCCGTCGCGGTCGAGGTCGTAGGCGAGCAGGTACCAGCGACGGTCGGAGGCGACGAGGCGGTAGGGCTCGACCCGCCGCCGTCGCACCTCGTCGCCTGACGGGTAGTCGAAGCCGGCCTCGACCTCGTCGCGGCAGGCTCGGGCCAGTGTCATGAGCACCTCGGGGTCGACCGGCGTGCGGCCACCGCCGAACGACTCGACCGAGCCGGACAGGGCGCGGATCTCGTGCCGCAGCCGGGTGGGCAGCACCCGGTCGAGCTTGCTCAGCGCCCCCAGCGCGGCGTCGCCCGCGCCGGCGACCGCGCCGCCCGCGCCGGCCAGCAGCGAGACCGCGGTGGCGATGGCCTCCTGATCGTCGAGAAGGAGCGGCGGCAGGTCCTGCCCGCGGCCGAGGCGGTAGCCGCCGCCGACGCCCTGGGTGGCGTGCACCGGGTATCCGAGCGTGCGCAGCCGCTCGACGTCGCGGCGCACCGTGCGCGGCGTGACCCCCAGCCGCTCGGCGAGCTCGGGGCCGGTCCAGACCTGGCGCTGTTGCAGCAGCCCGAGCAGGGTGAGCACCCGCTCGGTCGTCCCCCGCTCGTCACCGTTCGCCACATCCATGTCGTCCAGCCTGCCAGATAGCGGACCGTTTCTGTCCGCTAGAGGGGTGACACTGACTCCATGGACGAACACGCACTCGACTGGAACCGCACGCTGCGCGAGCAGGCGGAGTGGCACTGGAACCATCACCTCAGGCCCCGGTTCGACGGCCTCACCGACGACGAATACCTCTGGTCCCCTGTGCCGGACGCCTGGAGCGTGCGGCCCCGCGGGACTTCGACGGCACCCGTGCAGGCCGGCGCCGGAAATTTCACGATCGACTACGCCTTTCCCGAGCCGTCCCCCTCACCTTTCACCACGATCGCCTGGCGACTCGGCCACGTCATCGTCGGCGTGCTCGCCATGCGCAACGCGGCGCACTTCGGCGCGCCGGCGGCGTCGTACGAGACCTGGGAGTACGCAGGCGACGCGGCCACCGCGCTCGACCAGCTCGAGACCCAGCTCGACGTCTGGCTGGCCGGGGTGCGGGGTCTCGGCGGGGACGGGCTCCTGGTGCCGGTCGGCGAGAAGGAGCCCTACCCCGACGCGCCCATGGCCGACCTGGTGCTGCACATCCACCGGGAGCTGATCCACCATCTGTCCGAGGTCTGCCTGCTGCGCGATCTCTACCAGCACACGCGGAACGCCCCGAACGGAGCCGCCCGATGAGCCGCGAGATCCAGGTCACCTTCGACGCCCACGATCCGAAGGCGCTGTCGACCTTCTGGCGTGACGTGCTGGGTTATGTCCACCCCGGCCCGCCCGGGGCCGACCTGCCCGAGGGCGCCGACCCGCTGGCCGCGTGGGACGACTTTCTCGAGCGCACCGGCGTGCCGGAGGACCAGCGCAACACGGCGTCGGCCGTCGAGGATCCGGACGGCCGGGGACCGCGGCTGTTCTTCCAGCAGGTGCCTGAGGACAAAGTGGCCAAGAACCGCGTCCACCTCGACGTCCGTGCGGCTCCCGGGCTGGAGGGAGACGAGCGGATGGCGGCGCTGGAGGCCGAGTGCGACCGGCTCGTCGCGTTGGGCGCGACGCGCGTGCGCCGCCACGAACCCGACCTGCCGATGAGCGCCGGCTTCATCGTGATGACCGACCCCGAGGGCAACGAGTTCTGTCTGGACTGACCCGCCCCCGCCGGAACGGGGGGGGACGGCGCGTCAGGTGAAAAGGGTCAGGCCGAGCAGGCCCTCCAGGCGGCTCAGCTGCGGCTGAGCGTTGCAGATGACGGCTGAGCCGCCGGAGGCGAAGGACTGCAGGGCCCGGACGGCCGACACGTCGGCGAAGGAGACCCCGCTGAGGTCGATGATCAGGTGATCGTCGATGTAGCGGGCCTTGTTCAGCGTGCGCAGGACCTCTCCGCTGTTGCTGAGGTCGATCTCCCCGATGAGGCGGACCACGGAGGGCCCGGCGTTGACGGTGCAGGTGACCTGCAGGATGCGGTCCATGTACAACAGGTGCTCCGGCGTGGGCGGAGGCGCCGACAAGACCATGTCGCCCTCATCGGCGCACGAGGTGTCGACGATGGCGTTATGGTCTCGGCGCACCTGCGAAGCCGCGTTCGTCGGGCGACGCGATCCAGAAGCCGGTCGCGGCTTGACGGTGTGCATCGTCGTGTGCGACATCGCATCCCCCCTGATCATCATGGGCTTCGAGCCTGGGCGGGCTGGACGCCTCAACGGTAAACTAGTGAGGACGATACCGGAATAGCTTTTCTGCATTCAAATTTCGTGCAACGAGGTGCAGAGCCAGCGTATGCTGCTGGTCAGCTCAACGCCGGGAAGGAGTCGCACAGGGATGGACAACGAGGGCGCACGTCGCGCAGCGTGGACGTTCCTGACCAACCATGCCCGGGTGCTCCTGGCGATCGCCGCCGACCCTCAGGTGCGGGTCCGCGACATCGCCGCATCCATCGGCATCACCGAGCGCGCGGCCCAGAGCATCGTCTCCGACCTGGAGGAATCCGGCTACATCCAGCGCAACAGGGTCGGCCGCCGCAACCACTACCAGATCTTGCCCGGCCTGAGCTTCCGCCACCACACCGAGGCCGACATGCCCGTGCAGGTGCTGATCGACATCTTCACCCACCGCGATCTGCCCGATGGCAGCACCCCCGCGCGCAAGGAGCAGAGCCAGGCCTGTTAGCCGCTGGACACGGCCGACGCCGATCTGTCACCATTCATCCATGATCGTGAGAAAGGACGACGCCACCCGCATCCGGTGAGCGTCCACGCGCAGCGGGAAGCTGCCGCAATCCGCGAAGCATGGCAGGGCCGGGCGTTGTCGACGCGGCCCGCCGACCGTCCGGCCGCAGAGGCCGCCATCACGGGGCTCTACCGCCTGATCGGCCTGCCCCCACCCCGTTTCCACTGGGTCTCCTCGCCCGCCAAGGCCCTGGCGACCGTGCCGCCGGGGACCCGCGCCTGGGAGAGCATCGACCGCCTGGCCGAGTGGCCCGTGCCCAGACGGCTGTCCACGCTGGCGAGCACGCTGCGCCACGAGCTCGACGCGCGGGCCAGACCGCGCCTGCAGCCGCTCGACCGGCTCATCCGCCGTACGACGTTCTTCCCGCTCCAGCGGTCCGTCACCAGCACCCTCGTCCCGGCGCTCAACGCGGCGCACGAGTCGCCGGTGCTCCGGCGCTTCTGGTACGACACGCTGTACGTCTCCTGGATCGCCGAGTACGACGCGCTGCGCCGTGCCGCCGGCGCGGTCTTCACCGGCGAGCAACGACGCCACCTCGGCCTGTGGACCGCCGCGACCACGTTGTGCGGCTGGTGGTGGCCCAGGGAGGACACGTGCGTGGTCTCCGAGCGTCCCGTCGCCCTGCACACCGAGGTGTGCGGCGAGAACGGCGAGGTCCGGCCACACCGCGCGGACGGCCCGGCCGTGCGGTACGCGGACGGCTGGGACCTGCACGCCTGGCACGGCATGCCCGTACCCGCCTGGGTGATCACGGATCCGAGCGTGCGGCGGATCGCGGACGAGCCGAACGTCGAGGTCAGGCGGTGCGCGATCGAGCACATGGGGTGGGCCGCGTACGTCGACCAGGCCGGGCTACGGCTCGTCTCCACCGCGCCCGACCCCGGCAATCCCGGTAACGAACTGCGGCTCTACGACATGCGAGGGGGAACGAGGGTGCTCCTCGCCGTCAACGGATCCGTCGAACGCGACGGCCACCGGCGCCGCTACGGGCTCACCGTGCCGGCCTTCGACGACCCGATCGCCGCCGCCGGCTGGACCTACGGGCTGTCCGCCGAGCACTACTCCCTGCTCCAGCGCAGAACCTGAGGTGATGACCATGAACGTGACTCTTGCATCCCTGACCCGGCGGACCGGGCTCACCGTGCTCGACCACCTCGAGCAGTCGGTCCGCATCCCCGTCGTCGACGGCCTCCAGGCCCAAGGCGACCTCATCGTCATCCCGCTCGCGATGGTGGCCGGCTCGGTCAGGGCCCGGCCCGGCGCCGAGTGGGAACCCGTGCCGTCGGCGGGCGCCGAGCTGCTGCGCGGCGAGGCAGGCGGCAACCCGCACACGCTCGTCGCCGACCCCGGCACGTGCCTGTGGACGGACCAGGTGCTGGACTCCGACCGGCTGGCGATCGGCATGTTCCAGGCGCGGGCCACCGTCTACCTGCTGCACCCCGAGCATGGAGGCACGGGGTGCGCGCCCGGCACGTACGTGGTGCGGCGGCAGCGCGAGCGCGAAGGCCCCAGGATGCGCCTCGTCGCCGACTGACTCCGCGCTCAGGCGCGCAGCCCGTGAACCTCCGCGAGGAGCTCGGCCGAGCGCATCCAGGCCTTCCTGTCGACCGCGGAGAACGCGACGATCAGCTCGTCGGCCTGGGCGTGCTCGGCGAAACGGGTGACGTACGCCTCGACCTCGGCCGGGTTGCCGACGGCGGAGTATTTGGCCATCTGCACGATCTGCTGCCCGGCCGGCGACTCCAGGATCATGTCGGCCTCCTCCTGCGTGAACGTGCGCCCCCGGCCGAGGAACCGGGTCACCCTGAGCCGCTTGGAGGCCAGGAACTGCTCCTCGGCCTCCTCCGTCGTCTCGGCGGCGATCACGTTGAGCGCCGCGATGACGTGCGGCCGGTCGAGCTGCGCGGACGGCTTGAAGTCGCGCCGGTAGACGGCCACGGCCTCCTCCAGCGCGTTGGGCGCGAAGTGCGAGGCGAACGCGTACGGCAGGCCGAGCGCCGCCGCGAGCTGGGCGCCGAACAGGGAGGAGCCGAGGATGTAGAGCGGCACGTCGGTGCCCTTGCCGGGCGTGGCCTCGACGCCGGGGATGCGGGACTCGCCCGTCAGGTAGCCCTGGAGTTCGAGCACGTCCTGCGGGAACGAGTCGGCCGAGGCGGGGCTGCGGCGCAGGGCCCGAAAGGTCTGCTGGTCGCTGCCCGGCGCCCGGCCGAGGCCGAGGTCGATGCGCCCGGGGTGGAGGGTCTCCAGGGTGCCGTACTGCTCGGCGATGGTCAGCGGCGCGTGGTTGGGGAGCATGACGCCGCCCGCGCCGAGGCGGATGGTGCTGGTGTGCGCGGCGACGTGGGCGATCAGCACGCTGGTCGCCGAGGAGGCGATGCTCGGCATGTTGTGGTGCTCGGCGTACCAGATGCGCTGGTAGCCGAGCTCTTCCGCGCGCTGGGCGAGCGCCACGCTCGCGGTGAAGCTGTCGCGCGCCGTCTCGCCCTCGCCGATGTGCGCAAGATCAAGAATGGACAGCGGCAGAGCCATGGGTACGCGCCTTTCGAGGAGTGCGGATGGCTCTGTGCAACATCGTGCGGGGCGCGGATATTTCGCCGGGCCCGGTGGGCCCGGCGAATGATCAGGAGGTGGTGCAGGTGAGGGTGGACGGCGTGCCGTTCTGACCGCTGTGAGAGGCGAGGAAGCCGAACGTGGTGCTGCCGCCCGCCGCCACGGAGCCGTTCCAGCCGAGGTTGGTGACGGAGACGGAGCCGCCGCCGCCGGACAGCGTGCCGTTCCAGAGCTGCGAGATCGTCTGCCCGTTGGGGAACGTCCAGCCGACCTGCCAGCCGCCGATCGGGGACGAGCCCGTGTTCGTGACGGTGACCTCGCCCTGGAAACCGCCCTGCCACTCGCTCGTCACCTTGTACGTCGCCGTGCACCCGCCGGGGCCTGCCGTAGGCGTCACGGTGGGGGTCACGGTCGGCGTGACCGTAGGGCTGACCGTGGGCGAGGGCGCGGCCATGGCCAGGTCGTACGCCCGCTGCGGCACGAACTGCCCGGCGGTCGCGATGCACCCGTCGGCCTCGCCGGGCGGCTTGACCCACAGGAAGGCGGCGATCGCCGCGTCACCCGTCTCGGTGGTGCTCCAGATGCCCGTCGCGCGTCCGGGCGGGTCGCACCACTCGCTGCCGGAAGGGCCGTTGCCGTTGCGGCTGGTGTCGATGACCGCCTTCAGCCCGGACGCGCCGGTCGCCGCGATCACGTTCTTCGCGTACGACACCAGGCCGGGCGTGGAGCGGTAGTTGGAGGTGTTGACCGCGATGCCGTCGGCGCTGCCGGCCACGTCGGCG
The DNA here is from genome assembly GCF_039880665.1 of Nonomuraea sp. B5E05. Lineage (NCBI taxonomy): Bacteria > Bacillati > Actinomycetota > Actinomycetes > Streptosporangiales > Streptosporangiaceae > Nonomuraea > Nonomuraea sp. B5E05. The sequence goes on from NZ_JBDPMJ010000007.1 coordinate 253,103, forward strand.
CCGTTCAGCCTGCCGGCGGCCTCCGAAGGGGACAGCCAGGCGTCGTGCCCGATGTCGAAGTAGACCTTGGCCTGCGACGACGCGGCCTTGAACTTCTTGCCCGCGTACGCCATGGAGGCCTGGACCTGGGCCTGCTCGGAGTTGTTCATGCAGTTGGACATGATCGCCAGCGCGTCGGGCTCCAGCACGATGGTGGCCGGCCGGCCGCCGAGCCCAGCGGCGATCTGGTCGATCCAGCCCCGGTAGGCGGAGTGGTCGGGGGCGCCGCCCGCGCTGGGGCCGCCGCAGTCGCGGTTCGGCATGGCGTACACGACCATGATGGGGTTCTTGCCCGCCGCCGCTGCCGCGCCGACGTACGCGTCGACCTGGCCGCGCACGGTCGAGGGGTTGTAGGTGGCGAACCACCTGCCCTGCGGCACGGCGGCGATCCGGTCCCTGATCACGGGGGTACGGCTGTCGCCCGGGTTCTCGGCCACCCATTCGGCGGCGTTCGTCTGGGGATCCACGTAGAAAGCGGAGTCGGCGGCCCTGGCTGTGGACGAGGAGAGGACGACCGCCCCCGCGGCGACCGTGGCGGCCGCGGCGAGGAGCACCCCCAACAGGGGCTTCCTGCGAGACATGGGTTTTACTCCGTCCGTCATGTGGGAGCGCTCCCACCGGCACACCGGATGGTAGGTAGCCATCACCGCCCGCACCAAGACATCGGATCGATCGCCACGCCATCACCCCAGGCCAGAGCGCCTCGGGAGCTGAAACTTTCAACCGGCCAGGCACGCCTCGAAGACCGCGGTGAGGCGGTCGACGTCGGCCGGCGTGGGCTCCTGCGGGCCGAGGCGGCGGCGGGTGGCGCCGATGCCGAGGAAGACCGAGGTGGCCATGCGGGCCCTGACCTGCGCGTCGGGGCCGTCGAGTCGCTCGGCGATGGGATTGAGCACGGCGGTGATGAGGCGCTCACGGGCCACGGCCCGCACCTCGGGGTGGGCCGCGGAACGTTCGAGCGCCCGCAGGATCGGGCTGTCCGGCGGTCGCCGCATGCGCTCGGCGGCGTATTCGGCCAGCTTGCGCGGCAGGGCCTCCGCGTCCCCCTCGAACAACGTGTTGAGCGTCGGCTCGCCCTGCAGGACAGCGTGGAAGAGCCCGGCCTTGGAGCCGAAATAGCGGCCCACCAGGGCGACGTTGGCCTCGGCCGCCGCGGCGATCATGCGGACGGTCACCGTCTCGTAGCCCTGCTCGCCGAACAGGGTGCGGGCCGCCTGCAGGATGCGCTCGCGCGTGGCCTCGCGGTCGCGCGGCCTGGCTCCCGCCTCCGTTGCCTGGGCGTCCATACCAGAACTCTAGTCGGCGGCGCGCGAGCGGCGGCCCACTTGCCGCGCGGCTAGTAAACGGGCGTATACTCCACTGGGTCACGACTGTTTCAGGGGGGATGTGGTGTCTTGGTAGCCCAGGCACATACCGCGCCCCCCACGAAGCGGCAGTACACCCACCGCGAAATCCTCGAGATCATGTCCGGGCTGATGCTCGCGATGCTCACGTCGATGATCTCGACTTCCGTGGTGGGCACCGCGCTGCCGACGATCGTGGGGGAACTCGGCGGCCAGGATCAGTACTCATGGGTCGCGAGCGCGACCATGCTGACGATGACGGTCTCCACGCCGTTGTGGGGCAAGCTGTCCGACCTGTTCGGGCGCAAGCTGCTCTTCCAGACCGCTCTGGGGTTGTTCGTCGCCGCGTCGGTCATCGCCGGGATGGCGCAGGACATGGGGCAGCTCATCGCGGCGCGGGCCGTGCAAGGGCTGGGCGTCGGCGGCCTGTCGGCGCTGTCCCAGGTGATCCTCGGTGACATCGTCTCGCCCCGCGAGCGCGGCCGCTACTCCGGCTACATGGGAGCGGTCTTCGGGATCTCCACGGTCGCGGGCCCGCTGCTCGGCGGGTTCATCGTGGACGCCGACTGGCTGGGCTGGCGCTGGTGCTTCTACGTCGTCGTGCCGTTCGCCATCGTGTCCTTCCTGGTGATCCAGAAGGTGCTGAGACTTCCGGTCGTCAAGCGGGAGACCTCGGTCGACATCTGGGGCGCGACGACCATCACCGCCAGCGCGAGCGCGCTCATGCTGCTGCTGACGCTCGGCGGCAACGAATTCGCGTGGAACTCGGTGTGGACCTACTTCCTCGCCGCGATCGCCCTGCTCATGCTGGCGCTCGCCGTGTTGTCCGAGCGGACCGCGCGCGACCCGATCCTCCCGCCGCGCTTGTTCCGCAACCGTACGTTCGTGCTCACCAGCCTCGCCTCGCTGTTCGTCGGCGTGGCGATGTTCGGCGCGATGATCTACCTGCCGCAGTACCTGCAGATCGTCAAGGGCCTCAGCCCGACGGACTCGGGTCTGATGACGCTGCCCATGGTGGCGGCGCTGTTCGTGTCCGGCGTGATCTCCGGGAAGGTCGTCACCCGGACCGGCCGGTGGAAGCTCTTCCCGGTCGCGGGCCTGCTGGTGGTGGCCGCCGGGCTGCTCCTGCTGTCCAGACTGCACGTCGACTCCAGCGAGTGGCTCATCGGGTTCGACGTCGCGGTGCTGGGCACCGGGCTCGGCCTGTCCATGCAGATGCTCATCCTGGCCGCCCAGAACGGCTCGGAGCCGCGTGACATGGCCTCCACCACGTCGGGTGTGTCGTTCTTCCGTTCGCTGGGCGGCGCCGTCGGCGTGGCCGCGTTCGGCGCGATCCTGACCAACCGGCTCAAGGACGAGATGGCCGAGATGCTCAGGGCCGCGAACATCGTGCTGCCCGGCGGCTCCGACGTCAAGCTCGGCAGCCCTGACGCCATCCAGCGGCTGCCCGAGCCGATCAAGCACATCGTGCTGGAGTCGTTCACGCGCGGCCTGGAGACCGTGTTCATGGTGGGCGTGCCCATCGCCCTGCTCGGGTTCGTGGCCACGATCTTCCTCAAGGAGCTGCCGCTGCGCGGGTCGGCCATGGCGGCGCCGCCCGAGCCCAAGCCGCTCAGCAAGGACGACCTGGTGCTGGCCGGGCTGCTGCTGGAGCTCGTGGCCCAGCGCATCGAGCGGACGAACGGCGAGCGCTCCGCGCTGCTCACCGCGGTCGCGAGGATGGCGCCGCCGGACGGCCGCTCCGAGCGGGAGCGGGCCAGGTCGGTCGCCCAGGACGTGTTGCGGCCCACCTCGCGAGCTCTGATCGCGCAGGCCGCGCCACCGGAGAAAGACCTTGTCACGAGAGGAATCTCGCAATGATTCGCAAGTTTGTCGGCGCCGTCACAGCCGCCCTGGCCACCCTGGCCGGGTTGTGGCTGATGATCGCGCCTTTCGCCCTCGGCACCCAGCCGGAGGCCGGCGACTGGACGGACGCCACCCGCTCCGAGTTCTTCACCGGCCTCGGCGTGGCCGTCGTGGGCCTGGCGGGCGCGATCGCGTTCGCGCTGGCCATCCACGCGGACCTGGTGGCGCGCGGCCTGGTGGAGGTCAAGCAGCGCGCCCCCGAGCCGGCGCCCGAGCCGGTGCCGGCGCCCGCGCCGCAGGCGTCGTCCGCGGAACTGGCCACCCTGCTCGCCCCGCTCGTCGAGGCGCTGCGCGAGGACCTGAACAACACGCCTCGCCCGAACGGCAAGGGTTCCCTGGTCGGAGTGGAGGAGAACCGGTGAAGGCCAAGCTGGGCGTATCCGCCCTCGTCCTGTTGTTCCTCGGCGGCCTGTGGCTCGTCGCGGCCCCGTTCGTCGTCGGCTACCAGCCCCGCGGCGCGGCCTACGCGGACGCGACCGTCAACGACCTGTGGCTCGGCGGCTCGATCGCCGCGCTCGCGTTCGTGTCCCTCGTGTTCTACGCGGCCGACGCGCTGCGCGAGCTCACCCGCCGCGGCAAGCACGCCGACACCTGACGAGAGACCAGCCGTGTTCGGCAGTGGCACGGACCCTCACGGGGAGCCGTTGGAAGGCCGGCTCCCCGCAGGGCGGTTCGAGATCGGCAAGGACGGCGCCGGCCTTCTCGTCGTGGGATACGACGGATCCGACCCGAGCCGCAACGCGCTCGCGTACGCGGCCGGGATCGCCAGGAGAGACGACGCCGCGCTGGTCGTCGCCTTCGTGGAGTCGCTCTACAGCCCGTCACTGTGGTTCTTCTACGGGTCGCCCGTCATCCCCGACGCGGCGGCCGACCTGACCGAGGACCTCAGGGACGAGCTGAAGAGCGCGGGCGTCCCCTGGCGGTTCGTCAGCGTCCGCGGTGACGCGGCACGGGAGCTGGAGACGCTGGCCGGCGCCTACCGGGCCGACGCCATCGTGGTGGGCCGCTCGCGCTCCCGCCTGGGCGGCTCGGTGGCGGCCAAGCTGGCCAAACGGGCTCGCCGTACGGTGCTGATCGTCCCCTGACCTGCTCCGACGTCGCATATGGTGGCCAGATGAAACGTACTGCCGCCATGGCGTTCGTGGTGCTCGCGTCCGTTTCGTGTGGGGCTCAGGAGCAGGGCGCCTCGCCCGCGACCTCCGTGCCCGTCCCTCCCGCGTCCGATCCGGCACACGAGACGTCCAGGCCCGTGGCCGTCACGCCCACGCCGACAGGCCCGCCGCCGTTCAGCGCCAAGGTCTCGCGGGTCACCCGCGACCGCCTGCCGTACTCCTGGAAGGCCGGCTGCCCGGTCTCCTACCGCGACCTGCGGCTGGTCACGCTGACGTACTGGGGGTTCGACGACAAGCCGCACACCGGGGAGCTGGTGGTGCGCAAGACGGTCACCGACGACATCGTGACGGTCTTCGAGAAGCTGTACGACCAGCGCTGGCCGATCCGGAAGATGAAGCTGGTCGACGCGTACAAGGCGGACGACTACGACTCGATCGACGCCGACAACACCTCGGCCTTCAACTGCCGCCGGGCCACCGGATCGAGCAATTGGTCCAATCACGCCTACGGGGAAGCGATAGACATCAATCCCCGCGAGAACCCATATGTCACCGCCAGTGGCAACACCGCACACCAGAATGCGAAAAAGTTCACTAAGCGCCCAACTAAGGGTAAAGGTGTGATAAATCCTGGTGACAAGGTCGTCAAGGCGTTCGCCCGGGTCGGCTGGGAGTGGGGCGGCTACTGGTCGGGCACCAAGGACTACCAGCATTTCTCCAAGGGCGGAGGCTGAGCATCACGTCATGACGGCCAGAGACGGCGACGGCTGGACCGAATGCGCCCTGGGGCATCGCCACTGGGGCATCCACGGCGCGTCTGGGCTTCTCGTCGTCCACCATGACGACCGCGGCGTCCCGCACGTGCTCATGCAGAAACGCGCCGTGTGGAGCCACCACGGCGGCACGTGGGGCCTGCCGGGCGGAGCCCGCGACAGCCACGAGGACGCCGTCACCAGCGCGCTGCGCGAGGCCCGCGAGGAGGCCGCGCTCGCCGGCGACGCGCTCCGCGTGCAGGGCGTCTACCTCGACGACCACGGCGGGTGGGCGTTCGAGACGGTGATCGCCGAGTCGGCCGAGCTGCTGGCCGCGGCGCCCGCCAACGCCGAGAGCGACGAGCTGCGCTGGCTGCCGCTGCCCGAGGTCACCGGCAGGAACCTCCATCCGGGCTTCGCCGCGACCTGGGGCGAGGTGCAGGCGGCGATCAAACCCGAGATCATCGTCCTCGACGTGGCCAACATCGTCGGCGCGCGGGCCGAGCACGGCTGGTGGAACGACCGGCTCGGCGCCGCGACCCGCCTGCTCCAGGACGTCTCCCGGCACCGGCTGGCGCATCCGGTGCTGGACCAGTGGTTCCCCAGGATGGTGGCGGTCGTCGAAGGCGCGGCGAGGAACGCGCCGGACGTGCCGGGCATCCAGGTGGTCGCGGCCACCGGCAGCGGCGACGACGCGATCGTCGACGTCGTGCACAGGGCCAGGCCGTGGGAGCGCGTGGTCGTCGTCACCGCCGACCGAGGGCTGAAGGAGCGGGCCGGCGCGCTGGGCGCCGAGACCATGGGCCCGAAGTGGCTGCTGGCCCAGCTCGGCACGTAGACCCCGCCAGTGGCCCGGGCGCGTGAGACGCGTCAGCGGTCGGTGGACGCGACACTGTGGACGGCGGCCTTGAGGCGCGTCAGCCGTCGGCGGACGCGACACTGTCGAAGGCGGCCTTGAGGCGCGTCACGTCGAGCACCCGCTGCAGCACACCGTGCACCCCGACGAGCCGTAACGACCCCGCGTGCCCGGCCACCCTGCGCCGGTGCTCCACCAGCACCCACAGCCCGCTGGAGTCACAGAACTCGAGCCTGGAGGTGTCGATGACGATCCGCACGAAGCCCTCGGTGTAGAGCTTGACCAGCCACTCCTTGAGCAGCGGCGCCGTGACCTTGTCGAGGTCGCCGTCGAGCCGCACCAGCGCGCGACACGGCCCCCGCTCCACCTCGACGTCGAGATCCGCCACCTCCTGAACGTACACCCCTGCCACCACAGCCGCTATCGTGGGTTCCGCACAGGAGGGTTCGCATAGTGGACGAGTGCAGCCGCCTTGAAAGCGGCCAGGTCAGCGATGGCCTCGTGGGTTCGAATCCCACACCCTCCGCCAGGTGATGTCCCAGGACATCGGAAACCCCCCAACCCACGGGCTCGGGGGTTTCCCGCTGGTTCACAGCGTGATCGCCTCCGGCCCCAGCAGCGCCTTCACATCGGCGGCGAAGCTGGGCTCCGCGTTGACGGGGAAATCCGGCACCGCGAGCACCATGGTCTTCCCGGCCGGGCGCTTCAGGTTGATGTGCAGCGGCACCTTGCCCTCGTGCAGCTTGAGCACCTGCCGGAGCTCCTCCAGCAACTGCGGGGTGACGCGTTCCTCCCTGAGCAGGAGGGTGATCGGGGCGCCGTCACTGTTGACGCCGGACACGTCGACCAGGGTGAGATCCGTCGCAAAGATGCTGATGGCGCCGTCCCGGTTGTTGATCTGGCCGCGGACGGCCACCACGCTGTCCTCACGCAGCGAGTCGGCGTACAACACGTAGCTCTTGGGGAAGAACAGGCACTCGACGGCGGCGTCCATGTCCTCGACCGTGGCGATCGCCCAGAGGTTGCCGGCCTTGTTGACCCTCTTGTCCACCTTGGTGACGAGGCCGCACACGCTGACGTCGCCGCGGTCGTCGCGGCCGGATTCGAGCAGGTCGGCGATCGTGGTGTCGCGGTTCCTGGCGAGGAGCCGTTCCGTGCCGGCCAGGGGGTGATCGGAGACGTACAGGCCGAGCATCTCCCGCTCGAAGTCGAGCTTCGTCTTCTTGTCCCACTCCGTGTCGGGGACCGTGACGGTGAAGGCGTCGTCGGCGCCCGCGTCGGCCAGCCCGCCGAACAGCGAGTCCTGGCCGTGCGCTTCCTGCTTCTTGATGCCGCTGACCTGGTCGACGGCCTGTTCGTGAACCATGAGCAGGCCCTTGCGCGGGTGGTCGAGCGAGTCGAACGCCCCTGCCTTGATCAACGATTCGATGACCCGCTTGTTGCAGGCGGCCAGCGGGATCTTGCCGAGGAAGTCGTTGAAGTCCTGGTAGAGGCCCTTCTCCGTGCGGGCCTTCACGATCGCTTCGACGACGTTCTCACCGACGTTGCGAACCGCTCCCATGCCGAACCGCACCTGGGTGTCGCCGACCGCGACGAAGTCGAGCTGGCTGTCGTTGACGTCCGGGGGCAGGACTTGGATGCCCATTTTGCGGCACTCGGCGAGGTAGACGGCCGCCTTGTCCTTGTCGTCTCCCACGGAGGTCAGCAGGGCGGCCATGTACTCGGCGGGGTAGTTGGCCTTCAGGTACGCCGTCCAGTAGGCCACCAGGCCATATCCGGCGGTGTGGGACTTGTTGAAGGCGTAGCCGGAGAACGGCAGCATGACGTCCCACAGGGCCTGGATGGCGTCGTCGCTGTAGCCGTTGCCGCGCATGCCCTTCTGGAAGTTGGCGAACTCCGCGTCCAGGATCTCTTTCTTCTTCTTGCCCATCGCGCGGCGCAGCAGGTCGGCGCCGCCCAGGGTGTAGCCGGCCAGCTCGCGTGCGACGGCCATGATCTGCTCCTGGTAGACGAGCAGGTGGAACGTCGGGCCGAGGATCGGCTCCAGGGCCTCCTTGAGCTCCGGGTGGATGGGCTCGATGTCCTGCCGGGCGTTCTTTCTGTGCGCGTAGTTGGTGTGCGCGTTGGCCGCCATCGGGCCCGGCCGGTACAGGGCGAGTACGGCGGCGATGTCCTCGAACCGGGTCGGCTCCATCAGTTTCAGGAGCTGGCGCATCGGCCCGCCGTCGAGCTGGAACACGCCCAGGGTGTCCCCGCGCGCCATGAGCTGGTACGTCTTCGCGTCGTCGAGCGGGATCGTCAGGGTGTCGAGCGTGATGCCCCGGTTCTGCTCGATGATCTTGATGGCGTGGTCGATGATGCCCAGGTTGCGTAGCCCCAGGAAGTCCATCTTGACCAGGCCCATGTCTTCACACGACGGGTAGTCGAACCCGGTGATGATCACACCGTCTTTGTCCCGCCGGTGCAGGGGGATCAGGTCCATCAGCGGCGCCGAGGACAGGATGACCGCGGCCGCGTGCACACCGGTGCCGCGGATCAGTCCCTCGATACCCCGGCCGGTGTCGATCACCTTCTTCACGTCCGGGTCGCTCTCGTACAGCGCGCGGATCTCGCCGCCCTCGTTGTAGCGCGGGTGGTCCTCGTTGAACATGTCGGCCAGGGGGACGCCCTTGCCCATGACGTCCGGCGGCATCGCCTTGGTGATCTTGTCGCCGACGGCGAACGGATAGCCGAGAATGCGCGACGCGTCCTTGACGGCGGCCTTGGCCTTGATCGTGCCGAACGTGTTGACCTGCGCGGTCATCGCGCTGCCGTACTTGTCGGTGACGTAGTTGACCATCCGGTCCCGGTGGCGGTCGTCGAAGTCGAGGTCGACGTCCGGCGGGTTGATCCGCTCCGGATTCAGGAACCGCTCGAACAGCAGGCCGTGCTCCAGCGGATCGAGCTCCGTGATCCGCGTGGCGTAGGCGACGATCGATCCGGTGGCGCTGCCACGACCGGGACCGACCGGGATGCCGTTGTCCCGCGCGTAACGGCAGATGTCGGCCACCACGAGGAAGTAGGAGGAGAAGCCCATCGGCCCGATGACCTTCATCTCGGTCTCGTACCGCTCCATCACCTCGGCGGGGACCGGGGCGCCGTACCGCACCTCCAGGCCGCGCTCCACCTCCTGGCGAAGCCACGACTCCTGCGTCTCGCCCTCGGGCACGTCGGGGTAGTCGGGCATCCGGTCCACCTGGGCGAACACGTCGCTGTAGTCGCCGACCATCTCGGCGACGAGCAGCGTGTTGTCGCACGCCTCCGGGAGTTCGGAGAACAGCGCGTACATCTCGTCGGCGGGCTTGAGGTAGTAGCCCGAGCCGTTGAACCGGAACCGGTTGGGGTCGTCCTTGTTCTTGCCGACGCCGACGCACAGGAGGCTGTCGTGGGCGTCGGCCTGGTCCTCGGTGACGTAGTGGGAGTCGTTGGTGACCAGCAGCGGGATGTCGAGCTGCCTGGCCAGCCGCAGCAGGTCGGCCCGCACCTCCCGCTCGATGTCGATGCCGTGGTCCATCAACTCCAGGAAGTAGTTCTCCTTGCCGAAGATCTCCTGGTATTCGCCGGCGACCTTGACGGCCTCGTCGTACTGGCCGAGCCGCAGACGCGTCTGCACCGCGCCGGACGGGCAGCCGGTGGTGGCGATGATCCCGGCCGCGTGCTGCGAGACCAGCTCCTGGTCCATGCGGGGCTTGCCGTAGTAACCCTCGACCGAGGCCAGCGACGACAGCCGGAACAGGTTACGCAGCCCGTCCGCGTCCTTCGCCCACATGGTCATGTGGGTGAACCGGCCGCCGCCGGAGACGTCCTTGCCGCCCTCGCCGTCCGCGACACCGGTCTCCGCGCGAGAACCCCAGAAGACCGGTTTCTTGAAGAACCGGGATCCGGGCGCCACGTACGCCTCGATCCCGATGATCGGCTTGACCGGGCTGTCCTTCGCCACCTTCTGGAACTCGTACGCACCGAACATGTTGCCGTGATCCGACATGGCGATGGCCGGCATATCAAGCCGCGCTGCCTCTTTGAACAGCGGTTTGATCTTGGCCGCACCGTCCAGCATGCTGTATTCGGTATGCACGTGCAGGTGCACGAACGACTTGCTCACCCGTCCCCCGATCCCACTTCGCCCGACCTTTCGCCTGAGCCTATTGCGTCTCGCGGGACGGATGACGCCTGCGCTAGGCCGGCGCCCGCGGCATCACTCGGGGACGCCCGCGAAGCCGTCGCCCACGCTGGCGGCCAGCTGCAGGTAGGCGTCCCTGGTGGGCTCCTGGAGCCGGTCCAGGTCGATCTCCGCGCCCTCCTCCAGGTGCGGGTCGTACGGCACCCGGATCACCGCCCGGCACCTGGCGGCGAAATGGGCCTCCAGCTTCTTGATGTCGACCGCCGACTTCGAGCGCGGCCTGACGCTGCACAGCACCACGGTCGCGTTCTTCACCAGATCGCCGTAATGGTGCGCCTCCAGCCAGTCGAGCGTCGCCGACGCCGCCCTGGCGCCGTCCACGGACGGGGAGCTGACCAGCACGATCTGGTCGGCGAGCCCGAGCACGCCGCCCATGGCGGAGTGGAGCAGGCCGGTGCCGCAGTCGGTGATGCAGATGGAGTAGAAGTTCTCCAGCACCTGGGAGACGTCCTGGTAGTCGTCGCCGCTGAACGCCTCGGAGACCGACGGGTCACGGTCGGAGGCGAGCACCTCCAGCCGCGACGGCGCCTGCGAGGTGAACGCCCTGATGTCGACGTAGCGCTTGACCTGGTCGCGCTCGTTGAGCAGGTCACGCACGGTGGCCGAGGTCTCCAGGACGAGCTTGTCGGAGAGCGTGCCCCTGTCGGGGTTGGCGTCCACGGCGATGACGCGGTCGCCGCGGATCTGGGCGAGGGTGGCGCCCAGGCCGACCGTGGTCGTGGTCTTGCCCACTCCGCCCTTGAGGCTCAGCACGGCCACGCGGTGGTGCCCGGCGGTCACCGGAGTGCGGGCCCTGGTGACGAGATCGCGGCGGCGGCGCACCTCCGGGGGTTCGCCCGGCTTGATCCAGCCTCCCGACGCCTTGTAGACCACGCGACGCCACCCCTTGGAGGGAGCGTTACGCCGTCCGCGGAGCAGGGACTCCGGGTCGAGGCTCTCGGCCGTCGGCCGCCCGGTCACCGGAGGTCTGGGCGGGGCGCTGAAGACGGGCGCCGGGGCGGGGCGGCGGCGCGGCGTCGGCGGCGGGATGTCCCGGCCCGCGGGGCGCCACTCGTGCTGGTCGGCCCACGGAGAACCCTCCTGCTCGGCGGGAGGCTCCCGCCGCGGGTCGTCGTGGGGCGCGCGGTCCTGGCGCTGGGACCGCTCCAGCCGCATGGGACGGTCCTGGTGCCGAGGACGGTCCTCCTGGACCGGCTCGGCCCACGGAGAGCGCTCATCGGGCTGCGGACGCTCCTCCGGCTGCTGCTGCTCGGCCCGCTGCTCGGAGTCAGCCCACTGCGGCCCGGAATCGGCCCGCTGCTCGGGACCGGCCCACTGCGGCCCGGAGTCGGCCCATCGCGGGCGCTCGTTCCGCGGCAGGGTCTCGTCGGAACCGGCCCACCGCGGGGCCTCATTTCCGGGAAGGGTCTGCCCGGATCCGGAGGACCACTGCGGAGGCTCGCTCTTGGGGAGCGTGCTCTCCCAGGCGGGCTGCTGCTCGTCGGCCGGCTTCTCCTCCGCCTGCTTCTCCGCGCGTGAGGTCTCCTCCGAGCGTGCGGTCTCCTCGGCCGCCGCCGGCTGCCGGGCCGGCAGCGGATCCTCCACAGCCTCGGCCGGCTGGGTGGACGGGGACGGGGACGGGGACGCCGACGACGCGGACGGTTCCGCGGGCGGCGGCCACTCGGCTGGCGTGGGCCACGGATCGTCCGCCGGCTCCGCCGTCTTGTCCTTGCCGGCCGTCTCCGGCGGCGCGAACGACAGCGTGAAGGTCTCGGTGTCGTCGGGGCGCGGCAGCGGCTTCAGCGGGGTGTTGAAGGGGTCGTCCGCGGGCGGCGCGGCCGGCTCCTCCTTCTTGGCGGCTCCGGCTTCGCCGAGCCACTCCCCGGCCTCGCTCTCCCCTTCGGGTACGTCCTCGGCCGCTGCCGTGCCGTACACGGAGTCGACGGCCGCGCGGAACAGCGGCGGGGTCGGCGTCTCGTGCTGCTGGGGCACCAGCGACCACGGGTCCTGGGGGTACGGCGAGGCGACCGGCTCGTCGGCAGACGCGGTCGAGACGCTGACAGAGACGGGGGTCTCCTCCGTCTCCTTGATCGCGTCAAGCCAGGCCAGCTGTTCCTCGAGAGATTCTTCTCGATCGTGTCTTGCCACCGTGTTCCCCCTCGGGTGGGTCTAAAGGGGCAGCAAATACCTTGCAGGTTAACGCCACCCGCTCCTACGCAGCCCGCCAACCCAGAACTTCTTTGCCCGGCTACCGTGGTTCGCATGCGAGCCATTGAGATCACCGAGCCGGGCGGCCCCGAGGTGCTGGAGTGGCACGAGGTGCCGGATCCGGAGGTAGGGCGCGGAGACGTGCTCATCGACGTGACCGCCTCCGCGGTCAACCGTGCCGATGTCCTGCAACGTCAGGGGTTCTACGACCCTCCTCCAGGAACGTCGCCCTACCCGGGGCTGGAGGCCTCGGGCGTGGTGGCCGCGGTGGGCGCCGACGTCGAGCAGTTCAAGCCCGGCGACGCGGTGTGCGCGCTGCTCGGGGGCGGCGGTTACGCCGAGCGCGTAGCCGTGCCCTGGCAGCAGGTCATGCCGCTGCCCGACGGGGTGTCGCCGCGCGAGGCGGCCGGGCTGCCCGAGGTGGCCTGCACCGTCTGGTCCAACGTGTTCATGATCGGGCGGCTGCGCAGGGGCGAGACGCTGCTCGTGCACGGCGGCGCGAGCGGGATCGGGACGTTCGCGGTGCAGCTGGCCAAGGCGCTCGGCTCCCACGTGGTCGCGACGGTCGGCACGGCGGAGAAGGCCGAGCGGGTCAAGGCACTCGGCGCCGACGAGGTGATCAACTACCGCGAGGAGGACTTCGCGGACAAAGTACGCGCCGACGTCATCCTCGACATCATGGGCGCGAAATACCTGGCAGGCAACGTCAAGGCGCTGCGCACCGGCGGCCGGCTGGTGATCATCGGGCTCCAGGGCGGCCGCAAGGCCGAACTCGACCTGGGCGCCCTGCTCGCCAAGCGCGCCTCCGTGCACGCGACAGGGCTGCGCTCGCGTCCCGTGGATGAGAAGGGCGCCATCGTCCGCAGCGTCGTCGACAACGTCTGGCCGCTGGTCGGAGCCGGTGCGGTGCGTCCCGTGGTCCACGCGGAGGTGCCCATGGCGGACGCCGCCGAAGCTCACCGAATGTTGGATTCCGGGGAGCACGTCGGCAAGATCCTGCTAGTACGGTGAGAGTTATGAATGCTGAGGACAACAACACCCCCCACATCGTGGTGGTGGGCCCCGACTTCCAAGGTCAGGGCGATAGCGGCGAGGACGATCGGTCGGTCACCAACCTGGTCGAGCAGCCCGCGAAGGTGATGCGCATCGGCAGCATGATCAGGCAGCTTCTCGAGGAGGTCCGCGCGGCTCCCCTCGACGAGGCCAGCCGTAAGAGGTTGAAGGAGATCCACGAGTCGTCCATCAAGGAGCTCGAGGACGGCCTGGCGCCGGAGCTGGTCGACGAGCTGGAACGCCTGTCGCTCCCGTTCACCGACGAGACCGGCACGCCGCCGAGCGAGGCGGAGCTGCGCATCGCGCACGCCCAGCTCGTCGGCTGGCTCGAAGGCTTGTTCCACGGCATCCAGACCACGCTGTTCGCGCAGCAGATGGCCGCCCGTGCCCAGCTTGAGCAGATGCGCAGGGCGCTGCCCGGGGTGCCGCACGGTGAGGAGCCGCAGCCGCGGCCGCCCGGTGGTTCCGGCCCCTACCTGTAGAGCTTCTCGATCACCTGCGCGACGCCGTCGTCGTCGTTGGTCGCGGTCACGTGATCGACGGCCGCCAGCACGGTGGGATGCGCGTTCGCGACGGCGTACGCCGTGCCTGCCCAGCTCAGCATGGGCAGGTCGTTCGGCATGTCGCCGAACGCCACGGCCTGCGCGGGTGCGATCTCGTGCTGTGCGGCCAGCGCCGCCAGGGCGCTGGCCTTCGTGACGCCTTGGGCGCTCATCTCGATCAGGCCTCTGCGGCTGGAGTGGGTGGCGGTCACCAGGTGCCCCACCAGCTCGTGCACGGTGGCCTGGAGTTCGTCCGGGCCCATGCCCGGGTGCAGGGCCAGCAGCTTGGCGCACGGACGTGCCGTGAGGGAGTCGGCGCGGGCGGTCCCCTTGGCCTTGTCGAGGGCGCCGAGGAGGAAATCCGACTCATGCGCAAAACCGGCTTCATACTCGACCGAAAATGCGAGGTCGGACACGTTCGCTCTTAGCTGAGCCACGACTTCCTCGAGTACATCCACCGTGATCAGGTGAGATTCCACTATCCGTTCGGTATGGAGATCGTAGATCAGTGCCCCGTTCGCACAGATGGCGAGCCCGTGGTGACGCACCGCACCCGCGACCCCGCCCATCCAGCGCGGCGGCCGCCCCGTCACGAACACCAGCGCAGCCCCCGATTCCTCGACTTTGGCGAAGGCCGCGACCGTGCGGGGAGACACGGTTCCGTCGGTGCGCAACGCGGTGCCGTCGAGGTCGGTGGCCACAAGACGGGGTGTGGGAAGGCTCTGCATAACAGGTTCCAGTTTGCCTGGTGATGCCGCCTGACAGAAATCTTCCTAGGGACGGGAACACCAACGCGCCAGAATGGTGTTAGATGTGATGGCGTTGTATTAGCTGATCCCGTAGTGAAAACCAGCATGACTTTGTCTGAGCCACCCCGGGTGCTTGCTGTACGACACACCGGGATCCACGAGGTGTGGGTCCCATAGATTCACATCCTGAGGGAGAGCTTTTATGGCTCAGGGAACCGTCAAGTGGTTCAACGCCGAGAAGGGCTTCGGCTTCATCGCCCCGGACGGCGGTGCGCCGGACGTGTTCGTGCACTTCTCCGAGATCGTCGGCAACGGCTACCGCAGCCTTGAAGACGGCCAGCGGGTCGAGTTCGAGATCACGCAGGGCCAGAAGGGGCCGCAGGCCTCGCAGGTCCGAGCCATCTGACCTGTAGCAGCGAGAGAGACCGGGGTCCGCATTCCAGCGGGCTCCGGTCTTCGCATGTGTCGGCTAGGTCACGGCTGAGACTCGACTCACCCAGCCGTTGAACCGCCGGACCCTCTGATACATCGACCTCTATATGAGGTATGCGTGGTCATGTCACCCCGTGACCGTCGCCGGGGTCTTCGTACTACTGGTCAACGACCACCTGCTCAAGCAGGCCTGGCCCGGGTTCGTCACGGGCAAGCTCAGCG
This sequence comes from Nonomuraea sp. B5E05, assembly GCF_039880665.1. Classification (NCBI taxonomy): domain Bacteria; kingdom Bacillati; phylum Actinomycetota; class Actinomycetes; order Streptosporangiales; family Streptosporangiaceae; genus Nonomuraea; species Nonomuraea sp. B5E05. The sequence continues at coordinate 268,514 of NZ_JBDPMJ010000007.1, forward strand.
ACGTGGCAGGGCTCGTGGTGGCGCCCGCCCTGCTGGCCCTGCTCTTCTGGCGGCGGGCCGATCTGGCGGCCACCGTCCTCACCGGGGCGCTGTTCACCCTCGTGAAATCGACGGAGACGGGCGCTGAGGTCGCCTCCCAGGCCTGGAGCCTCGTGGCGGGCCCGTCGCGCGTCCTGGCCGATCCCACGGACCTGCTGGCCCTCCCTGCGCTCGCGCTGGCCTGGTGGGTACGCGGGAGCAGCCTCCGCACACACTCCTCCAGATGGCGGATCATCGCGGCGATGCCGCTGACCGTGCTGGCCGTGGCCGCCACGTCGGCCGACCACATGCCCGCCGCGCAGTCCGTCGAGGTGGACGGCGACCGGATCGTCGTGCACGTCTCGGGCGACCCCGACCAGATCTCCCGCGACGGCGGAGCCACCTGGTCGGAGATCGACGCGGTGACGGCGGACGAGCCCAGACGCCCGCAGAGCGCCGCCTGCGTGCCCAGACAGGCGACCCGGTGCTACCGGGTGGTGCAGGACCGGATGGCCGTGCAGCAGTCCGACGACGGCGGCAGGACGTGGCGGCCGTCGTGGCCCACCTCCGAGGACGACCGCGAGCGGCTGCGCAGGACCTACTCCGGTGAGCACGAGCACCACACGATGGGACTGGCCGCGGTGCCCCGGCCCGGCGGGCACGTCGTGGTCGTCGCGAACGGCCAGGACGGCATCCTGGTCCGCGACGTCCAGGGGACGTGGCGGCGGGTGGGCTGGCCTGGCTCGGCCGTGGAGCCGGCCGTGACCCTGGACCTGAGCCTGGAGCGCGGCGTGGCGCTCTTCCTGGCCGCCTGCATGTTGTTCGGCGGCGTCGGGGCGGGGCTGCGCCAGTTCCACCGCGTCTACACCGGCTTCGCCATATTCGCCTGCCTGGGCTTCTTCGCCATGGTCGCCGAGGCCGCCCTTCCGGGTCACGACGCAGTCGGCCTGGTCGCGCTCGGCGTCGTCGCGGCCCTGATCGGAACCCTGGTCTGCCTAGTGCTGGCGTTCGCGGGCCGGGCGCGTCCCGTGACGGCCGCGGTCGGAGTCGCGGGCGCGCCGCTCGTCTACGCCGCCGTCTACCTGCCCTTCGACGGCTGGGCCGGCGGCGCGCCCGACGCGTACGAGGTCGCCGTCGCGATCGCCGCGGTGCTCACCGTTCTGGTGCTGGTGGCGGGCGCCGCCCTCATCAGGAAGGACGCGAGCCGTTCCGGCCCGTGACCCCAGGCCACCTCTCCCCCTCTGCTACTCTGTGACATGGATTGATTACTTTGCGTCACAATGGGGGTTCTGGTGAAAGTCGCCTGCGTCGGCGGTGGACCCGCCAACCTGTACTTCTCGATCCTGATGAAACGTGTGGATCCGTCCCACGACATCACCATCTACGAACGGAACCCGGCCGGCTCGACGTACGGCTGGGGCGTGACCTACTGGGACGAACTGTTCAACGATCTCCACCGGGCCGACGCCGACTCCGCTCGGGCCATCAGCGAGAGCTCGGTCCGCTGGGACTCCTGGGTCGCGGACATCCGCGAACGCGCCACGGTGACGGTCGAGCAAGGGGAGGCCGGCTACGGCATCAGCCGGCGCCGGTTGCTGGGCATCCTCGCGGAACGCGCCGAGTCGCTCGGCGTACGCATCGAGTGGGAGCGGGAGATCACCGACGAGGACGAGTTCGGCGACGCCGACCTCGTCGTGGCGGGCGACGGCGTCAACAGCGGGCTGCGCGACCGCCACGCGGAGCACTTCGGCCCCGAGTTCCATACCGGCCAGAACATCTACATCTGGCTCGGCACCACCAAGGTCTTCGACGCGTTCGTCTTCGCCTTCGTGGAGACCGAGCACGGCTGGATCTGGTGTTACGGCTACAAGTACGGCAAGGAGCACAGCACCTGCGTCATCGAGTGCACCCCCGAGACGTGGCGGGGGCTCGGGCTCGACCAGGGGAAGGAGGCCGACAGCCTGGCCATCCTGGAGAAGCTCTTCGCCGACGTCCTCGACGGGCACCCGCTGATCGGGCGGGCGCAGGCCGACGGCACCGCGCACTGGCTGCACTTCCGTACGCTGACCAACCGCACGTGGCACCGCGGCAACGTCGTGCTGGTGGGGGACGCCGCGCACACCACGCACTATTCCATCGGCGCGGGCACCGCCCTGGCCCTGGCGGACGCCTCCGTCCTGGCCAAGGAGCTCTACCAGCAGAAAAACCTCGAAACGGCCCTCACCGCCTACGAACGCGAGTCGAAGGCGAAGCTCCGCTCGCCGCAGCGGGCCGCCCGCTACAGCGCCCGGTGGTTCGAGAACCTCCCGCGCTACATCGACCGCTCGCCCATGCAGGTGATCACGCTGCTGGGCCAGCGGCACTCACCGATGCAGCCGCTCGTCCCGCCGGCGCTCTATTACCAGTACGACCGGATCGCCGGGCGGATCGGAGGGCTCTTCGGGTTCGGGCGCTGACGGCGGTCGTTATTTGGCCGGCTCCAGCACGTCGAGGCCGACGTAGGGGCGCAGCGCCTGCGGGACCACCACGGAGCCGTCGGCCTGCTGGTGGTTCTCCAGGATCGCGACGATCCAGCGGGTCGTGGCCAGCGTGCCGTTGAGCGTGGCCAGGTGCCGGGGCTTGCCGTCCTTGTCGCGATAGCGGACGGCGAGCCTGCGCGCCTGGAACTCGGTGCAGTTGGAAGTCGAGGTCAGCTCGCGGTAGCGGCCCTGGGTCGGGATCCACGCCTCGCAGTCGAACTTGCGGGCCGCCGACATGCCGAGGTCGCCCGCCGCCGTGTCGATGATGCGGTAGGGGACCTCGATCTTGGCCAGCATCTCCTTCTCCCAGGCCAGCAGCCGCCGGTGCTCCTCCTGGGCGTCCTCGGGGCGCACGTAGGAGAACATCTCGACCTTGTCGAACTGGTGGACCCGGATGATGCCCCTGGTGTCCTTGCCGTACGAGCCCGCCTCGCGGCGGAAGCACGACGACCAGCCCGCGTAGCGCAGCGGCAGGTCGTCGGCCGCGAGGATCTCCTGCGCGTGGTAGCCGGCCAGCGACACCTCGGAGGTGCCGACCAGATAGAGGTCGTCCTCAGGGAGGCGGTAGATCTCCTTGTCGTGGGCCACGTGGAAGCCGGTGCCCTGCATGGTCTCCGGCTTGACCAGCACCGGAGTGATCATCGGCGTGAACCCCGCCTCGATCGCCTGCTGCATGGCCATGTTGAGCAGGCCGAGCTGCAGCCGGGCGCCGACGCCCTTGAGGAAGAAGAACCGCGAGCCGGACACCTTGGCGCCCCGCTCCATGTCGATGGCCCCGAGCGCCTCGCCCAGTTCCAGGTGGTCTTTGGGGGTGAAGTCGAACGTGCGCGGCTCGCCATGGGTCTCCAGCACGACGTAGTCGTCCTCGCCGCCCTCGGGCGCGCCCTCATCGACGATGTTGGGCACCGCCTGGAGCGCCTCGTCGAGCTCGGCCCCCAGCTTCTCCGCCTCGGCTTCCGCGGCCTTGACCTGGCTCGCGAGGTCTTTGGCCCGCTGGAGCAGAGCGGCCTTCTCCTCGCCCTGCGCCCTGGAGACCGACTTGCCCATGCTCTTCTGCTCGGCACGCATGGACTCGAACGCGGTCAGCGCGGAACGCCGGCGTTCGTCCAGGTCGAGCAGCGTGTCGACGACGGAGTCGTCCTCACCGCGGGCACGCTGCGACGCCCGTAGCCGGTCGGGATCCTCACGAAGGGTACGCAGGTCAATCACAAGGAAAAGGCTACCGGCGCCGGACCGCGGCCCGCCCCTCTATTACGCCGAGTCGCCGCCGCCGCACGTCGCGGGCCCCGTCGCGCGTGCCGGCGCACTCAGACCTGGCCGGCGCGGACCCGCGCCAGCCACTCGGCCGCCTCGCCGAACGCGTCGTCGGACGTGCCGCGCCTGATCTGCGGCGTCACCCCGTCGGCGCGCGGATAGCTCCCCAGGAACCGCACCTCGCCGCAGACGCGGTGCAGCCCCGCGATCGCCTCGCCGACACGGGCGTCGGCGATGTGCCCCTCGAAGTCGAAGTGGAAGAAGTAGCGGCCGATGCCGTCGCCGGTCGGCCGCGACTCGATGCGCGTCAGGTTGACCCCGCGTACGGAGAACTCCGTCAGCATCTCCAGCAGCGCGCCCGGGTGGTCGTCGGCGAGGAAGACCACCAGCGTGGTGCGGTCGGAACCGGTCGGCGCGGGCAGCGGCTGGGGGCGGCCCACCCGGACGAACCTGGTCACCGTGTCGGACCTGTCGCCGATGTCGGAGGCCAGCTCGACCAGCCCGTAGTGCTCGCCCGCGATGCGGGCTGCGATGGCCGCGTCGTAGGGAGAGCCGGGCAGCGACACCTCCTGGGCCGCGGCCGCCGTCGACGGGGCGGCCACCACGACGGCGTCGGGCAGCTCGCGGGAGATGAAGGCGCGGCACTGGGTGATGGCCGCGGGATGCGTGTAGACCCGCTTGACGTGGGCCATCTCGGTGTCGGGCCGGGCCAGCAGCGAGAACTGCACGGGCAGCAGCAGCTCGGCCGTGATCAGCAACGGCTCGCCCCAGGCGAACTCGTCGAGCGTCGTGGTGATGGCGCCCTCGATGGAGTTTTCCAGCGGCACGACGGCGCCGTCGGCATCGCCCGCGCGGGCGGCGTTGAGCGCGGCGCTCACGTTGGCGCAGGGCAGGCGCTCGGCGGTGGGGTCGAGGAGCCGCAGGGCCTCTTCGGTGAAGGTGCCTTCGGGTCCGAGATAGGCGAGACGGGGCATGAGTCCAGAGTATCCGCAGGTGGGCAGCGCATGGTGACCATTCGGCCGAGCGCGTGGGGACGACCGGCTACAGCTGCCGCGAAGCCCGCGCCTTGATCAGCGGGCCCAGCCCCAGGCGGGCCGCGCGCACGGCCTCCTCCTCTTCTGGCGACAACTGCTGCTCGCCCTTTCCTCCCACCACGGACCGCACGTACGTACGCGTCTCGCTGCGCCCGTTGATCGAGGTCAGCACGATGCCGTCGCCCAGCCCGTTGATCATCGCCACCGAGAACGACAGCCGCCCGGTCATCTCCGCGAGGGCGTCGTACCGGCAGACGGCCACGTCTCTGATGGCCTTGAGATCGTGCCCGCCCTCGTGCGTCTGCCGGGCGAGCATCCGCCGGCAGTCCTCCACCGTGGCCTGCGCCCGGCGGAGGGCCAGGCAGCCGATGAGCACGCCGCTGACCCCGGCCAGAACGCCCACGAAGACCCATGCGGTAACGAGCACGACACAAAGAGTAATGGCCGGGTCAAGCGAGCATCCGGCGTTTCGGCACCCAGGACGCCAGCAACCACACCAGGGCCAGCGCTCCCAGCCCGAACCCGTTCTGGACGATCTTCCCGAACACCAGGCTGACGCCCGGGATGTCGGCCGCCTTCAGCGACACGCCCCACCACGGGACGGGCACCACGTAGTACAGCCACACCCCGGCCGCGACCCGCAGCCTGACCGGGTCGCGGCCGTCACCGACGATCGCGCCGAGCACCACGACCACGTAGGCCAGGTGGTGGATCCAGGCGACCGGCGACAGCAGCACGGCCATCAGGCCGACGAGCGCGACCGCGGTGATGGAGTCTCCCGCCTGGTACGCGTCCCGCGCGCCGCGGAACCCGTACCAGCCGACGGCGGCCACGATCACCACCCAGATCGCGGACGTCAGCAGGTCGGGCAGGTAGAGGCGGATGAGCATGCCGCGGATCGACTGGTTGGTGGTGGCCGCGTTCGCGCCGAGGCGTTCGGGATCGAGCAGCGCCGAGAACCAGAAGTCGGCCGCGTCCTGCGGGATCACCGCGAACGGCAGCAGCGTGAGCACCGCCGCCGCGAACGCCGCCATGAAGAACGTCCGCCACTGCCTGGTGACCAGCAGGTAGATCAGGAAGACGCCGGGCGTCAGCTTCACCGCCGTGGCCAGCCCGATCAGGAACCCCCGCGGCCACCACGGCCTCCTGGCCACGCAGTCCGCCACACACAGGGCGACCAGCAGGATGTCGACCTGGCCGAACCGCACCTGGTCTCGGATGGGCATCATGTACGCGCAGGCCACCATGAACAGGCCGAACGCCCACGGCGCGTACTTCCGCCACGTGCCGAGGGCCTCCCTGAACGCGAAGCCCACGGTCACGGCCAGCGCCACGAAGATCCCGGCCGTCCACACCCACTGCGCGACGCCCCAGGACATGCCGGCGAGCCCGACGGCCAGCATCGCCGCGACGGGCGGGTAGGTGAACGGCAGCAGCTGCGGCGCGGGGGTGAAGTAGTCGTAGACCGGCCGCCCGTCGAGGAGCATCTGCCCCCCGGTGCGATAGACGTCCAGGTCGACCAGGCGTTGATCGTCCGCGTTGGTGAGCCATGTGTGCACCAGCGGGGTCACGGCCGCCGCGACGACGAGCACCACGACCGCCCACGCCCACCACTGCCGCCGCCCCACGGCCCCGGTCACCGGACCTGCTCCGTCGCTTTCCCCGCGTCGCGGGGCAGACGGGTCGCCGACAGGGCGCTCACGGCTGGTCTTCCCCGGCGATCGCGCAGGCGTGGCCGTCGGCCCGCCGGAGGGTGCCGGGCCGGGAGTCGCTTCTGGATCGGGGCTTGACGTGGCCAAGGGTCAACGGAGTGTTGCTCGCCGCACGGTTGGCACAGGCCCCGCCCCCTCGGGGTGGCACGTACTCACGGACCTCATGACCGAGCAGCGTACCGTGCCGGGCACGCCTTGCCCGCCGCCGGCTTGCCCGCACGCTCAGGCGCCAGCGCGCGCCCACGCGCCGTGCCGACGACCGAAGCCCGCCTGCGCTCAGCATCTACGATCGGACGCACATCCTTCCCCGAAGACGCTGGAGTTCCCGCACATGCCCAACGACGCCAGGCCGGACCCGTACGGCGGCGGGCACGAGTCGCGCGGCCGACGGCGTGTGCGATCAGGCCGTCCCCTCCACCGCGTGATGACGTTGCTGCTGGGCGTCGCCCTGGCCACGGCCATCGTGCCCGCGGCGGCGCGCGCGGAGACGGCGCAGGCCGCCCCGGCAGCAACGGCGCAGGCCCGTACGGAGGCGGCGCAGGATCGGGCGGTCAGGGGGCGCGTGGCCCTGGTCGGCGTGCCCGGCCTGGAGTGGAGCGACCTCGACCGGTCACGAACGCCCCACCTGTGGGACCTCGTCGGCAAGGGCTCCTCCGCCTCGCTCTCCACCCGTACGGTGCCGCCCCCCGACCGGGGCATCACCTGCCCCACGGCGGGCTGGCTGACCGTCTCGGCAGGCCAGCGAGCGGGTACGCCGGGCAAGGGCTGCCTCCCGGTCCCCGTACCCCGGCAATCGGGTGAGGGCGCCACGGTCCCAGGATGGGAGGCGCTGAGCGCCCACCAGGGCGAGACGGGCTTCGACGCCCGGCTGGGCACCCTGGGCCGGGTCGTGCGGGACGGCGGGGGGAAGGTGGCCGCGATCGGCCCCGGAGCCGCGCTCGCGGCGGCCGACACCTCGGGAAACGTCGCCACCTACGCCCCCGACCTGGGCTCCGCCGCCGACCTGGCCCCCTACGACCTCGTCGTCTTCGAAGCCGCGGACCTGGCGACCGCCTGGGCCGCCCGCCCCCTGGACGAGTACGGCGTCCCCACCCCGATGCCCGCCGAGGCCAGAAAGGCGGCGGTGGCCCGGGCCGACCGGCAGATCGGCGCCCTGCTCGGCAAGCTGCCCGCCGGCACCTCCGTCCTGCTGGCCGGCGTCTCCGATGTGACGCCCAACGCCCACCTCCACGTGGCCGTCGCCGCCGGCCCGTCGGCTCCTGGTGGCCCGCCGTTCCCGCACGGCCGCCTCACGGCCACCTCCACCCGCCAGGACTCCCTGGTCACGATCACCGACCTCACCGCCACCGCGGTCCAGCTCCTCGGCCTGCCGGCGCCCCGCGAGGTCGTCGGCCGCCCGTGGCGGTCCGGCGACGCCGCCCCGCCCGACCCGGCCGGCACGGTGACGGACCTGGCCGACGCCGACCTGGCCAGTCAGGTGCTCCGCGACGTACGCGGCCCTTTCTTCACCGTCCTGGTGACGGTGCAACTCCTCTTCTACGCCCTCGCCGCCCTGGCTCTCCGCCGCCGCTCCAAGAACGGCCGGCCCCGCACCCCGCCGACCCCCGCCTCGCCGGAAACACCGGCCGCCTCCGCTGTCGTGCCGCCGCCGGACGGCTCGGCCGCAGGCCTGGCGAGCGCGTCCAGGCTGCTCGTCGCCGTCCAGGTCGTCGCGGTCGTCAGCGGCGCCATTCCCGTGTCGACCTTCCTGGCCCAGCTGGTGCCCTGGTGGACGCTGCCGGTCCCGATGGTTTCGGTGATCGTGACGATCGTCGCCATCGCCGCCCTGATCACCGCCGCGGCCTTCGCGGGGCCGTGGCGCTCCCACGTGCTCGGCCCTCTCACCGTGGTCGCCGCCGTCACCTCGCTCGCGCTTCTCCTCGACGTCATGACCGGCTCCAAGCTCCAGGTGAACGCCGTGACCGGCTACGAGCCCGTCACCGGAGGACGGTTCTACGGCTTCAGCAACATCGCCTTCGCCGTCTACGCCACCGGCACCCTGCTCGGCCTGGCCGGGGTGGCCCAGTGGCTGCTCGGCAAGGGGGTGTCCAGGGTCGTGGTCGTCGCGGCGTGCGCGGTCTATGGAGGGCTGGCCGTCTTCGCGGACGGATGGCCGTCGTGGGGGGCCGACTTCGGCGGCGTGCCGGCCTTCGTGATCGGCCTGGCCGTCTTCCTCATCCTCCTGTCGGGCCGGCGCGTGTCACTGCTGAAGCTGGCGCTCGTCGGCCTGGCGGGGGCGCTGCTCGTGGGGACGCTGTCGGTGTTCGACTGGCTGCGGCCCGAGCCTGAACGCACCCACCTGGGCACCTTCGTGCAGCAGATCATCGACGGCCAGGCGTGGACGGTGGTCGGGCGCAAGCTCACCGCCATGGTCGGCGTGACCGTCGGCAACTGGTCGCTGACCCTCCTCTCCGTGGTCGCTCTGGCCTTTCTCTTCCTGGTGCTCGCCCGCCCATCACGCTGGGGCGCCTCCGCGCTGGGCCAGGTCTACGCGCTGGCCCCGGTGCTCAGAGCGGGCCTTTTCGGTACGCTCACGTGCGCGTTCGTCGCCTTCCTCATGAACGACTCGGGCATCGCCATCCCCTCTATGGCGTTGACGGTAGCCGTGCCGCTGACGCTGGCCGCGTGCGTGCGCGCCCTGCAGCTCGCCACGCCCACACCAGCAGCGCCACGGTCAGGGCCAGCAGGGCCCACCCGAGCTGGGGTCTGAGCACCGTGCTGAGCCACACGAGGTCCTGTGGCTGGCCCTCCACCCTGGCGGGCAGGTAGGCCAGCGACAGGACCAGCAGGTGCGCGACCACGAACCCGTCGAGGGCCGACGCCGTGACGAGCGCCAGCAGGCCAAGCGCCAGCCCGTCGTACCACGGCAGGATGTAGGGGGTCGCGAACACGTACGCCACCACCAGCACGGCCGCCACGACGGGAGCGTCCAGACCTCCTCCATCCGTGGCCACCGAACCGGCACGCGATGCCGTACGGGATGCGAGGCGGAACAGGAACCAGGCGACGAGCGCGAGCACCAGGAGCGAGCCCACCTGGATCTCCCCTCGGTAGGCGCTGCCGGTGCCCACGACGGATTGCAGCCAGCCCTGGACGAGCTTCCAGAACGAGGCGTGCGAGATGGCCTTGCTGGTGCGGGTCATCGGCTCGATCGCCGCCGTGCCGACGATCGCGTAACCGGCGACCACCACGGCGAGGGCGCACCCGGCCATGAGCGCCAGCCGGGCAGGGCGCCGTCGCAACTCCCAGGCCGGGCCCAGGGCGACGAGACCGGCGTTGATCTTGATCGCCACGCCGAGGCCCAGCAGGACACCCGAACCCGCGGGCCGGGCCCTGGACAGCAGGGCCGCGACCATGCAGGCGATGGCGAGGGTGTCGGCGTGCATGCCCGCCACCAACTGGTAGAGCAGGAGCGGGTTGGCCGTCCACAACAACGCGGCGCGCAGGCGTCTCGCCGGGTCGCCACGGGCGAACCGGTCGATGAGCAGGCCCGTCACGATGAAGGCGGCGGCGTTGAACAGGGCCAGCACGAACATCGTCAGCCGGAGCGAGTCGCCGCCCACCCAGCTCGCCACCGCCTGCAGAGCCGTAGCCACCGGGCCGTAGACGCTCGGCTCCTCCCGCCACGGCTCCTCGACCGCATCTGCGATGGGGTCGCCGGGAAGATCCACCGCGCCGTGGGTGTAGGGGTCGACGCCCAGCGTCACCATGCGGCCGTAGACGGCGTAGTTGAGGTGGTCACCGGAACCCGAGGGAGGCAGGAACGCCAGCAGGCCCGCCGCCAGGCAGCCGATCATGACCGCCGTGCGCGCGAGATCAGGGGGGACCCGGGGGCCGCGGGTGAGGGACAGGGCGAGCAGGAGGCCGAGGCCGCCGAGGACGAGGGCGGCGGCGGCCATGGCGATCGTGAGATGGGGGTCGGGCCGGACCTCGAAGGAGTAGGGCGGTTGCCAGGCAGGGCCGGTCAATGCGGGGACCATCGGCGAAGGACCGAGCAGGCCGATGGTGAGCGTCAGCAGGATCGAGGCGCCGATCGCCGCCGTGGCCGCCCACGCGAGCCGGCCTCGTGCCTTGTCGCGCCACGATTGCGAAGTCACCGGAAGATTCCAGCACATTCGCCAGGTGGTTCCGGACGGACGGGGCAGCCCTCCGCACGCCCCAGAGCACGCACACGAGCCGGAACGTTTCCCGTACGACAGGTGGTCAGCGCTTGAAGCGGAGTTTGTCCAGATTTTGCGTGACAAGTGGCTCCCGCGTGGCCAGCGCCCGCGCCACATCGCGCAACTGCACGGCCCGGTGGAGTTGCGCCCGCCAGTCGGTCCCGGTCGCGCGGTGTGCCATGTCGACCTCGACCTCGGTGACCCGGAACCCCTTGCGCAACAGGTCGATCGTCAGCGCCGTCTCCACGCCGAACCCGTGCGCCAGCGGCCTGGCCGCCTCGAAAGCGGCTCTGGTGAGGCAGCGCTGGCCGTTGAGCGGCTGGACGGGCTCGAAGCCGGTCGCCCGGCGGATGCCCTCTTTCGACAGGCGGACGACTAAGCCGTGGCCGCCGAGCCGCACCCGGGTGGTGAACACGGCGATGGTCATGTCGGCCTCGCCGGCGCGTACGGGCTCGATGAGCGGGGCGGCGGCCTGGGCCGTGTCGCCCAGATCGGCGTCGAGGAAGAGGAGATGCCGGGGAGCGGCGTCCTCGTCGAGGAGGCGTACGGACTCCGCACCCGTCTCCATGGCGGCGGCCTTGCCCTTGTTGCGGCTGTGGCGCACCACCCGGGCGCCGGCCGCGCGGGCGACCCGGCCGGTCTGGTCGGACGAGCCGTCGTCGACGACCACGACGAGGTCGACGCCGGGCAGCGCCGCCGCCGCCCTGACGGTGGCCGCGATGCGGTCCGCCTCGTTGGCGGCCGGGATGACGGCCGCCGTGTCACCGCCCATCGGGCGTCACCTCCGCACGCGCGGCTTCCTTCATGATCCCTCGGCTATGAGAAACTCCTGCGGCACCTCGTCGTACACGGTGAACACCGAGTCGAGCCCCGTGACCTGCAGGATCTTGCGTACGGCGGGACGCGGCGCGGCCACGTCGAGCGCCCCTCCCTGCTCTTTCATGCGCTTGAGTGCCGAGAGCAGCACGTTCATCCCCGTGGAGTCGCAGAAATCCACGGCGGACATGTCGATGACCACCCGGCTAGGCCCTTCCTGCAGGAGCCGAGTGAACTCGGACTGCAGGTGGGGCGCCGTGTACAGGTCGATTTCTCCGGTGATGGCGACGAGCGCGCACCCGGCCTGTGATCGAGTCGAGACCTTGAGCTCCACATGGGCAGGCTAGCGGCGCGGAGGCTTCCGGTCACGTTGTCACGCCGATAGGGCGACCACAGGTTTTTGTCCTCCGTTTGGGCTCCATGGAAACGGAGAGTACGCGAAGCTTGACAGCGTGACATCGGAACTGGCAACCGCGTCATGGCGAAGGAGGGGCTGGGGCACGTCAGGCGGGCCCCCGGATCGATGAACGCAGACAATCCTGAAGATCCTCAGCGTCAGGGGCTCCGCGAACGACTGGAGACCATCCTCATCCGCACAGAGAAGGCCACCTCATGGGATGACGAAGCAGGACGCCTCCGCGGCCTGGTGAACCACGAAGGCTATGTCCCCATCCGCACCCGGCTCGCGATCGAGGACCTCGACTTCCTCGCCGGCGCGCGCGCCGACCTGCTCAGGTTCTCCGAGCTCGGACTCAGGCTGCTCGACCTCCACCAGCCGAGGGACGCGGGGGGCATCACGAGTGACACGGCCCATCCGATCCTGCGGTGCAGGAGCTGCATGTGGCGCTGGCCTTGCCCGACATTTCGGGCAATGTCGGAGTCATTCGGCCTGCCCCGCTCCAACGTCGACCTTCCGGAAAGCGCCTGAGCACCCGAGGGATCAGCCCGCGACCAGGGGAAGCCGGATCTCGAACCGGCACCCCGGCCCGTCGTTGACCACCTCGATCCTCCCGTCGTGCGCCTCCACGATCCCCTGCGCGATGGCCAGCCCGAGCCCCGCCCCGCCGTCGGCCGTAGGAGTGCGTGCGGCCTCCCCTCGGAAAGCCACCTCGAACAACCGGGGCAGATCCTCCTCGGGGATCCCCCCGCAGCAGTCGGTCACCGACAGGCAAGCCATGCCCGTGTCGTCCACGCGGGCCCGCAGCACCACGGTCTGGTCAGACGGCGTGTGCCGGATGGCGTTGACCACCAGGTTGCCCAGGGCCCGCCCCAGCGCCCCCGCGTCGGCCTCCACGGGCACGACGGCCGCCGCCTCGGCCGTGAGCACCACGCCCTTGGCGCGGGCCAGCGGTTCGGCCCCCGCCAGGGTGTCGGCGACGAGGTCGGCCAGCCCGATCCTGGCCCGCGACAGCCGCAGGGCGCCCGCGTGGATGCGTGACAGCTCGAACAGGTCGTCCACCATCGCGGAGAGCCGCTCCACCTCCTGCTTGATCTGCCCGTGGTAGCGCGCGACCGTCTCGGGGTCGGAGACCACGCCGTCCTCCAGCGCCTCGGCCATGGCCCGCATCCCGGCCAGCGGCGTGCGAAGGTCGTGACTCACCCAGGCGACCAGCTCCCGCCGCGCCCCTTCGAGCGCCTGCTCGCGCGCGTACGCCTCCTCCAGGGTGTTGGCGATCGTCTGGAGCTCGGCGGGCAGCCCCTCGGGCGCCACGAACGGCGGGTGGAGCACGGCGGCCACCAGCCGCCTGCTCTCGCCGACCACCCGCTTGGCCAGCACGAACGCGACCCCGAGCCCCACGAGCCCGCCCACGGTCACCACGCTCAGCACGAAGTCCTTGACCGCCCCCGCGATGATCATCTTCATGATGATCGCCACGACGCCCGCCAGCGTGGCCGCCACGGCGACGACCACGACCACGGCCAGCATCACGCCGATCGACCGGGTGCGCAGCCGCCACATCACCGCGACGCCCGCGAACGCGATCAGCAGCCCGAGCCCGGCGGTCACGGCGACGACCATGGCCAGGTCGCCGACGGCCACCGCCGGCTGCGTCAGGGCGGTCGTCCGAGGCATCAGGGCCCGTCTTCCAGGGGTTCGTACCGGTAGCCGACCCCCCACACCGTCACGATTCTGCGCGGCCTGGTGGGGTCGGGCTCGATCTTCTCGCGCAGCCGCCGCACGTGCACGGTCACGGTGGACGAGTCGCCGAACGACCACCCCCACACCTGGTTGAGCAGCGCGGACCGGCTGAACGCCTGGCGGGGGTTGCGCATGAGGTGGGCCAGCAGGTCGAACTCCCGCGCCGTCAGCATCACCTCCGCACCCTCCAGGTGCACCTCGTGGGCGCCCACGTCCACCACCAGGCCTCCGTCACGGAGCACGCCGGTGCCGCCCGTGACGGAGGCTCCGCGGGCGCGGCGCAGCACCGACTGGACGCGCAGCGCCAACTCGCGCGGGCTGAACGGCTTGGTCACGTAGTCGTCGGCCCCGGTCTCGAGCCCGGCCACCCGATCGATCTCCTCGCCGAGCGCGGTCAGCATGATCACCGGTACGGGCCAGCGTTCCCTGAGCTTCCTGCACACCTGAAGCCCGTCGAGCTTCGGCAACATCAGGTCGAGCACCATCAGGTCCGGCGGGTGGGCCAGCGCCCTGCGCAGCGCCTCGACGCCGTCGCCCACGCATTCGACCTCGTGCCCGTCGCGCTCCAGATAGCGGGCAACGACCTCGGAGACGGTCGGATCGTCGTCCACGACCAGGATGCGGGTGTTCACCACTTCACGGTACGGCCCGGCTTTACGAAGGTGGCAAGGACGTCATTACTTCGTAAGCGTCGCGGATCATGCCATGAGGACGTACGGTGGCCTCATGGGTAGAGTCGTGATGCTCGTTCTCGGGACCCTGCTGGGTCTCTTCGTGTTGTTCAACTTCCTCCTGCCGATGGTGCTGGGGCTGCTCAAGGTCGCCCTGATCATCGGTGTGGTCGCTCTGCTCGTCTTCGTCGTGGTCACGGTGATGGGCAAGTCCTCACGGTCGCACTGAGCCGGTGACGCAGCTCCTGTTCGACCCGTGGCTGGCGGGGATCACCCTGGTGGCGGTCCTGCTGCTGGTCGCATGGGCGGCCACGTTGCTGCCCGTCTTCGGCGGCGAGCCACGACGCTTCCCGCTGACCTACGCGCGGCGCACGGCGTTCCAGCGCCTGCGCGACCCTGACGCGGCCGGCCGCCCGCGTCCACGCGCGCCCTAGGCATGCCCCGCTTCCTTCCAAGCGGGGCTCCTCAGGCGCAGGCCGAGTGAGCCCTTCCTCTCTCACGCGGAAACAGGGCTCATGATCGATTCTGTTGTCACGTTCGTCATCACCGTGTCCGGGGGCCATGCCGCGCTCGGCATCGTGCTCTTCACGCTGGCCGTACGCCTTCTGCTGCTGCCGCTCAACGTGCGCCAGGCTCGCACCACCAAGATCAAGGAGAGGCTGGCACCCCGGCTGCGCGCGCTGCAGAAGCGCCACCAGCGCAATCCCGAGCGGCTGGCCAAGGAGGTTTCCGCCCTCTACGCCAAGGAGGGCAGCTCGCCGTTCGCCGGGATCATGCCGATGCTGGCGCAACTTCCGTTCATGTGGCTGATGTACCGGGTGGCCACGCATCCGACCGCGCTGGCCGGGCATGACCTGTTCGGGGCTCCGCTGGGGCAACAGGTGGCGGGCGTGATCGCTAATTACGGTCTGGTCAGCACCCCGGTTTTGGTCTTCTTCTTGGTCATCGTCCTGGTCGCAGCGGTGGCGTGGTTCTCCGCGAGGCAGATCAAGATCACCGAAGAGCAGCCGGAGCTGATGAAGAAGATCATGCCGCTGCTGCCGTACGGCTCCGTGCTCGCCGCGCTCGTGCTGCCGCTGGCGGCCGGAATCTATCTGCTCGTCTCCACGGCGTGGGCCGTGAGCGAGCGGGCCGTGCTCGCTAGCCGGCCTCTCTGAGCGTCGCCACCTGCCCGTTCACCGAGCCGTTGCTGTGCGGAGCGGGCAGGATGGCCCACACCGTCGTGGTCTCGCCCTCGTGCCGGACGCCCCAGCTTTCCGCCACATATTCGACGATGCCGAGCCCTCGGCCCCCGAGCGAGGACAGTGTCGGGCGGCCGGCGCGTGGCTCCGTCGCCGCTCCTCCGTCGCTCACCGCCACCTCGATGTGGTCCTCGTTGCGCAGCCAGGCGACCCGCACCATGCCCGAAGGAAGCGGGTGCGCGTGCCGCAACGCGTTGCTCAGCAGTTCGCTCACCACGAGCACGGCGTCGTCGATCGCCGCGGAGAAAACCCCGCCGTCCTGCAGGTCAGTGCTCAGACGCTGGCGGGCGACGGCGACGCTGGACGGCGCGTACGGGAGCAGCACCACGCTTGACACACCCACCTCCCCGTTCCCTGTGCCCCCCATGGGAACACTCCCCGGTACGACCGAAATGCCCCGTTAGCCGACTCCAGAAACCGCATCTCGATCACAGCTTGTACACATTGGACGATAGATCAGCGCAACTGTGACCGCCTCGTTACCGCATCGGTGTGTCGGATCCGATAGGGCAGAACGAGCCGCATGCGGGTGCCACCTCCCGGTCTCGGATGGGCGCTCACGTCGCCTCCTTGTGCCCTCGCGAGGCTGCGGACGATGTAGAGCCCGAGCCCTACTCCACCAAACCTTCTCCGGTCGCCGCTGTCCACCTGGACGAAGCGCTCAAAGATCCGCTCCCGGTCAGGCGGGGCGATTCCGACGCCCTCATCGTCGACGACCACGACGACGTTGCCGGCCTCGGGCCAGGCCTCCACGGCGATCAACCCGCCCTCGGGCGAGTACTTGAAGGCGTTCTCCAGCAGTTGCCCCAGGACGATGTCCGTGGCCAGCGCGTCACCCAGCACGTTCGGCAGTCCGTCAGGGAGCGTCACCTCGACCCGGTGCTTGTCCGACAACACGGGCAGCCCGAGCGTGGCGGCCCGGATCCGCTCGGCCAGGTCGAACTCCTCGAACCGGACCTTGAGCTCGTCCGCCCCCGCCCTGGAGCCCAGCAGCAGGTGGTCCATGAGCTGGCCGAGCGACCTGGACCGCTCGGCGATCGTGTGCACGGCCGAACGGCGCTCGGGGTCGCTCAGCTTGTCCCAGCGCGAGTCCAGCGTGCTGGCGAACCCCCGCACGATCGTGATCGGAGTGCGCAGCTCATGGCTGGTCGTGGCCAGGAACAGGTCCTTGGCCTCCTCGAGCTCCTTGGCCGCGGTCACGTCGCGGAAGTCGATGACCACCTCGCCGGTCTCCTCGATCCGCGCGCTCACCACGTCCAGCCAGGGGCCCGTCTCCAACTGGAACGTGACCTTCTCACCCGGCTCGGGCAGCGGGAACGGCGGGGGCCCGCCGATGACGTCGTCAGCCGAGAACCCGGTCAGAGCGGCGGCGGCCGGGTTCCAGCGGACCACGCGGCCCGCCCCGTCGAGCACGGCGATGCCGTCGGCACTGGCGTCGAAGACGGCCCGCTCATGGGCCCGCTGCCGCACCGCCTCCTGGTAGGCGACCGCGTTGCCCACGGCGATGCCCGCATGACCGGCGAGCAGTTCCAGCAGTTCGAGTTCGAGATGCCCGGGGACACGCCGGGCGAAGAGCGCGTAGAGAGCTCCGTACGGGCGCCCGCCGACGGCGGCCAGGCCCAGAGTGATCGTGTGCAGGCCGTCCAGCCGCGCCCACACCAGCTCGTCGAGCCCGTTCGTCTCCAGCATGACGGTCTTGCCGGTGCGTAACAACTTGTCCACAAGGCTCGTACGCAGGTCGGTGGTGGTGCCCCTGATCGCCTCCGGCAACTGGTAGGTGCTGACCAGCCGCAACCGGTCGCCCTCGATCAGCACGAACCCGCCCGCGTCCGCGCCGGTGAGCTCCGTGAGGCTGGCCGAGATCCGGTCGAGCACGGCCGACAACTCCAGCTCGGAGTTGATGTCGCCGACCACGTCCGTCAGCCTGCGCACGAGGCGTTCCCTGCGCGCCATGCGGTGCCTGGCCAGCTCGTCGGCCCACGCCGGATGGTGCACGCAGACGTATCCGGCCACGGCGTTGCCCAGGCGCAGGGCGCTGATGTCCACCCGGAGGTCGAGCAGGACGCCGTCCTTGCGCAGGCGTTTGGTGCGCAGCGACACCGACTCTCCCGTGCGTACGCGCTCCAGCACGGCGTTGAGCTCGGCGGTCAGCTCGCCGGGCACGATCGGCGCCCGCCGCCCGAGCATGTCCTCGGCCGCCCACCCGAACAACCGCTCGGCGGCCTCGTTCCAGACCAGCACGCTCTGGTCACGGTCGAGCGCCACGACGGCGTTGGGCGAACCGGCGAGCACCGCGCGTGCGATCTCGTCGTCACTACCGGCCCATTCGTCCCCCACACCTCCATAGTGCACGTGGCTTGGTAGGTGCGTCGGGCGATCCGTCCGATACGCTGCGGTCACGGCGATCTCGGCGGGTGTGGAGGGTGAGGGCGAATGGCGAGCGGTGATCTCGATGCCCTGTTGCGGGTGACCTCCAGCACCTACCGCGGCGAGACGCCGCCCGACATCGCGTTCGGCACCTACGACGGCGCCGTGGGCAGGCTGGTGCTGGCCGTGACCGGCAAGGGCATCGCGGCCTGCAGCTTCGAGAGGGAGAACGACGTCTTCGAGCTGGTCAGCCGGCATGTGGGCACGTTCATCGGCAACGACGCGCGGCGGCTCGACCCGGTGCGCAGAGAGCTCGACGCCTACTTCTCCGGCCGGCTGCGCGCGTTCGCCACGCCGGTCGACTGGGCGCTGGCCACCACGTTCGCCCGGTCGGTGCTGCAGAAGACCACGGCGGTCCCCTACGGCACGACCACGACGCTGGAGGAGATCGGCCAGAGCATCGGCAGGCCGCGCGCGCTGCGCGCGATCGGCAACGCGCTGGCCTCCAACCCCGTCTGCGTGATCGTGCCCTGCCACCGGGTGGTGCGCGAGGACGGCGCGCTCGGCGAGTACGCGGGTGGCGCGAGCGCCAAGCAGCACCTGCTCAACGTCGAACAGCGCGCCTCCGCAGCACGCCGATGAGCGCGGTCACGAGGGCCGCCACCACCGCCGCGCCGAGCGCGCCGTTCATCCACGGTTGCCTGGTGAAGCCGATGGCGTCGCGGGCCGACGCCCACAACCCGTCCCACGCCGCGATGGTGGGCGTCGAGGTGGTCAGCCAGTAGGCGGCGAAGCCGAGCGCCCACGGCACCAGCATCGACCAGCGCGAGGGGGCGTCCTCGTCGGTGTTCCAGTGGTCGGAGCGGCCGAACCCGAAATAGTCGACGGCCAGCACCGCGAACATCGGCACGAACACCGCCCCGATCACGCCCAGGAACGCGCCGTACGAGGTGACGTCGACGACCAGGGCGATCACGACCGTGAACACGCCGATGGCGGTGGAGATGACCCGCCGGTCGACGCGCGGCATCAGGTTCTGCAGCGACATGGTGGTGGAGTAGACGTTCGCGAACGACTGGTCGGTCTCGCGCAACACCAGGATGCCGAAGAACAGCGCGCCCAGCGGAACGGCCACGAACGGGGTGAACACGGCCGTGTTGTCGGCCTCCACGGCGGCGGCGCCGGCGATGGCCACGGCGTAGACGCCGAGCCCGAGGCAGGCCACCTGGGCGATCGTGTAGCCGCCGACGATCCCGGTGAACGCCGCCCGTCCCGAGCGGGAGTGCCGGGCGAAGTCGGCGGCCAGCGGCACCCAGGACACCGACAGCGCGATCACGTAGTCGACGGCCGGGGCGAACCCGGTCCACGACCCGCCGGCGGGCGCGGGCGCCTCGGACAGGAAGAACCAGGTGAACCAGATCATCGACACGATCACGCCGACGGTGACGTACCGCCGCAGCAGGCGGATCGCGCCGAGCGGCCAGATCGTGAGCGCGGTGGTCAGCACGCCCGCCAGCACCACCCACACGGGGTACGCCACCCCGCCGAAGATCGCGGTGGCGGCCTTGGCGATCACCCACAGCTCGAAAGCGCCCCATCCGAGCATCTGCACGATGTTCAGCACCGTGGGCGCGTAGGAGATCCTGGCCCCGAACAGGCCGCGCAGCAGCACCATCGCGGGCTGCCCCGTGCGGGTGCCGGGGATGGCGGACAGGCCCACCATGGCCGTGCCGACCAGGCTGCCGACCACCGTCGCCACCAGTGCGGCGGCCAGGCTCAGCGGCGCGTCGCCGGTCGGGTTGAGCAGGAGCAGCGCCCCTGAGAAGCCGAGGAGGCTGACACCGAGGTTGGCCCAGAGCGCGCCCTGATCGAGCACGCCCAGAGTCTTGGGGGGCTGACCGTCGAGAGTCAGCGGAACTTCATCGGCGACGTGCGACATCGCACACTCCCTACGCCGGCATTACCCGGACAGGTTCATGCGGTCGGCGACAGCCGTAGTCGCCCTCTCAGCCTGATTGCCTCAAGCTCCCGCGGATTGATTTGTAGGTGCGGAGCCGGAATGCCCAAGTTCCGCGGGCCCCATGATGCCTCATCCATCCACGTTCGGCCAGCCCGGGCTGGCATGACCCACGTCACGGCGAGAGCGAACGGCCGGCGGGCGTACGGCAGAAAAGGGGGGATTCGTGTCCCTTCACACCATCGCATAACCCGCTCAAGCCTGCATATCCTGCCAATCAATTGCCGGCCTGCGGCGACATTCAACCGCAAGCCGGTTGTGTCCAGCAGCGCAAAGAGCAATCGCCTCGGGGAGGCGAAAAGGGGGAAAGCTGACGGCACTCCGTAGCCGTACAGGCGTCGAAAGTGCCACCCATGGCACTCATGGGTGGCGCTCTGGCCTGCTCCGGAGCGCCTGTGGCGCGCGGTGGCAGGGCGTCCGGCTCAGGCCACGAAGGGCTGCTCCCCCGTCTCGCTGACCAGCGGACGCCCGGCCGCCTCCCACGACTGCATGCCGCCCCCGACGTTGACCGCGTCGCGCCCGAGCTGGTTGAGCCAGGCCGCCACCTGCAGCGACCGGCCGCCCACCCGGCAGACGACGTAGACCGTCCGGTCGCTCGGCACCTCGTCGACCCGGCCCTGGATCTGGGTCATCGGAATGTGCACCGCCTCACGGGCATGGCCCGCCCGCCATTCGTCCTGCTCGCGGACGTCGAGAAGGTAGGCGTCTGCCGGGATGCCGCCCGGCTCGATCTCAGGAACGGTCATGACTCCATCATCTCCCGGCGAGGGAGTGCCGTCGCCTGGAGGAGGAACGACGAAGGAGTGACGGGGGAAGACGACGGCATCGGACGACCGAGCCCGCCTCACGAAGTGAGGCCAAGAACACGCGAGGGAGTGCCGTCGCCTGGAGGAGGAACGACGAAGGAGTGACAAGGGAAGACGACGGCATCGGACGACCGAGCCCGCCTCACGAAGTGAGGCCAAGAACACGCGAGGGAGTGCCGTCGCCCGGAGGAGGAACGACGAAGGAGTGACGGGGGAAGACGACGGCATCGGACGACCGAGCCCGCCTCACGAAGTGAGGCCAAGAACACGCGAGGGAGTGCCGTCGCCCGGAGGAGGAACGACGAAGGAGTGACAGGGGAAGACGACGGCATCGGACGACCGAGCCCGCCTCACGAAGTGAGGTCTTGAGCGCGTGCGTCGTACGCGGCGCGGGCGCGGGCGATCTCCTCCTGGTGGGCCTCGGTCCAGGTGACCAGGGACTTGATGGTCTCGTGCAGCGTACGGCCGAGCGGTGTCAGCGCGTAGTCGACCCTGGGCGGGACGACGGGGTGGACCGTGCGGCTGACCAGGCCATCGCGTTCGAGCTGGCGCAGCGTGACGCTCAACATGCGCTGGCTGACGCCGTCGATCTCCCGGCGGAGCTGGGTGAAACGCAGGCTCTTGCAGTCGAGCAGGGCGATGACGAGAAGCGACCACTTGTCGGCGATGCGATCGAGGATCTGGCGCACCTCGCAGTCCTCACGGGTGTCCCACTGGCGCGCGTCGTAGTCGTCGTCCATGGTGCCTGCGGAGTAACCGAGTGACTCGGAAGTGCCTTCTTCCATGAAGTCTCATGATGGCCAATGATGTGGACGGTTACAACAAGGAACCAACATGATTTTCGGTAACCGGGGGTTGTCATGCCTGTCCCTGCTCGTACGTGGGGCGTACTGATCGTTCTTTGCGGGGCCATCTTTCTCGAAGGCATCGACGTCGCCATGTTGAACGTCGCACTCCCCGCCATCCGGGCCGATCTCGGCGTGCCCACGAGCATGCTCAGCGGGGTGGTGAGCGCCTACGTCCTGGGCTACGGCGGCTTCGTGCTGCTCGGCGGCCGGGCGGCCGACCTGCTGGGCCGGCGGCGCATGTTCCTGCTCTGGCTGGGGGTGTTCATGGCCTTCTCCGGGCTCGGCGGAGTGGCGAACGACGGCTGGGTGCTGCTGTTGGCGAGGTTCGTCACCGGAGTGGCCGCCGGCTTCATGACGCCCGCGGGGCTGTCGCTGATCACCACGAGCTTCCCCGAGGGCCGCGACCGCAACCGCGCCCTGATCATCTACGGCAGCACCGGCGCCGCCGGCTTCGCGCTCGGCCTGGTGTTCGGCGGGGTGCTCACCACGTTCGGCTGGCGCTGGGTCTTCTTCGCCCCGGTGCTGATGTCGCTGGTGATCCTGCTCGCCGCGATCCTGCTGATCAAGAAGGCGCCCGCGGAGGAGCGCCCGGCCGGCGGTTTCGACCTGGCGGGCGCGGCGAGCGTGACGGGCGCGATGATGCTGCTGGTCTATGGAGTGGTACGCCTTGAGCACCCGTCCGAGGGCCTGCCGCTGACGCTCGCGGTCTTCGCCGCGGCCCTGGGCCTGCTGGCGGGGTTCGCAGCCATCGAACGCCGCTCCCCGCACCCCCTGGTCCGCCTCGGCATCTTCAGGTCGGCGGCGCTGGTCCGGGCCAACGTGATGGCCGTCCTGCTCACGGCCTCCTTCTTCGGCTTCCAGTTCCTGGTCACGCTCTACCTGCAGGAGTTGCGCGGCTGGTCACCCATGCAGACCGGGCTCGCCCTGCTGGCGGCCGCCGCCGACGTGGTGATCGCGCCGACGCTCACCCCGTGGCTGGTCAACCGGTACGGCAACGCCAAGGTCATCCTCGGCGGCCTGCTGTCGGGCCTGCTGGCCTACGTGCTCTTCCTGGGCGCCGGGCTGGACTGGACCTACGCTGCGATGGTGCCGTCGATGGTGCTGATCGCCCTGATGTTCGCCTTCGCCTACGGCCCGCTCATGATCACGGCCACGGACGGGATCGCGGCCCGCGAGCAAGGGCTGGCCGGCGGGCTGATCAACTCGTCGTTCCAGTTCGGCGCCGCGCTGGGCGTGTCGATGGTCACGGCGGTCAACGTGGCCGCGCTCGGCAGCGCGACCACGCAGGAGGCCGGGATGACCGCCTTCCGCACGGCCCTGGCGGTCCCGCTGGCGGCCGCGCTGCTGGCGAGCGCCGTCGCGGCAACGGCCCTGCTCACCAGACGGCCCCGCAGGACAACCAACGTCCTGGTGGCCGGGCTGCCGGAAGAACCCACAGGGCACGGCCAAGCAGGCGCGGGAACCACGGAACACGGTCAAGGAGGCGCTCGTCACGGCGAGCAGCCCGTGAGCCTTCACGACCGGCCATGACAGACGGCGGCCGGCGTCGGCGGGTGCGGTGACGCCGGCTGCGCCGTACAACGAAAGAACAAACCAGCAAACAGAACACCCGGCGTCGGCGCGTGCGGTGACGCCGGCTGCGCCGTAACAGGAGAGGGAATCACTTCAACAGACGAGAAAGCCGCCTGTCGGCGAGGGGCTTGCCGCCGGTCTGGCAGGTGGGGCAATACTGCAGCGCCGAGTCGGCGAACGACACCTCGCGGATCGTGTCGCCGCAGACGTCGCACGGCTGCCCCGCGCGGTTGTGCACCCGCAGCCCCGATTTCTTCTCCGCCTTGAGGTCCTTCGCGGCCAGCCCGTGCGCCCGCTCGACCGCTTCGCCGAGCGTCGTGACGATGGCCTCGTGCAGGTCGGCGATCTGCGCGTCCGTGAGCGTCGCGGCGATCTTGAACGGGGACATCCTGGCCGCGTGGAGCACCTCGTCGGAATAGGCGTTGCCGATGCCCGCGATGATCTTCTGGTCGCGCAGGAGCCCCTTGATCTGGGTGCGGTTGCCGCCCACGATGCGCTTGAGCGCGGCGACCGTGAAGGACGGGTCGAGGGGGTCGGGGCCGAGCGCGGCGATGCCGGGGACCTCGCCCGGATCTCGCGTGACATAGACGGCGAGTCGCTTCTGGGTGCCCGCCTCCGTCAGCTCGAAGCCGGGCGCCGCCCCCTCGTCGTCGGGCGCGAGCCGGACCCGCAACGCGAGCGGCCCCTTGCCGGGGCGGACGGGCTTGGCGCCCGACAGGTCGTCGCGCCAGCGCAGCCACCCCGCCCTGGCCAGGTGGATGACCAGGTGCAGGCCGTCGCAGTCGAGGTCGAGGAACTTGCCGTGCCTCGCCACGCCGGTGATGCTCAGCCCGCCGAGCGCCGTGGCCGGCGGGTCGAACGTCTTGAGCGCCTGGAAGCCGACCACGTCGACCCCCACAATCGTGCGGCCCACCGCCCGCTCGCGCAGGAATTGGGTGAGTGACTCCACTTCGGGAAGTTCCGGCATGTCACCAGGGTACGGTCCGCGCCACGCCGTCCACAGCCTGTGGATGCTACGGCACGCTCCAGAAGGCCAGCTCGTGCGCCATGCCCTCCCTGAACTTCGCCTCCGCCCGCGCCGGGTCCGGGTCGGCCTCGTCGATCATCTGGGCGATGCGTACGGCGAGCGCGGCGAACCCGGGGTCGGCGTACGTGTCCACCCAGGCCCGATATCTCGGCTCAGTAGGCGGATTCTCCGCCAATATCTGCCCGAGGGTCGAATATCCCCACATACACGGGTAAAGCGCCGCCAGCCCTTCCCCGTACGACGCCGCCGACTCCAGCAGGAACCCCGTGTACGCCGCACACGCCGGCCCCTTCACCGCGCCCTCCAGGTCGGCCCCGAAGTCCGCCGACAACGACCTGTGCAGGTTCAGCTCGTCGTGGTACGTCGCGTGCGCCAGGTCGACCAGGTCGCCCAGGTGCGGGTCGGGCGCCTGCCAGGCCAGCCGCGCGAACACCCGCACATAGTCCAGCAGGAACAGGTAGTCCTGCTCCAGCCACGACCTGAACACCGGTTCCGCCAGGTCACCGCGGCCGATCCCGATCACCGTGGGATGGTCGAGCTGCGCCTGCAGCAAGGGACGGCCGATGGCGTGCAACTTCTCCGAAATGCTCATGGCTGGGAGGTTAGTGTCGGAAGATGACTGTGACGATCGCCGAAGAGTTCCTCCTGCTGGCCTACCGGGACGACAAGGGCACCCCGCTCATCGACTCCACGCGACTCGATTCCGCGCTCGCCGGCGCGCTCCTCGCCGAGCTGGCCGTGGCCGGGCGGCTCGAGTTGTCCGACAAGAAGGTGGCGGTCACCGACCCGAGCCCGCTCGGCGACGCGGAGTTGGACGCCGCGCTGACCCGCATCGCCACCGAGAGCAAGGCCAGGAAACCCGCCTGGTGGGTGCAGCGGCTGAAGACGGGCAAGCTGCGCACGCGCCTGCTGACCAAGCTGGCGGAGTCGGGCGTGCTGGCGGAGGAGCGCGGCAGGGCCCTCGGCATCTTCCCCGTCACCCGTTGGCCGGAGGCGCACCCCGGCGTCGAGGCGGACGTGCGCGAGCGGGTGTCGGCCGTGCTCGCGGGCGCCACCCCCGACCCCCGCACGGCGGTGCTGATCGCGATCGCGCACGCGGCCAAGCTCGACCGCAAGGCCTTCCCTGACGCGAACAAGCAGCGGATCAAGGAGATCTCCGAGGGCGCGTGGACGGCCGACGCCGTCGCCAAGACCATCGCCGCCATCAACGCGGCCACGATGGCCGCCATCAGCGCCGCGACCACCGCCGCCGCGAGCAGCGGCAGCGGCGGCTGACGGCATCAGCGGGCGTCGAGCACGCTCTTCGGCACCGGCTTGTCCTCCTTCAGCGCGTTGAACAGCGCCAGCGCCTTCTGCCGGTCCGACTTGACGGCCACGCCGCCGTTGGGCAGGGTCTCGTTGCCGCCGAACGGCACCACCGTCGTCACCGGGCTGTCGCCCATGGCGAGCCCCAGCGAGAGCAGGTCGAAGGCGCCGGTGCCGGAGTCGACCGTGACCGCGTCCGTGGCGCTCATCGCCAGCGGGATCGAGGTGAACGGGTTGATGAGCACCCCAGGGCTGGCCGCCTTCTTCACGACCGCCGCGAGGAACTGACGCTGCCGCTTGGTGCGCTCGTAGTCGGGCAACGCGCCGCCCTTGCGGGTGCGTACGTAGCCCAGGGCCTGGGCGCCGTTGAGCACCTGCTTGCCCTTCTTCAGCTTGAGCCCCGCCTTGGGGTCGTTCACGGCGGCCGTCACGTTCATCTCGACCCCGCCAACCGCGTCCACGATGTCGACGAACCCGGCGAACCCGATCTCCATGTAGTTGTCGACGCGCAGGTCGGTGACCGTCTCGATGGTGCGGACCAGCAGCTGCGGCCCGCCGTTGTAGGCGGCGTTGAGCTTGTCGCGCTGCTTGCCGTAGATGGTGACGGCCAGGTCGCGCGGCAGGCTGACCAGCGTCGGCGGGTCGTCGGTGTCGGGGATGTGCAACAACATCATCGAGTCCGTACGCTGCCCGACGGCGCGCCCGGTGGCCAGCTTCCTGCGCTGGGCCTTCGACAGCCCCTTGCGGCTGTCGGAGCCGACGAGCAGCCAGTTGGTGCCGGGACCGTCAGCGGGGCGGTCCTCGTAATCGGTGAGCACGTCGTCGATGCCGGCCAGCCTCGAGTCGATCCAGAAGAACATGCCCACGGCCGCGACCAGCAGCGCGACCAGGAGCCCCGCGACGATCTTCGCGATCGTCCTGCCCGAGGGCCTCTTGCGGGGTTCCCTCGGCTCCTGCCCGCCCCTCGACCTCAACGGCCTGACGGGACCGCCTCCGCCGCCGGAGCGCTGCCTGCCGTACACGCGCCCGCTCGACCGGCGCGGCTCGGAGCCGGGCGGGCCCGGCGGCGGCTCGGGGATCTGGGAGGCGGCGGGAAGCTTGTGGGTTGGCGCGCCCGGCCCGCCCGCCGGGAACCGGTGCGCGGGGGCGCCCCCCGAGCGCGGGACGTCGTTGGGCCGCGGTGGCAGCGGGCGGCCGTCGCCCGGCGAGCGCATGGCCCGCGTACGGTCGTCCTCAGACACTTCGCCTTCTCCCCTTCGCTTCGTACATAGACGCTACGTCCAACCCCTGGCAGTGAAGGCGTTCGGTCAAGGAATTCCCACGGAAAAGTACACAGACCAGCCGACCGTAACGGTGGAGCCGGGCCGCCGCCAAACCGGCGACGAGTCCTCGCGCGGGCTCAGGAAACATAGAGGCCATCGGCATCGTTACGGTTATGGACGACCTCTATCGAAGGGATGATCGTGTCCGCTCCGGACTCGTGGAGTCTTTGCCCGTGCTCAGGCACGGGTTCCCCTGAAGGCTCACTGCGGTGAGCGCTTATCTCGGGCTGCTGTCCCTCATCCTCCTCACGGCGGCGACCGGCTATTTCGTCGCCCAGGAGTTCGCCTTCGTCGCCGCCGACCGCGGCATCCTCCGCGAGCAGGCCTCCGCCGGTGACACCGCCGCCGAGAGGGCCCTCCAGGTGACGTCCCGCCTCTCCTTCATGCTCTCAGGCGCGCAGCTCGGCATCACGGTCACCGCGCTGCTGGTCGGTTTCCTGGCCGAGCCGGCGATCGCCGTGATCGTACGCCCGTGGTTGTCCGACTGGGGGCTTCCCGAGGGCATGATGACCGGCGTCTCCGTGGCAACGGGCGTGTTCGTGGCGACCGTGGTGCAGATGGTGCTCGGCGAGCTGGCCCCGAAGAACCTCGGCATCGCCAGGCCGGAGGTGGTGGCCAAGTTCCTGGCCCGCTCGACGCTGGTCTATCTCACGGTGGTGGGGCCGGTGATCCGGTTCTTCGACTCGGCCGCCACCGGGCTGCTCAGGCGGGTCGGCATCGAACCCGTGGAGGAGGTCGAGCACGGCGTGACGCCCGAGGAGCTCTCGCGCATCATCGCGGAGTCGACCCAGGCGGGCGAGCTGCCTCCCAAGCTGTCGGAGCTGCTCGAAAGGGCGCTGGAGTTCGGCGACCGCAACGCGGAGGAGATCATGGTCCCGCGGCCCCGCGTGGTCGCGCTGCGCGACGCGCAGCCCATCTCCGACCTGCTCGACGCCATGCGCGAGTGCGGGCACTCCCGCTACCCGGTCCTCGCCGAGGACGGCGACGTCGTCGGTGTGACGGGCGTGCGCGAGCTGCTCACCTCCGGCCTGGAGGAGGGCCCGATCTCCACGATCACCCGCCCCGCGCTGCTGGTGCCGGCCTCGGTGCCGCTGCCCGCCGTACTGGAGAGAATGCGGGTGGCCAAGGACGACGTCGCCTGCGTCATCGACGAGTACGGCGGCCTGGCCGGCGTGATCACCGTCGAGGACCTGGCGGAAGAGCTGGTCGGCGAGCTCGTCGACGAGAACGACCCGGAGCCGGTCGGCGCCCTCGAACACCCGGGCGGCGTCTGGGAGGTGCCGGGCAGTCTCAGGCTCGACGAGGTCGAGCGGGCCACCGGTGTGGCGCTGCCGGAGAGCGACGACTACGACACGCTCGCCGGGCTCGTGCTCGCCAGGCTGGGCAGGATGCCCGACCAGGGCGACACGGTGACCGTCCCGATCAAGCCTGACACCGACCCGTTCACCGAGGACGTCGAGGAGCACCTGGCGGAGCTCACGGTCATGTCACTCAACCGCAGGGTGCCCGAGTGGGTGCGCCTGGCTCCTGCGCGACACGCGGAGGCCGCCCGATGAGCATGATCATTCTGAGCCTGGCGCTGCTGGCCTTCAACGCGCTGTTCGTGGCCGCCGAGTTCGCCTTCGTCTCCTCGCGCCGTCACCGCCTCGAGGAGATGGCCTCGGGCGGCAACCGCCTGGTCAGGCTCACCGCCAAGTCGGCGGTGCGCGGCGGCCGCCAGCTCTCTCTCATGCTGGCCGGCGCCCAGCTCGGCATCACCCTGTGCACGCTGGGCCTGGGCCAGGTGACCGAGCCGGCGATCGAGCACTATCTGGAGCCCGTCTTCGCCATGGTGGGCGTCCCTGAGGGCCTGCGCCTCCCGATCGCCCTGACCCTCTCCCTGGCCCTGGTGACGTTCCTCCACATGGTCATCGGCGAGATGGCCCCCAAGTCCTGGGCGCTGACCCACCCGGAGCGCGCGGCGCTCCTGCTGACCCTGCCGTTCCGCGGCTTCACGTGGCTGATGCGTCCTCTGCTCTCGGCGCTCAACGGCCTGACGAACGTCATACTCCGCCTCTTCGGCGTCAAGCCGAGAGACGAGCTGGCGACGACCAGGACCCCGCGCCAGCTCGCCATGCTGGTGGGCGAGTCGGGCCGCATGGGCCTGCTGGACAGGGAGGAACACGACCTCCTGACGCGCGCCCTGCGCCTCGACGACGAGGGCATCGAACGCCTGATGACCCCCATCGCCCGAGCGGCCAAGGTCGCCCCCACGGCCGGCACCTCGGAGATCAAGCAGACAGCGGCGGCCACGAACCACCTGCGCCTCCTGGTGGAGAACGAGGCGGCCATAGAAGGCGCCCTGCACGCCAGGGACGCCCTGCTCAACCCCGGCAAGACGGCACGCGAGCTGGCCAGGAAGGTGCCGAGGCTCCGCAGCACCACCCAGATCCCCGAGGCGGTGACGGCCCTCCAGGAGGCCAGAGCCCACCTCGCCCTGGTCACGGACCAGCAGGACGCGGTCATCGGAATGGTGAGCCTCACGGACCTGGTGGGGGAGCTCCTGGACACCAGGACCAAAGCAGCGTGACTGTGAACTAAAACACACAGCAACGGTCAAGCGACCAGAAAGCATCTTGCAACCACCAAGGCGTACAGTCCCGAGAACCCCCATCACTGACAGATTCTTGAAAAGGAAGACCCCGGCCCTTGCGATCCGCAACAAGCTTCGCCAATGTGGGTCTGCACAAAAGAACCCAGGAGCACCACCGGACACCCACAAAGGCGCTGCCCGGACACAACCCGAGAACGGTTGGCCGGACCCCACGAGGGGACCGGCCGAACACCACCCACAAAGGGAAGTTCGGACACCACCCACGAGGGGACCGGCCGGAGACCACCCACAAAAGGGCCTGGTCGAACACCACCCACAAGAGGGCCGGCCGAACACCACCACAAGAGGGCGTGGCCGAACACCAACCACAACGGGGTTGTGATGGGGGCCCGGGGGTCTCCCCCGGGAGCGCCAGCGACCCTGCCTGGGGGTCCGGGGGTTATCCCCCGGGAGACACGGCGAGGGGACCCGAGGGAGCAACGCCTGAAAGGCTTGCGACCAAGGATCCCCTGTCAACGAGTGGGCGAGGAGGGATTTGAACCCTCACGTCCTTTCGGACACACGGACCTGAACCGTGCGCGTCTGCCGTTCCGCCACCCGCCCTTTTGGGTGCGGAAAGAACAGTAGCACGGAACAGCCACTGGTACTGAACCCGGATACGATCGCATAAGACACGGGAGCGGAGGAGCTGGGCGCGACAGCTGACGAGCGCCAGGGACGCCGTGAAGTGGAACGAGCGGAGACCGGGCGCCACGAGCGTCTGGGGGCCGCGATCATATGCACGGAGGAAGGGAGGTACCCGGTGGGAGTCCTTCAGCGCTTCGAGCGAAGGCTCGAAGGCTTGGTTGAGGGAGCCTTTGCGCGGGCGTTCAAATCTGACCTTCAGCCGGTCGAGGTCGCCAGCGCGGTTCAGCGGGAGATGGATGAGCGTGCGGCGATCGTCGCCCAAGGCCGCACACTCGTGCCCAACGATTTCGTGGTTGAGCTGTCCACGACCGACAGCGAGCGGCTTGAGGTCTACGCCGACAGCATCAGCCACGAGCTGGCCAACCTCGCCAGGGAGTACGCCAAGGAGCAGGGCTACTCCTTCGTGGGACCGGTCCGGGTGCGTTTCGAGACGGCCGGCGATCTGGCTGTCGGACTGTTCCGCATCAGGTCAGGCGTCATCCGCGGCGCCACGGTGGAGCAGGACGAGATTCGCCACCCGGCGAGCGACCTGCCTCCGTCGAGGCCGCACGCGTTCCAGGGGCGGCCCAGGCTGCTCGTCTCCACCCAGGACGACCCGCAGGGCGACCGTTCCTACGAGCTCACCACTCCGGTGACCTTGCTAGGCAGGGGTACGGACTGCGATCTTCGTCTGGTCGATCCGGGCGTTTCGCGTCATCACGCGGAGCTGCGTGTCGAGGGCCAGCTCGTGGCTCTCGTCGATCTCGGGTCGACGAACGGCACTTTTGTCAACGGCCAGCCGGTACGCAGGATCGAGCTCCAGAACGGCACGCGAGTGACGTTGGGGCGCACGACTCTGGTGTTCCGGCGCGATTAGAGGTAGACAGACGGTCCATGTCCGAGCTCACGCTGCTGCTGATCCGGCTCGCCTTCCTGGCGGTGCTGTGGTTCTTCGTCATTGCCGCAGTCGGCGTGATCCGGACTGACTTGTTCGGTTCACGCACGGCTCCCGCGGGCCCACGCAAAGGCGTGAAACCCGCCAAACCCGTGGCCAAGCCCAAGAGCAAGAAGGGTGAGCCACGCCAGCTCGTCGTTACCGGTGGCCCCCTGCAAGGCACCACCATTAACCTCACGGAGACGCCCATCACCATTGGCCGGGCGAACGACGCCACGCTGGTAGTCAGCGACGACTACGCATCCAGCCGGCATGCCCGGCTCTTCCCTCAGGACGGTCAGTGGATCGTGGAAGATCTCGGTTCGACGAACGGCACGTATCTCGACCGCTCGAAAGTCACCCGCCCGACCCCGGTGCCGCTCGGTGTTCCGATCCGCGTCGGCAAGACAGTCATTGAATTGCGCAAATGACCATCGCACTCCGCTACGCCGCCCGCTCGGACGTCGGCCTCCTCCGCGAAGGGAACGAGGACTCGGCGTACGCTAGCGGCCGCCTGCTCGCCGTCGCCGACGGCATGGGCGGGCACGCACACGGCGAGGTGGCGAGCTCAGTCGCCATCGACGCCATGGCCTCTCTGGAAGAGGCTCAACAGGGGGGTGACCTGCTCAACGCCATCGAGGCAGCCGTACGCGACGCCAACCGCAAGCTGCACGAGATGGTGGGGCGGGATCCCAGCCTCAAAGGCATGGGCACGACTCTCACGGCCATGCTCTGGCACGGCACCCAGGTCGCCCTGGTGCACGTCGGCGACTCGCGCGCCTACCTGCTCAGGCGCGGGGAGCTCTACCAGATCACCCATGACCACACCCTGGTCCAGCAGCTCGTCGACGACGGGCGCATCACGCCGGAGGAGGCGGCCACGCACCCGCAGCGGTCGATCCTGCTGCGCGCGCTCGACGGCAGCGGCGAGGTCGATCCCGACCTCACGCTCCGCGAGGCGCAGGTGGGCGACCGCTACCTCCTGTGTTCCGACGGCCTGTCAGGCGTGGTGAGCGCGGAGACGATGCACGCCACGCTCACCAACATCGATGATCCGGAAGAGGTGG
Organism: Nonomuraea sp. B5E05; assembly: GCF_039880665.1. Taxonomy (NCBI): domain Bacteria; kingdom Bacillati; phylum Actinomycetota; class Actinomycetes; order Streptosporangiales; family Streptosporangiaceae; genus Nonomuraea; species Nonomuraea sp. B5E05. The sequence continues at coordinate 300,642 of NZ_JBDPMJ010000007.1, forward strand.
TTCGCCAGCTCATCGATCTGGCGAACCGAGGCGGCGGGCCCGACAACATCACGTGTGTGCTGGCCGACGTGCTCGAGATCACCGATGGGCAGCAGGTGCCGACCGACGCCGCCGTCGTGGGCGCCGCGGGCATGAACCGCCTGCGGGGCGCCGCCCAGGAGGCCGAGCCGCCGGGGCGAGCCGGCGCGGTGACCGCACCCCAGCCGGTGATCGCGGACGACGGTGACTTCGACGAGCCGGTCGCGCAGGCGTCCCGGCGGTCGGGCCGCCGTCGTCTGTGGCCCGTGCTGGTCACCGTGCTCGGCATCGGAACGCTCGCCGTCGGTGTCGGCGGTTACTTTGGATACCAGTGGACCCAGGACCAGTTCTTCGTCGGTGCGAGGGGCGACGAGGTGGTCGTGTTCCAGGGGATCAAGGTCGAGGTGGGCCCCTTCCAGCTCTTCGAGGTCTCGCGGCCCACTGGCCGGCAGCTCTCCCAGCTGTCGGAGGCGGATCAGGAGCTCATCAAGAGCACCTTCCCCGTCACCACCGTCGACGAAGGCATCACGAGGATCAACGCGTTGAAGTTCTCCGAGGACCAGCAGAGCGAAACGTCCCCGTCCGCCACCACGTCGCCCACGCCGACCGCGAGCGCGACCAAGACGAAACAGCAGCAGTAGATGAGCGAAGTCGCCGCCGAACCGGTCCCGATGCCGGCCAAGCGCCGCGGGGCTCAGCTGGTCATGCTCGCCCTCGCGGTGCTGACCGTCATGGGGGCGTACGCCAACGTGGGCCTGGCGATGGACGGCGCGATCCCGTCGGGGATGCTGACGTACGGCCTGAGCCTGGGCGGGCTGATGCTGGCCGCCTACGCGGTGCTGGCGAAGTTCGCGCCGTGGGCCGACCCGCTGATCCTGCCGCTGGTGACGCTGATCAACGGGCTCGGCCTGGTGATGATCTTTCGGCTCTCCGAGTCCGACTCGAACCTGCCCTCCGCCAGGCTGGCCTCGCCCAACTCGCAGCTGATGTGGACACTCGTCGGCATCGTGCTGTTCAGCGTCACGCTGATCTTCTTGCGTGACCACCGCGCACTGCAGCGCCTGACCTACACGGCGGGCGCCCTAGGCCTGCTCCTGCTGGTCTCGCCGTTGATCCCGTTCCTCGGCCAGGAGATCAACGGCGCCAGGATCTGGATCGGCATCCCCGGCCTGGGCCAGCTCCAGCCTGCCGAGTTCGCCAAGCTGGCGCTGGTCATCTTCTTCGCCGGCTATCTGGTCGCCAAGCGCGACGTGCTCGCCCTCGCCGGGCGGCGGCTGCTCTTCATCGACCTGCCGCGCGCGCGTGACCTGGGTCCGGTCCTCATCACGTGGGGCGTCAGCCTCGGCGTCCTGGTGATGCAGAAGGACCTGGGGTCGTCGCTGCTGCTGTTCGGCACATTCATCGCGCTGCTCTACATCGCCACGCAGCGTGTCTCCTGGGTGATCATCGGCATCCTGCTCTTCGCGGGCGGCGCCATCCTGGCGGGCCTGGTCTTCGACCACGTCCAGCAACGGTTCGAGGTCTTCCTCAACCCGAGCGACCCCGCGCTCTTCGACCGCGTCGGCGGCAGCGCGCAGCTCATGCAGGGGCTGTTCGCCATGGGCTCGGGTGGCATCCTCGGCACGGGGCTCGGCCAGGGACACCCCGAGTTGATCCCGCTGGCCTTCTCCGACTTCATCTTCGCCGCGACGGGCGAGGAGCTGGGCCTGACCGGCCTGATGGCGCTGCTCATGCTCTACGCCCTGGTGGTTCAGCGGGGCCTGCGCACCGCGCTGGCGGCCCGTGACCCGTTCTCCAAGCTGCTCGCGGGCGGCCTGTCGTTCATCCTCGCCTGGCAGGTGTTCATCATCGTGGGCGGCGTGACCAACCTGATTCCCCTGACCGGCCTGGTGACCCCCTTCATGTCGCAGGGTGGCTCAGCGCTGCTGGCTAACTGGATCCTTATCGCGCTATTGGTACGCATGTCGGATGCGGCGCGTAAGCCTCCGCCCCAGGCGATCCAGAACGAAGGGATGACGCAGGTGTTCCAGCGATGAACAGCACGCTCAAGCGCGCGGCCGTGGCCTGCCTGGCCATGTTCGCGCTTCTGATGGTCAACGTGAACTACCTGCAGGCCGTGAGAGCCGAAGGCTTGAGCAGCGACGCCCGTAACACCCGTAACTTCTACGACCGTTACGCCGTCGAGCGTGGCCGCATCACCGCCGGCGGCAAGGTGATCGCGCAGTCCGTCGAGACCGACAGCAAGCAGTTCAAGTTCGTCAGGAAATACCCCGAGGGCGAGCTCTACGCGCACGTCACCGGCTTCTTCTCGCCGGAGAGCGCGAGCGCCATCGAGGGCACCCAGAACAAACTGCTCGACGGCTCCAGCGCCGACCTGCTGCTGAGGCGGAGCATCGACCTGTTCACCGGCGAGCCCACCAAGGGCGCCAACGTCGAGGTCACGATCGACCCCAAGGTGCAGAAGGCCGCCTACGACGCACTGCGCCAGAGCGGCAAGCGCGGCGCCGTCGTCGCGCTCGAGCCGAAGACGGGCGCGATCCTGGCGATGGTCTCGCTGCCGACCTACGACCCAGCCGAGCTGTCGCTGACCGACAAGAGCAAGGTGTTCCCGCGCTACGACGAGCTGGCCAAGCAGAAGAACCAGCCGCTGCTCAACCGTACGATCGACCGCACCTACCCGCCGGGCTCGACGTTCAAGGTCGTGACCATGGCGGCCTATCTCGAGGACGACACCTCACGGGGGCCGCAGACCACCGTGGAGGCGCCGCAGCGGCTCCCGCTGCCCAACACGACCATCAGCCTGCCCAACTACGGCGGCGCCGCCTGCGGCAGCGGCCAGGTCACGCTGGTCTTCGCGCTGGAGAGGTCGTGCAACACGCCGTTCGGCAAGATGGGCATCGACCTGGGCTACGACAAGGTGCAGGAGCAGTCGGCCAAGTTCGGCATGGGCGAGCAGCTCGCGATCCCGATGCCCGTGGCCCAGAGCGACTTCGGCCCCCGTGAGGACGAAGCGGCCGTCGCGATGGCCTCCATCGGGCAGCGCAGCAACCAGATGACGCCGCTGCAGATGGCCATGATCTCCGCGGGCATCGCCAACGAGGGCACGGTGATGAAGCCGTACCTCGTCAAGAAGGTCACCGACGCCAAGGGCGACTCGATCGAAGAGGCCGAGCAGGAAGAGCTGAGCGAGGCGGTCAGCACCGAGACGGCGGCCAAGCTGCGCGACATGATGGTGAGTGTCGTCAGCAACGGCACCGCCAACCGGGCGCAGGTGCCGGGCGTCCAAGTAGCGGGCAAGACGGGCACCGCGGAGACGTCCGACAACCAGCCTCCGCACGCCTGGTTCATCTCCTTCGCACCGGCCGAGGACCCCAAGGTGGCCCTGGCGGTCATCGTCGAGTCCGGTGCGGCCAACGTCGGCGCGGAGGCGACGGGCGGCGGCACCGCCGCGCCGATCGGCAAGGCCGTGATGGAGGCGGTGCTGAACAAGTGAGAGACGGTAACCTGCTGGACCATGCGGCTCCGTAACCGCTACCTCCTGATCTCCCGTATCGCCACCGGCGGTATGGGAGAGGTCTGGCGCGCCCGCGACGAGCTGCTCGGGCGCGAGGTCGCGGTGAAGATCCTGCGCAGCCACATCCACGCCGACCCCACCTTCCTCGAGCGGTTCCGCAACGAGGCGCGGCTCACCGCGGCGCTGGCCGACCCTGGAGTGGCCCAGATCTTCGACTACGGCGAGGAGAGCGACCTCGCCTATCTGGTGATGGAGCTGGTGCAGGGCGAGCCGCTGTCGGCCATCCTGGCGCGCAACGGCGCGCTCGGGGCCGAGGTGGCGCTCGACGTCGTGCACCAGACCGCCAGGGCGCTGCACGCCGCCCACTCCTCCGGGATCATCCACCGCGACATCAAGCCAGGAAACCTGCTGGTCACGCCCGAGGGCACCATCAAGGTGACCGACTTCGGCATCGCCCGGGCGCTGGAGGCGGCGCCGGTGACGCAGACGGGCACGGTGGTGGGCACCGCCCAGTACGTCAGCCCCGAGCAGGCGCAGGGTTTCCCGCTCACGCCCGCCACCGACCTCTACTCGCTCGGCGTGGTGGCCTACGAGTGCCTGGCGGGGCGCACGCCGTTCCGCGGCGACACTCAGGTGGCGATCGCCCTGCAGCACCTCAACGAGCAACCGCAGCCGCTCGGCGTGGACGTTCCCTCGCAGGTGCGCGCGCTCGTCATGGCGCTGCTGGCGAAGGAGCCGGGCCAGCGCCCGGCCACGGCGCTCGAGCTGGCCGAGCGGGCCCACGCGCTGCGCGAGTCGCTGGCGGGCGCCCAGTCCGGCGCCGACCTCAGCATGCTGACCGACCCGGGCGGCTTCCGCGTACGCGAGCCCTCGCCCGAGGACCAGCAGGCGACCGACCATATCGCCCCGGCCACCGAGCCCCATGCCCCGCCGGCCCGCAGGCGCCGTAAGGGCGCCAGGACGCTGGTCGTGGTCGCCACGGCGGGCTGCGTGGCCGCGGTCGGGCTCAGCGCCGTCACCTTCGCCAACCGCCCGCCGCCCGCGCCGACGCCTGACGTGGCCGAGCCGCGCGAGTCGCCGCCGCCGACGCCGACGCAGGCCGAGCCCACGAAGAAGAAGCGCACCAAGCGGCCACCGGCGCTTCCGGTGAAGTCGCAGCGGCCTATACCCTCTCGGTCGGCTACGGTAAGCAGGTCGGCAACTCCCAGCAAGAAGCCGACGCCGAAACCGACCCCGACACGGACGACGCGGACCCCTACGCCCACGCCAACCCCGACGCCCACCACCACACCCACTACCCCGACACCCACCGCCTCGCCGGACCCGGGTGAGACAAACCCACCCAAGGAGCAGACGTGACGCGCAATGGGGTCGATGATGGACACCGGCGGCCCCCCGAGCAGGCCGGTACCCAAGATGAACGGTAAGGGACAGTGCAGGAAATGACTCAGCCTCGGCTACTCGGAGGTCGTTACGAGCTCGACGGTGTCGTCGGGCGTGGCGGCATGGCCGAGGTGTATCGCGCCCGAGACATCCGGCTGGACCGCATAGTCGCGATCAAGACGCTCCGGTCCGACCTGGCTCGCGACCACACCTTCCAGGCCCGGTTCCGCCGTGAGGCGCAGTCGGCGGCCTCGCTCAACCACCCTGCCGTGGTCGCCGTCTACGACACCGGCGAAGACGTCACCGACGGCACCCCTGTGCCGTACATCGTGATGGAATACGTCGACGGCCGGACGTTGCGCGACCTGCTGCGCCAGGATCGGCGGTTGCTCCCCGAGCGCGCGGTCGAGCTGGTCGACGGCATCCTGCGGGCCCTCGACTACAGCCATCGCGGCGGCATCGTGCACCGCGACATCAAGCCGGCCAACGTGATGATCACGCGGGCGGGCGACGTCAAGGTGATGGACTTCGGCATCGCGCGAGCCATGGCCGACTCCGCGGCCACCATGACGCAGACGGCGCAGGTGATCGGCACCGCCCAATACCTCTCGCCCGAGCAGGCGCGGGGCGAGCGGGTCGACGCCCGCAGCGACATCTACTCCACCGGCTGCGTGCTCTACGAGCTGCTGACGGGCCAGCCGCCGTTCACCGGCGACTCGCCTGTCGCGATCGCCTACCAGCACGTGCGCGAGGAGCCGATCCCCCCCTCCCAGATCGACCGCGAGATCCCGCCGTGGGCCGACGCGATCGTGCTGAAGGCCATGGCGAAGGACCCGGCGCACCGCTATCAGAGCGCGGGCGAGATGCGGGCCGACATCCAGCGGGCGATGTCCGGCATGCCGGTCGACGCCCAGACGATGGCGATGACCGGCGACTACGGCCAGGGCACGCGCATGATGGCCTCACCCCAGACGTCCGGCGGGCCGGCCACGCAGCGCAGCGGCGCGATCCCGCCCTACGAATATGACGAGGGCGACGGCGGCGGCCGGGGCGGCCGGCGCAGGGCTTCCGGCGGCGGTGGCGGCAACGCGGTCAAGACCGCGATGTGGATCATCATTCCGTTGCTGATCATCGGCGGGTTCATCACGGCCGGCTACCTGGTGTTCGGCTCCAAGGACACACCGGCCGAGACCCAGGTGGCGATTCCCGAGCTCACCACGCAGAAGGGCACGTTCGCCGAGCAACAGCTCAAGGGCCTGGGGCTCACCGTCCAGGTGGTGCGGGAGTTCAGCTCCGACGTCGAGAAAGACACCGTGATCAAGACGGAGCCCGCGGCCGGCACCAAGGTCGACAAGGGCTCCAGCGTCCAGCTGTTCGTGTCCAAGGGCACCGAGCGGGTGAAGGTGCCCGACGGCCTCGTCGGCCAGTCGCAGGCCGACGCCATGGCGGCCCTGGAGGCGGCGGGGCTGCGCGGCACGGTCAAGACCAGAAACTCCACCAAGGAGCAGGGCACGGTCATCGACACCAGGCCGAAGGCCGGCGAGTCGCTGGAGAAGGGCGGCACCGTCACTCTCTACGTGCCGAAGGACCTCGCCGAGGTGCCCAGCGTGATCGGGCTCACCAAGGAGGACGCGAGCTCGCAGATCAAGGGCGCCGGGTTCAAGGTCAAGGTCTCCGAGCAGCCCAACGAGCAGCCCGAGGGCACGGTCATCCAGCAGAACCCGGGCGAGGGCACCAAGCTGCCGCAGGGCACGACGATCACGATCGTGGTGTCCACCGGTCCCTCGGTCACCGACGAGGCGCCGCCCACGGACGACTTCCCGACGGATGATGTCCCGACGGATGACCCGCCGACCGACGACTTCCCGACAGAGGACGAGCCGCCGGCCGACGACAACCCGATCGGCGACGGCGGCTTCAACTGAGCCTCGCACGTGACAGGGCCGTTCACCCCTTCGGGGGTGGACGGCCCTTTCGCTTTCGCCGCGCGCACACAAGAACGCCCCCGCCGCTCGGGGGCAACGGCGGGGACGCTCACTTGTCTGTCGCTCGCCGCGAGAGGTTTGTTACAGGATCCGGCGCAGCCAATTGCCGAGCAGCCGGTGCCCGTGCTCCGACAACACGGACTCGGGGTGGAACTGGATGCCTTCGACGGGCGCCAGACGGTGGCGCAGGCCCATGATGACGCCGTCGCCGGTGCGGGCGCTCACGTCGAGCACGTCGGGCACCGTGCCGGGCAGCACGGCGAGCGAGTGGTAGCGGGTCATCCGCACGGGGGAGGGCAGCGTCTCGAACACGCCCTTGCCGTCGTGGACGACGGCGCTGGTCTGCCCGTGGAAGAGCTCGGGCGCGCGGGCCACGGTGGCGCCGCAGGCGATGGCGATGGCCTGGTGGCCGAGGCAGACGCCGAGCAGCGGCAGGTTTCGCGCGACCGCGTGATGGACCAGAGGGACGCTCACGCCGGCCGCCTCGGGCGTGCCGGGGCCAGGGCTGACGAGGACGCCGTCGAAGCCGTCGGCGTCGCTCACGGCCACCTCGTCGCGCGGCCGCACGTCGCAGTCGGCGCCCAGCTCGCGCAGGTATTGCACGATGGTGTGGACGAAGCTGTCGTGGTTGTCCACCACCAGCACACGGGTCATCTTCTGACGGTCACCTCGTCCAGCCTCACCACGGGCTCGAAGAGCGGGAACACCACGAACCAGAGTACGGCCACCGCCGCCGCGACCAGCACCAGGGCCGTCAGCACCCTGGTGCGCGGGCTGCCGGGCAGCTTGCGCCAGAGCCAGGCGTACATGTCACTCCTCTCTCGGTTCGGTCTCCTTGAGCACGCCGTACACGATGAGGCGCTCGGCGGCGGAGTATTCGGGGTGGCAGGTGGTCAGGGTGATGAAGGCGCGCACGGGGCGGATGCCGGGCTTGCCGGGCACGGGAGCGAGCACGTCGACCTCGTCGGGCCGCACGATGTCCTGGGAGGTGACGCGGTAGGTGTAGCGGGCCTCGCGGGCCTCCACGACGATCTCGTCGTCGCGTTCGAGCTCGTCGATCTCGTTGAACGGGGCCGCGTACGTGGTGCGGTGTCCCGACACCACGAAGTTGCCGATCTGGCCGGGCATGGCGCTGTCGGGGTAGTGTCCCGGGCCGCGTTTCAGGTGGGTGGCGCCGACGCCTTCGACGATGGCGTACTCGTAGTCGCGGCCCAGCCTGGGGATGCGCAGCACGGCGAGGGCCTGGCCCGGCGTGACCGTGCGCAGGCGCTCCTGTGCCGCCCGGTCGGCGGCCAGCTCGCGCTGGAGCAGCAGCTGCTGCCTCTGGGTGTAGGCGCCGGTGCCCCAGAGCAGGTAGGCGCAGAACAACATGAGGATGAGGCCCGCGGTGATGCTCGTCTCCCCCACGGCCCGGAGCATGGCCCGCATGCGATCAGGGTATTCCTGGACGATGCGGGCTCCAGGGATCGCCATGTCATGCGCGTGGCGACTATCCTTGGCACGCTCGCACTACTGTGCTTGAACTACGCTTACCGAAAGGCCTGTGGACGATCCGGAAGCCCAGGCCCTCAGCAGGAGTTACCCAGTGCCCAAGTCGAAGGCTCGCAAGAAGGCGGTTTACACCCCGCCGCAGAGGTCCCAGCAGGTCAAGGTCAGCCCCCGCTGGCTGGCGCCCACCATGGTCACGGCGTGGATCATCGGCATCCTGTGGATCGCCGTCTATTACGTCGCGCCGCAGACGCCCTTCATCGGCGACCTCCAGAACTGGAATCTGCTGATCGGGTTTGTTTTCATCATCTTCGGTGTGGTGCTTTCCACCCGCTGGCGTTAGTTCTTTCCACAGTCTTTTCCACAGCCTGGGGAAGCTCAGCTCATGGCCAGGATGGCCGACACCCTGACCAGAACGAGCACGGCCAGCAGGATCAGCGCTCCGCCGATCGCCAGCACCTGCCACAGGGTCCTGTTGTTCTTGGGGGCGTAGGCCAGCGCCCCCGCCAGCAGCGAGCCCGTGATCAGTCCGCCGATGTGTCCTGTCCAGCTGATGTTGGGGAAGACGAAGGTGATGACCAGGTTGATCACGATGAGCACGGCGATGCCGCGCACGTCCATGTTGAGCTTGCGGCCCACCACGAACACCGCCCCGAACAGGCCGAAGATGGCTCCGGACGCGCCGACCGTGGGCTGGGTGATCGGGTCGACCCAGAGGCCGAGCACCGAGCCGCCGAGCGCGCTGACCAGGTAGAGGGCGACGAAGCGTGCATGGCCGAAGGCGCGCTCCAGATAGGGGCCGATGACATAGAGCGCCCAGCAGTTGAACAGGATGTGGAACAAGCCGCTGTGCACGAACGCTGCCGTGAGCAGGCGGTGATACTGGTCTCCCAGGGCCACGCCGGCGGGCCACATGGCCAGCTGACCGGTGACCCCCTCGGTGAGATATTGGGCGCCGAAGACCAGGACGTTGATGACGAGGATCGTGTACGTCACGATCGGCGTGCGCACGATGCCGCCGCCGAAGGTGGACTTGGCCTGGCGGATGCCCTTGTTGCCCTCGGCCACGCACTCGGGGCACTGGAAGCCGACCGCAGCGTCACGCATGCAGTCGGGGCAGATGGGACGCTCGCACCTCTGGCAGCGTACCCAGGTCTCCTTGTCGGGGTGCCGGTAGCAGGTGGGCACCGCCTCAGCGGGCTGCTCGGGCTGCGGGGGCGGGCTCGGCGGCTGGCTGGTCATGACCGAAGCCTATGGCTTGTGCGGGGATGCCGCGTGACCGCCGCCTGAGGCTTGTGCGGGCATGCCGTGCGGCCTCGGGTCTGAGGCTTGTGCGGGCATGCCGTGCGGCCTCGGGTCTGAGGCTGACGCGGGGATGCGGCCGCGGGCCTGAGGTGTGCGGGCCTGCAGCCGGCGGCGGGACCCCTCCGAGGCCGCCGCGGATCGGGCGACCTCGGAGCGCCGGAGCGTGATGCTTGGTCAGGCGGGGACGCGGTCGATGGTGACCGACTCCAGGACGACGTCCTCCACGGGGCGGTCGTTGGCGCCGGTACGGGTCTTCGAGATGGCGTCGACGACGTCGTGGCCCTCGACGACCTCGCCGAAGATCGTGTGCTTGCCGTTGAGGTGCCGCAACGGCGCGTGGACCGTCACGAAGAACTGCGAGCCGTTGGTGCCCTTGCCGAAGCGGATGCCCGCGTTGGCCATGGCCAGCAGGTAGGGGCGGTCGAAGAGGAGCTCGGGGTGGATCTCGTCGTCGAACTCGTAGCCGGGGCCGCCGACGCCCTGGCCCAGCGGGTCACCGCCCTGGATCATGAAGCCGGAGATCACCCGGTGGAAGATCGTGCCGTCGTAGTAGGGGCCGACGCCCTTCTCGCCGGTGCCCGGGTGGGTCCACTCGCGCGTGCCCTCGGCGAGCTCGACGAAGTTTCGCACCGTTTTCGGGGCCTTGTTGGGGAAGAGCTCTATTTTGATGGTGCCGCGATTGGTCTGCAGGTTAGCGATCAGCTTCTCAGCCACGAGACAGCTGCCCCCCTCTATGTACAGGGTTGATTCGTCATGTTCTGAGGACTATGGCCGTACGGCCTGTCCGGGCCATCCTCCCACGGACGGCCATGATTGAGCCGCCTTGTCCAGGGAAGGTCAGGCTCGGGCACCCAACGACAGGGGAGGTTGTCGTGTCCCTGACAATGAAAAAACGCCGCGTGGTAGTGGAGATTCCCGCCACATGGATGGGCCGTATGAGGGCCCAGGCCGTCCGTACGGGCCACCGTATGGCGCCGATGGCGGACCAGGCCAAAGTGGTCACCGCCCGGCGCATCGAGGACGCCCGCTACTGGGCGGCGCCGCGGCTGGAGTCCGCGGCACACGGGTTCGAAGAGCAACTCGCCCCCAAGGTCAGCCACATGCTGACCACGGCGGCCAGGAAGATCGACCCCAAGCCCCAGCGGTCGCGGCGATGGCCGATGCTCATGCTGCTGACCGGCCTCACGGTGGGGTCGATCGGCTACATGTTCTACCGCCGGAACGCCCAGCAGTGGACCGAGCACATGAAGGACTCCGCTTCCGATGCCTCACGCTGGGTCAACGAGAATGCGAGCACGACCGCGGAGTCGGCGGACCGGATGGCCGCGAAGGCGTCCACCAAGGCGGATGAGGCGTCTCGCAAGATGTCCTGAGTTCGCTGGGAAGCGCGCCCCCTGTCGACCGGGGGCGCGCTTCCGTTGTGCAGGGGGCGCATCGACGTTCGCGGCGCGGGTCCGCAACCGTCGTCAGCGGTGTGACCCGGTTAGTCGACCTTCTCGCACTTGATCTCGATGGCCTTGGCCACGCCCTTGGGTGCGTCGGCGTGGTCTCTGATCAGCACTCCCTCGGCCGGCAGGGCGGGCGCCGCCACCGCGTGACCGTCCTCGACCCGCTTGGCCCGTTCCGCCTCGCCCTCGGGGAGCGGCAGCGGCTTCACCTTCGCGGCGGGGTCGCCGTCCCGGAGGACCACCGTCTTGCTGGGCTCGGCCTTCCTGAGCTCGCCGTCGGGGCGGGTCGCCTTGAATCCCTTCATGGGCCGGGCCTTGAGCATCTCGATGGTCTTGCCGTCGCTCGTCGTGCAGATCACCTTCGTGCCGGCGGCGGGGCGGGCGGGCTCGTCGGCCAGGGCCGAGCCGGCCAGCCCGGTCACGGCCAGGGTGGCGACCGCGGCGAGGACCGCGAGACGTCGCTTGAACATTGTTCTCCTTACTCGATGTCGATCGAACACCTCCGAGCGTGCTCGCGCGTACCTGAAGCGACCCTGAAGAGACCCGAAACGATCTTCAGGTTGGCTTTAGGTGCGCTGCGGCACTCTTGTGCGTGTGCGAGTGCTACTGGTGGAGGACGAGGAGCGGCTGGCCGACCTGGTGAAGGGCGGCCTGGCCGGTGAGGGCTTCGCGGTGGACGTGGCGCACGACGGGCGCGACGGGCTCTGGATGGCCACCGAGAACATGTACGACGTGATCGTGCTCGACGTGATGTTGCCCAGGATGAACGGCTACGCCGTCTGCTCCAAGCTGCGCGAGGCGGGCGACTGGACGCCGATCATGATGCTCACCGCCAAGGACGGCATCTACGACGAGGCCGAGGCGCTCGACAACGGCGCCGACGACTACCTGGCCAAGCCGTTCTCCTACGTGGTGCTGCTGGCCAGGCTGCGCGCGCTGGTACGGCGGGGCGGGCGGGAGCGGCCCGTGTCGATCAGCGTGGGCGACCTGGTGATCGACCCGGCCGGGCTGCGCTGCCACCGGGGCGCGGCGGGGATCGCGCTGACGCCGAAGGAGTTCGCGGTGCTGCACGCGCTGGCGCGGCGGGCCGGCGAGGTGGTGTCCAAGAGCGAGCTGCTGGCCCAGGCGTGGGACTTCTCCTACGACGGCGACCCGAACATTGTCGAGGTCTACATCAGCGCCCTGCGACGCAAGATCGACATGCCGTTCGGCCGGACGACGCTCGTGACGGTACGCGGGGCCGGCTACCGGCTGGAGGCGGCATGAAACGGCTGAAGCTTCCGTTCCCGGGGCTGCCGTCTTCGCGGCCGTCCTCTTCGAAGTCCTCGGAGCGCTCGGCCTCGGGGCTGTCGTCCGTGCGGCTGCGGGCGACCGCCGCGGCGACGCTCGTGGTGGCGCTCGCGCTCGGCGTCGTCGCCCTGGGGCTGGTGGCGGTGCTGCGGGGCAGCCTGGAACGCAGCGCCGACGCCGCGGCGGTCAGGAAGGCCGTGGAGGCGGTGCCGTACGCGCAGACCTTGTCGGTCGTACCCGCGCAGAGGGTCACACCGCCGGCCACCGGGTCCCTCACCCGGTTCCGCCCCGTGCAGAAGGCCACCGAGCCGCCCGCAGACCCGCCCGCCGGGCCGCCCCGCCCCGTGGGCAAGGCGGAGCCGAGCGGCGAACGACCGGCGGGCGCGGAGAGCACAAGAGAGCTGATCTACGGGAGCGACGGCGCGGCGGTCAGGATCGCCGACCCCGACGTCATGCTGACCAAGGCGAAACCCGCGCCCGCCGCGACCGTCGAATGGGCCGAGCCCGGCGAGTACGCCATCGCCGGCGTCGAGGTGAGCACGGAGGCCGGCCCCGCGATGGTGTGGTCAAGGGTTTCCCTGGCGAGCGCCGAGGACGCCCTGAACACGCTGTACGGCGCCCTGCTGCCCGGCGTGCCCGCCGTGCTGGCGGTGGTGGCCGCGATGACCTGGTTCTCGGTGGGCCGCGCGCTGGCGCCCGTGGCCGCGATCAGGGCGAAGGTGTCCGACATCACGGCCAGGGACCTGCACCAGCGGGTGCCCGTACCCGATTCCAAGGACGAGATCGCCGCGCTGGCCACCACCGTCAACGCGACGCTCGACCGGCTGGAGACGGCGGTCGGCACCCACAAGAGGTTCGTCGCCGACGCGGCCCACGAGTTGCGCAGCCCGATCGCCACCCTGCGCGCCCGGCTGGAGCTGGCCGAGCGGAGCGAGCTCACCCAGGAGGCGCTGGCCGACGTCGAACGCCTGCAGTCCCTGGCCGCCGACCTGCTCATGCTGGCCAAGCTGGACGCGGGTGAGCCGCCGCGCACGACGGAGCTGGACCTGGGGCAGGTGGCGGCCGAGGAGTCGCTGCGGGTCAGGCGGCGGCCCGACGTGCGGGTGGAGCTCGACGTCGAGCCCGACGTGGTGATGAAGGGCTCGCGGGCGCATCTCGACCGCCTGGTGACCAACCTGGTGGACAACGCGGTCCGGCACGCCGCCTCCACCGTGCGGGTGGGGGTGCGCGCCGAAGGTGATCAGGCGGTGCTCGAAGTGGCCGACGACGGGCCCGGGATCCCGCCGGAGCACCGGGAGGCGGTCTTCGACCGGTTCACCCGGCTGGACGAGGCCCGCGCCCGTGACGCGGGCGGGGCCGGGCTCGGGCTGCCGATCGCCCGCGACATCGCCGCCCTGCACGACGGGACCCTTGTGTACGAAGAGTCCGGATTTATCGCGAGATTTCCGCTGAGCCCGGCCGAGGCCGCCGGCGGAGGTCAGGGGAGAGAGCGGATGTAGCTGGTGCAGCGACGCGTGACGGCAAAGCCCGACCCGGTGTAGACGCGGACCGCTCCCGTGGGGTTGTGGGCGTCGACGCCGAGCCCGGTGCTGGTGTAGCCCTGGGCGGCGAAGGCGGACAGGGCGTGGGCGATCAGCGCGCTCGCCACGCCCTTGCCGCGCCACTCCTTCAGCGTGCCGACGATCTGGATCCAGGCCTGGCGCTCACCGGTCAGGGCGAACTTGTGGTCGAAGAAGTGGGTGACCAGCACGCCCACCGGCTGGTCGCCGGCCAGGGCGACGAACGTGGCCTCGGGAACGAAGTTGCGGGAGCCGGTCAGGCTGTGGCGCCAGCTCTCGGGCGTGTGCGGCACGCTGCCCCAGTGGTCGCGGAACGACTCGTTGCGCACGTGGCGGGCGTCGTCGTCGAGCTCAGGCGACCAGGCGGCGATCGACACACCCTCGGGCGGGCGCGCGGAGGGCAGGTCGCCGGTCAGGGACCGCTCCATGCGGGCGAAGAAGCGCTCGGCGGTGAACCCGGTGTTCTCCGCGAGCACCCGCGTGCCGGGCATGCCGTCGAAGACGTCGAGCGTGACCTGCACGGGCAGACCGGGATGAGCCTCCGCGCTCACCTTGGGCGCCGCCCGCAGGCTCCAGTCGATGACCCGCCGGCCCAGCCCGCGCCTGCGGTAGGCCGGGTGCACGCCGCCCCACAGGTGCATCAGGTGCACGTCGCCGGCGGACTGCCGGGCCGGGAGGCAGCCGAAGGCGACGATCCGGTCGCCGTCCCTGGCCGCCAGCGTGCCCTCGGTCATGTCGAGCAGGCGGGAGGAGAGCCGCTCCGCCACGTCGTCGGCGCTGTAGACGGCGCCGGTCATGTCCTCGGCCTCGATGGCGGCCCATAGCTCGGCCAAGGGCCGGGCGTCCTCCCGTGTCAGCGGTCCCCATTCCATACCGGGGAGCCTAGGTGAGCCGGGTCGGGCACCCCAACTTCTCTCCGATGCGGGCCAGGCCCGCGGGCGGTGACCAGCTTCTTCACGGCCGCTGCACCCGGGTGTTCTGGAACGAGGCGAAACGCCAGCCCTCAGGCGTGCGCAGGGCGGTGAGGGTGATGATGGAGGCGCGGCTCGGGTCGGCCTGGCCGTCCACGGTGGAGCCGCCGCCCGAGATCACCAGGGCGACGTCGTCGGACAGCGCTTTGACCAGCGGCGCCTCGTCGGCGGGTGCGAGCTTGATCGGGGTCTCGAACAGCTGCCTGTGCGTGTCCTCGATAGCCTGCCTGCCGCGCAGGTGCAGGCCGAAGAAGGTGATGTACTCGGCGTCCTGCGTGAACAACTCGGCGTACGCCCTGGCGTCCCCGGCGTTCCAGGTCTCCGTCATGCGGGCGAGCAGGTGGGTGACTTCTGCGGACATGGCACTGCTCCTTCTGTCGCGGCGCCTATCCTGTGAATGCGAGTTCGGGCAGGGCAGGCGCCTTGTTCGGGTTTACGGCCGCCGGGGTGTTGGCGCACTCCGGCGGCCTTTCACATCTCGATCGTGGGGGCCCAGTCGAGCTCCCCCTTGTCGAGGCGGTCGAGCAGCCCGGTGATCCAGCCGAGCTCGGCGGTGTAGAGCGCCTGCTCGTACTCGATCTCGAGCATGAGGACGCGCGGCAGGCCGCCGGCGTCGAGCGCGCGCATGTGGGCGTCCAGCCCGGCCAGGACGCCCTCGATCGCGGCCCCGCGGGTGCGCAGCGCGCGCTGTGCGTCCGCCAGCGGGAGGCAGCCCATGAGGGAGACCGCCGCGACGAACGTGAGCCGGTTGGGGTCGGGCGTCTCCAGCAGCCGGCGCAGCCGGGTGGCCAGCTCCTCACGGCCCTCGTCGGTGATCTCGTAGACGGTGCGCTCCGGCCTGCGGCCCTCGCGGCCGGTGCCCGCGGGCACGATCAGCTCGTCCTTCGCCAGGCGCTCGACGGCGTGGTAGAGGCTGCGTGGCAGGCCGGTGATGAAGTCCTTGTGCGTGTCGATGATGAACCGGTGCAGCTCGTACGGATGAGCGGCGCGCACCGTGAGCATGGCCAGCACGGTGAGGCCGACCAGGTCGTGCCGTCGCGCCATGCCGCCTCCTTCCATATTGCAAAATGCAATATAGCGCGACGATGCCGCCCGTGTCGACCGCCGGCCCCTCAGGCCGCGTCGAGCTGTATGAAGGCGCGGTCGATCGCCTGCCTCGACACGTCCTCCGGATAGGGGAAGAGCCTGATCAGGTCGCGCAGGCCCTCGACGTGGGCCCGCTCGGCCAGCTCGGCCACCAGGGCCAGCTCCTCGCGCTGAGCCAGCGCGTACGCCCGGTCCACCACCGCGCCGTGCCCCGGCACGACCACCGGCTCGGGCATCTCCTCCAGCATCTTCCCCACGGTCAGCGGCCAGTCGAGCGGGTAGGAGTCGCTGAACGCCGGAGGCGCGCCCTCCTCCACCAGGTCACCGGCGAACATCACCCCCGCGTCGGGAACCTGCACGACGACGTCGTTACTGCTGTGCCCGAGCCCGAAATGCCGCAGGTGCACCATACGGCCGCCGATGTCGAGACCGGCCGCGGCGCTGAACGTCTGGTCCGGGGGCACGATGGTGAGCTCCTCCAGGTCGTCGCGCAGCTCCGGCGAGCCGCCTATGACAGCGGCGCGCTGCTGCTCGCCGTACAGCTCCAGCTCCTCCGCGCACCTGACGTGGCCCCAGATCTCGGCGGGGCGGAAGAGGGCGTTGCCGAAGCAGTGGTCGAAGTGGGAGTGGCTGTTGACCACCGTCCACGGCGCGGAGGTGATCGTCCTGATCGCCGCGATCAGGTCCGTCGCCTCCCGGTACGACGTACGCGTGTCGAGCACCAGGCAGTGCCCGTCACCCACGACCAGACCCACGTTCATGTCGAACGACCGGTGGCGCCGGACGTAGACCCGGTCACCGACCTCCTGCCACTGCTCACTCATGCCCACGAACCCTACTTTTAGCATTGGACTCATGGCATATGACTTCCAAGTCGTCATCGACACGGGCGACCCCCATCCACTCGCCGACTGGTGGGCCGACGCGCTCGGCTGGCAGGTGGAACCCTCGAACGAGGCGTTCATCCGCGCCATGATCGAGAAGGGGCACGCCACCGACGACGACACCACCACGCACAACGGCGCGCTGGTGTGGAAGGCGGGCGCGGCCATCAGGCACCCCGACGGGCTCGAACGCGCGCCTCGCGTGCTGTTCCAGCTCGTGGCGGAGCCCAAGACGGCCAAGAACCGCGTGCACCTCGACGTACGCGTGGGCGCCGACAACATCGAGCCCGTGGTCGAGCGGCTGACCGCGAAGGGGGCGAAGGTGCTGCACCGCGGCCGCCAGGGGCCCAACTGGTGGATCACCATCGCCGACCCCGAGGGCAACGAGCTCTGCATCACCTGACCCGCACGCACGCGAGCTCCGCACCGTCCGGTCGACCCCGCACGTACGCGAGTCCCGCAGCGTCCGGTCAACCCCGCAGGTACGCCAGCACCGCCAGCACCCTGCGGTGCCCGTCGGCGGCGGGCGGCAGGTCGAGCTTGGCGAAGATGTTGGCGATGTGCTTGGCCACGGCCGCGTCGGTGACGACCAGCTCCTTCGCGATGGAGGCGTTGGAGCGCCCTTCGGCGATCAGGCCGAGCACCTCCTGCTCGCGCGGGGTGAGCCTGCCCAGCGGGTCGCGCCGCCGTCGCAGCAGCTGCCGCACCACCTCGGGGTCGACGACCGTGCCGCCCGCGGCCACCCTGTCGAGCGCGTCGACGAACTCGCGTACGTCGCCGATGCGGTCCTTCAGCAGGTAGCCGACGCCCGCGCCGCCGCCGGACTCGAGCAGCTCGGCGGCGTACGTCTGCTCGACGTACTGGCTGAGCACCAGCACGGCCAGGTCGGGATGGAGGCCGCGCAGGTGCAGGGCGGCCCGCAGGCCCTCGTCGGAGAAGCCGGGCGGCATGCGCACGTCGGTCACCACGGCGTCGGGGCGGTGCTCGGCGACGGCGGACAGCAGGGCGGGCGCGTCGCCGACCGAGGCGGCCACGGTGTGGCCGAACCGTTGGAGCAGCCCGGCCAGGCCCTCCCTGAGCAGGACGGCGTCCTCGGCGATCACTATGCGCACGGAATCTCCACTCGTACCAGGGTCGGCCCTCCTGCCGGGCTGGACACGGACAGTCTCCCGCCCACGACGGCCAGCCGGTCGGCCAGGCCGCTCAGCCCCGTTCCCCTGGCCGGATCGGCGCCGCCCACGCCGTCGTCGCGCACCTCGACGACCAGCGTGCCGCGCTCCATCCGGCCGGTGACGGCGCCCCTGGTGGCCTGGGCGTGCTTGGCGAGGTTCGCCAGGGCCTCGCTGACCACGTAGTAGGCGGTGACCTCCACGGCGGTGGGCAACCGTCCCGGCAGCTGGACGTCGACGTCCACCGGCACCGGCGAGCGTCCCGCGACGTCCTGCGCGGCCGCGCCCAGCCCTCGGTCGGTGAGCACCTGCGAGTGCACGCCCCTGATCAGCTCGCGCAGCTCGGCCAGCGCCTGCTTGGCCTCGTCGTGGGCCAGCCCGATCAACCGTCCGGTGGGCGAGTCCTCCGGCAGGTCCAGCTTGGCCAGGCCGAGCGTCATCGACAGGGACACCAGCCGCTGCTGCGCGCCGTCGTGCAGGTCCCGCTCGATCCTGCGGCGCTCCATCTCGAACGCGTCCACCAGCCGCGCCCGCGACCTGAGCACCTCGTTCAGCTCGGACCCCTGCGGCGCGAGCACCGCCCGCGCCATGGCCCCTCGCGCGCCGCCCCAGGCGGTGGCCGTGTACGCGGCGACGGGCAGCAGCAGCACGCCCACCACGAGGGCCGCGACCCCGACGGACGTCGCCACGTTCGGCTGCACGGCCGGGGTGAGGATGAGCAGCACGGGACCCACGACGGTGAAGAGCACAATGATCAGGTCGATCCACCACATCGCGAGCAGCGTCATGACCGCGAGCCCCAGCTCACGCCTGCGCCGGTCCGGCGTCGCGGGTACGGGCACGTCGTCGACCAGCCGCAACCGCCGCGGCTCGAACCAGGCGACGGGCAGTACGGCTCCCACGACGACCGCCGCGCCCACGGCGAAGCCCTGGGGCGACTCGATGAGCGTCACGGCGATGGCGGCGAGCAAGAAGGCCGCGCCGGGGACGGCGCTGGCCAGCAGGTACGCCACACTCCGCCACGGCCAGGCCGACCTGAGGAAGGGCAGCGGGCGACGGGTCAACGCCTCCAGCGCGGTCCTGTTCAGCACCTTACGACGGTAACCAGGACCGGAGGGCCGGGCAGTAGTCCAGGGTGTACCTTTCGCGAGGGCCCCTGGGTCAGGTCGCCTCCGTCCGCCGGCCGAAACGGCCGGCCACCGCGTCGAACGCCTCCACCGCCCGCGCCGTGTCGGCGATCTCCGCGAGCGGCAGGCCGACCTGCGGGTCGTAGCACTCGAGGCCTGACTCGCGTTCGACGGCCCGCGCCATCTCGTAGAGCACGTCGACGGTCCGCCGTGCGTCCTCGCCGTGCGTCCAGTAGGGGGCGCTCATCTCCCAGCCGCCCTCCCAGTGGTTCACGGAGATGCCGGTGCCCTCGTGGTCCATCTCCCAGTTGGGCGGATATTCGATGATCCGCACCTCGCCGAGGATCTCGCGGGCCCGCCCGACGATGCGCTCCCAGGCCGCCAGGTCGGGCGATCGCGGCTCCTCCAGCGCCTCCTCCCAGGACTGGCCGGGCGCGCGACGGGCGAAATAGAGGTCGTAGCTCATGCCGGACGAAGGTACTAGCCCTCGGGACCGGCCCCGTACCGGAAGTCCAGCCCCTCGAACGCGCCCGACGTACGCCAGCGGTCGATGTAGCCGAAGTACGCCATGGCCCCGTGCGGATAGCCGGCGTTGAGCCGGCTGCGCAGGCGGAGGTCCTGGCCCTCATTGTTGTAGTAGCCGGGCGTGCAGTCGGGGGAGCCGAGGATCCCGCCGCCGCCCGACAGCAGCAGCTCGATCCAGGCGTCCTCGGCCTCCTTGGTGACCTCGACCTCGCCGTGACCGTGGTCGAGGGCGTGCCGGATGGTGAGCGCGATGGTCCTGCCCGCCTCCATGAGGTTGTGCGGGATGTTGGAGATGAGGTTCGCGCCCTGCGTCGGCTGGACGAGGAAGACGTTGGGGAAGCCGTGCACGTGGATGCCGTGCAGCGTGCGCATGCCCTCCGCCCAGCGGTCCGACAGCCTGACCCCGTCGCGTCCCGTCACCTCGTAGCCCGCGCGGCGGGTGTAGTCGGTGCCCACCTCGAAGCCGGAGGCGTAGATGACGCAGTCGACTTCGTACTCCCTGCCCGCGGCCACGACCCCCTTCTCGGTGATGCGTTCCACGCCCTTGCCGTCGGTGTCGACGAGGTGGGTGCCGGGGACGTTGAAGGCCTGCAGGTATTCGTCGTGAAAGCAGGGACGCTTGCAGAGCTGGCGGTACCACGCCTTGAGCTTCTGCGCGGTCTCCCTGTCGGTGACGACGGAGTCGACGCGGGCGCGGATCTCCTCCATCTTCTCGAAGTCGGAGTCCTCGAACGCGGCCAGCATGTGCTCCGTCGTACGCTTCGCCGGCGGGAGCGCCTGGATGCGGGAGCGCACGCGGCGGGCGAGATCGGTCCAGCCGTCCATGACCAGGTCCTCGTCGGCCTGCGCGCCGGTCTGGTTGGCGGTGAAGTTCTCCAGCCAGCGCCGCTGCCATCCGGGGGTCGCGACCCGGGCGAACCACTCGGGGTCGGTCGGCCGGTTGTCCCGCACGTCGACCGATGAGGGCGTGCGCTGGAAGACGTACAGCTCCGCGCAGGCCCGCGCCAGGTGCGGCACGCACTGTACGGCCGTCGCGCCGGTGCCGATCACGGCTACGCGCTTGCCGGCCAGCCGGTCCAGGGGCGCCCCCGACGGGTCGCCGCCGGTGTAGGCGTAGTCCCAGCGGCTCGTGTGGAACGCGTGCCCGCGGAACGTCTGGATGCCCGGGATGCCGGGGAGTTTGGGCACGTGCAGCGGCCCGATGCCCATGGTGACGAACCGGGCGGTGAAGTGGTCGCCCCGGTTCGTGCTGATGCGCCAGCGGGAGCGGGCCGCCTCCCATTCGAGGCTCTTGACCTCGGTGTGGAGGAGGGCGTTGTCGTACAGGCCGAAGTGTTTGCCGATGCGGCGGCAGTGTTCGAGGATCTCGGGCGCGTGCGCGTACTTCTCCGTCGGCATGTGCCCGGTCTCCTCGAGCAGCGGCATGTACACGTACGAGGCCGTGTCGCACTGCGCGCCCGGGTAGCGGTTCCAGTACCACGTGCCGCCGAAGTCGCCGCCCTTCTCGACGACGCGCACGTCCTCGACTCCGGCCTCCTTCAACCGCGCGCCGGTGACGAGCCCGGCGAAGCCGCCGCCGATGACGGCGACCGTCACGTGATCGGTCTTCGGCGGGCGTTCGGTGACCGGGGTGTAGGGGTCGTCGAGGTAGTGCGCGAAGCGGCCGGTGAGGCGGAGGTACTGGTCGTTGCCGTCCGGACGCAGCCGCTTGTCACGCTCTTCCCGATATTTCAGGCGAAGCGCCTCTTTGTCGATGATCGGGCGGTTGGTCATGCATCCTCCGCGACGAGTGGTCAGGACGCTGGGTCACCAATTCCAGAATGACATTCGGAAAAACCCTCCGGCAAGCCGAGTTCCCGATCGCGCTCAGGCGTCCCGCTGCGTTACGAAGGTTCCCTTAGACGACCACTCGCCGCGCGATTCGCGAGCTGAGCGAGCGCGGACTGGTCCGAGCCGTGCACGGCCTTCCTTGCACCCGCAGGCGTGTGTAGCCGGGGCGCCCGCAGGAGTCCCGGCCCCCGCTCGGTGACCGGAACACCCACTATTGTGGGGGCCCCGGCTCACGAGGAAGCGGATTCATGTTGGCTCATCGCGCACTGGTCATCGCCATGCTGCCCGCGATCGGTCTCCGCGTGCTCACCCTGC
Organism: Nonomuraea sp. B5E05; assembly: GCF_039880665.1. Lineage (NCBI taxonomy): Bacteria > Bacillati > Actinomycetota > Actinomycetes > Streptosporangiales > Streptosporangiaceae > Nonomuraea > Nonomuraea sp. B5E05. The sequence goes on from NZ_JBDPMJ010000007.1 coordinate 322,539, forward strand.
TCGGGTTCCCGCCGGCCCTGCTCTTCTACGGCGACTCGTTCGCGTTCCTGAGCGAGGAGCTGGCGCCGGGCACCACACGGCCGTCCGGATATTCGCTGCTCCTGGCGCTGCTTCGCCCCGCACACAGCCTGACCCTGGTGACGGTCCTGCAACACCTGCTGGTGCTGGGGCTCGCCGTGGCGGTCTACGCGCTGCTGCGGCGGCGCGGCCTGCCGGGCTGGGGGGCCGCGCTGCTGGTCACGCCGCTGCTGTACGACGAGTTCATGCTGCTCCTCGAGCACATGATCATGGCGGACGCGATCTTCATCGTGCTGGTCACCGCCGCGGTCGTGCTCATCGTCTGGCGCGTCAGCCCGGCCACGGCAGCCGTCGGCGGGCTGCTGCTCGGCCTGGCCGGCATCACCAGGACCGTCGGGCTGCCGCTGCTCATCCTGGTCGCCGCCTACCTGCTGATCCGCCGGTACGGCTGGCGCCCGCTGGTGGCGCTGCTGGTCGCCGGCGCGATCCCGCTGGGCGCGTACGCGACGTGGACGAAGGTGGAGAAGGGCAAGTTCGGGCTGACCGAGGCCGACGGCAACTTCCTGTGGTCGCGGACCATGAGCTTCGCCGACTGCGGCGTGATCAAGCCTCCCGAGCGGCTGGCCGTGCTCTGCCCCAATATGCCGGTGGAGCAGCGGCCCTACCCGCCGCACTGGCTCTGGGAGGACTTCTCGCCGCTGCTCAAGGTGCCGGGCAAGGCCAACCGCAACCAGCTCGCCGGCGAGTTCGCCAGGATGGCGATCCTGGCCCAGCCCGGCGACTATCTGGCCGCGGCGGTGACCGACCTCGGGCAGTTGCTGCGCTGGGAGCGCACGGCCGTGGACGAGAAGACCCCCTACAAGCTCCCCGAGTCGGAGCGGCCGATCAACGAGTCGGTGCGCGACGTGGCGGAGTCGTACGAAGCGGGGCCGGCCGCGACCCGGGTGGTGGAACCGGTCGCGGGGTGGCTGCGCGCGTACCAGCGGTTCGGTTACGTGCCCTTCCCGCTGCTCATGCTGGCCCTCGGCGGCGCCCTGGTCGCGGCGGTGGTGCGGCGGCGGTGGGACGCGCTCCTGCCCGGGGTCGCGGCGCTCGCGCTGGTCGCCTCGCCGCCCTTCCTGGCCGCCTACGACGTCAGATATGTGATCCCGGCGATCCCCCTGGTGTGCCTGGCCGTGGGGCTGACCCTCGGCGCCCGCTCACCGTCGCGCCAGGACCCGGCCGCCGCCGAACCCGAGCCCGCCGGTCACGCTCGGGCCTGAGGCGGCCCAAGCGTAGACGTACGGGCGGGCACGGTGGCGGCGTTCAGCTTCCGGCTGAGCAGGAAGGCCCTCGGGTCCGCTAGTCGATGGGGAGGTTCTTGAAGGTGCCCAGATCCAGCAGGTCGAGGTCGGCTTTCTCGGCCTTCCCTCCCGGCACGTCGGGGAAGATCGCGTGAAGGGTGACGGACTCGTTCGGGTCGATCGCGTTGGCGTGGCTCCACCACTGCGTGCACGAGCAGAACTCGCCCTCCACGAGGGGGAAGAGCCGCTTGGTCGTGCCGGACGGGGTCAGGGTGACGTCCTGGAGGTTCCACGCCGGTCTGCCCAGCATCGAATGGAAGTCGGCGCTCGCGCCGGTGGAGCTGAGGTTCGTGAGCGTGCCTTCGAAGCGGATCTCGCCGCCCCACCGGTGGAGCGATTTGATCGTGAGGGAGAGCGGCACCCGCTCCCCTGACGCGTTCTTCATCGACGCGTCGCGTTGCGCGAGGGCGTCCGGATCACGAGGCGGGCGGGTGACCGGCGGTGTGGCATTGGCGGCGATCGGCAGGGAGCCCGCGGCGGTCACCCGGTCATCCGCGGGTGGGCCGGTTTGCGACGTCTGCCACAGTACGGCTGCCGTACCCGCCGACGCCAGCAGCACGGCGCCGATCGCCGCCGCCGGCCGGCCCCACCACCTGCGCGGCGGCCGCTCCCAACCCTGCAGGGACGGGAGCGGAGAGCCAGGCCAGAACCGGCGCGAGGATGGCCAACCGAACCGGCTCGGAGCCGACACCGGGTCCGCGTCGGGCGAGAGGTCGGAGTCTCCGAGCCTCTCGGACGACGGATCCGAGCCGCCAGGCAACCCAGACGAGAGGTCCGAGCCATCAGGAAGCCCGGACGAGGGGTCAGGGCCGTCGAGCAGGCGGGCCGACCAGGAATCGCTCACCAGGTGCGTCGCCGTGGCCGCCGTGATCGCCTCGCGGCCGAGCAGGCGGTCGAGGAGCTGCTGGGCCGTCGGCCGCCGCTCCGGCTCCTTGGCCAGCGCCTGCTCCACCAGCGGCCGCAGCCGCTCGTCCATGCCGCGCAGGTCGGGTGCGTAGTGAACCACTCTGAACAGCACCTCCGGCGCGCCGCCCGTGCCGAACGGCGCCCGCCCGGTGGCCGCGTACGCCACCACGCCGCCCCAGGCGAACACGTCGCCGGCCGCCGTGACCTGCTCGCCGGTGGCCTGCTCCGGCGACATGTACGCGGGAGTGCCCACGATCGACGCGGACCGGGTCGCGTCCGGCTCCACCAGCTGGGCGATGCCGAAGTCGATCACGCGCGGTCCCACGGAGCTGAGCAGGATGTTGGCGGGTTTGAGATCGCGGTGCACAACCCCGGCCTGGTGGATGGCGGTGAGCGCGGTCGCCACGCCCACCGCGAGCGCCTCCAGGTCGGCCCCCGTCATGGGCCCCTTCTTCTTGATCTCGCCGGCCAGGTCGGGGCCCTCGACGTAGTCGGTGACGAGGTAGGGGACGTCGCCGTCGATGCCCGCGTCCAGCACGGGCGCCGTACAGAAGCGTGCCACTTTCCGCGCCGCCTCGATCTCCCCGGTGAACCGGCGCCTGAAGTCGGCGTCGGCGCCCAGGCCGGGGCGGAGTGTCTTGAGCGCGACGAGCTTCGACTCGCGATCGCGGGCGAGGTACACGATGCCCATCCCGCCCTCCCCCAGCGGGCGAACGATGGCGTATGGGCCGATGTGCTGGGGTTCGTGACTCACAGTGGTGATTGTTCCGAGAGATCCTTGGCGACAGGTAGCAGATCGCTTGATTCCGCGAGCCCCGACCAGGGTGATGATCAAGGTGGCCGGCACGCCCACACCACTGGGACCGAAATGTCCGATTTACGAAGAAATCGAGAATTGAGCGAGACAACAAATTCGGAGCACCAGGTTCGCTGATTAGACCGTGCCATTACATCGATGATCTTGCTCATGACACCTGCTCCGACCTGCGAAGATGCCGCCCTTTTCCACCCCGTTATCGAATCGCATTCTAGGCGTGAACGATCTGACACAGCCGCATCACGATCGCCGTGACGCATGGTCAAATTTCCCTCATCCTCTGTTATGGTCCCTTCTTGCCCGAAAATAAGGGACACCCTTTACCCGAGGAGGATCATGCGGAGCGCCCGAAGGATCATCGCCATCAGCACCGTTCTGGCGGCGGCCACCGCTCCCCTGCTGGCTGTTGCGTCCCCTGCCGCCGCGCAGCCCGCGACGACGACGGTCCAGCGGAACCTGCCGCTGGACGACGTGCTTCCCATCCAGGGCCTCAACCCTCTGGCACAGCTGAAGCGCGTCAAGCAGCTGCTGAAGAGCGGCTACGTGCCGCAGGCGCTGAGCGTGACGAACGCGGCCAACCCCCAGTACGCGTCTCTCTGGGTCAAGGACGTCACCCGCAAGGTCAACGTCCTGCAGGGTCTGACGGCCATCGACCTGCAGAAGCGCATCACCGAGCAGCTGAAGCTGGGCTACGTGCCCACCATCATCAGCGGCACCGGCTCGGGCCCTGGCGCGATTTTCGCGGCGGTCTTCGAGAAGAAGGCCTCCGGTAAGGCCGAGGCCAAGGTCGACCTGACCAAGGACGCCTTCCAGAAGCTCAACGCCCAGCTCAGCGCCGCCGGCCTCGGCCTCGCCTCGGTCGACGTCTACGGCACCGTCGAGAAGCCGCTCTACGCGGCCGTCTGGGTCGCCGGCGCGGCCACCGGAGCCGTCAAGGTGAGCCTCGGCCAGACCGTGGAGGAGCGCGGCAAGGAGCTCCTGGCGATGGCCAGGCAGGGCCTGCGCCCCGTCCTCATGGCCATCGAGCCCGGCCAGCTCTACACCACTGTGTGGAGCAAGGGCCCCACGAGCGGCCTGAAGGAGAACCTGCAGCTGTCCCGCGTGACCTACACCCTGCAGAACACCAAGATGAAGGCCCTGGGCTACAAGCCTGTCGTCCTGGACACCGCGGGCAGCACCTTCGCGGCGATCTGGAGCAAGGGCTGACGACTCGCCCGTGAGGGCCCGAGGATCCCGGTGAAGCCGCGGCCCCCGTGATCCTCAGCGCGCGCCCGACGCCACCTCGCCGGAGCCCGACCTGCCGACTGCGCGTGACCGGCGTGCGGGACGAGCGGGGTGCGGCGCGCCGATCCCCCCGACGCCGCGGCGGCCATCCCCCTCTCCCGGCGATCAGGGACGTCCTTTCCTTGATCGCCGGGCGGGCCGCAGGTCAGCCGACCGCGGGACGCAGGGCCGACAGCAGGAGCGGCCACTGCCGGAGAGCGAGCTCACGGTCGGACGCGGCCCAGGCCCGTACGGCACCGGCCCGTCGAGGCCGCCGCGATGGCCGAGCGGTTCGCCGCCACCGGCCTGTCCCCCAGGTACGCCGCCCTGCTCGCCGCCCTCGACGAGGACATCCGGCGCGGCGCGGAGGACCGCGTGACCAGCACCGTTCCCGACGTGACCGGGCGCCCGCCCCGGTCGTTCGCCGAGTTCGTCGCCGAGCACAGGGCCGCGTTCACCGCCCCCGGGCACGCGGACGAGGGGGTCACAATACGCCGCTGACGCCAGTGGGCCCGGGACGGCTCCTCCAGGTCGCCGGAGAAGGCACGCGGGCCGGCGCTTCCATCGCCGGCGAAACGAAGCGAAATGTCGGTGGATGGCCGTACGCTTCACGTCGTTTAGCTGGCAGGACGAGCAGGAGGGAAGCCACGTGGGAGATTGGTTCCAGACGATCGTGGACGTCGAGGCGTCGCCCGAGGAGGCGGGCGCGCTGGCGGAGGGCGTGCTGAGCTGGCTGGTCTCGTCCGGCGTGGTCGCCGCCGAGCGCACCGACTGCGTTCTGGGCGCCGAGCTCGGCCACGCGTCGGGCCCGCGCGCCGGCGAGGTGGTGGACGCCTCCGGCTGGAGCGGGCCGTGGCAGGGCGGCCTGGCAATCAAGGTCGGACGCACCGTCTTCGACGCGGGGCAGGGCGACCCGACGGCGGTGACCTGCCCGCACTGCTCGGCGACGGTCGAGCTCATGGGCGACGACTTCACGCTCGACCACCAGGCGTGGGAGCCCTTCCGCGACGTCGTGCACGACTGGGACGAGGGGCGCGACGTCGTCATCCCCTGCCCGTCCTGCGGCCGGCCGGTCGAACCGACCGGCTGGCGGTGGGCCGACGACTATTTCGCGTTCGGCCACCTGGGCTTCACGTTCTGGGGCTGGCCGCCGCTCCGCACCGGCTTCGTCGACGGGATCACCGCCCGCCTGGCCGGCCACCGCGTCGTGTTCCTCGACGGCAAGCTGTGAAGCACTGCGGGATCACCCGAGTTCGGCCATGACGCGCCGCATGTCGGAGACGGCCTGCAGGGTGCCGCGAACGGTCCCGGTCACCTTGGAGCGTCCCGTCCTGGGCAGGTAGTCGACCTCTGTCTCGGTGATCCGCCAGCCGGCGGCGGCGGCACGCAGGACCATCTCGCACGGATAGCCGAACCGGCGGTCGGCCAGCCCGAGCGCAAGGAGCCGCTCGCGCCCGGCGGCCCGCATCGGCCCGAGGTCGTGCAGCGGGGCCCCGGTGCGGCGGCGCAGAATGCGGGCGAGGACGGCGTTGCCGAGCCGGGCATGCCAGGGCCAGACGCCCACCGTGCGCGGCCGGCGGGCGCCGAGCACCAGGTCGGCGTGGCCGCCGGTGACCGGCGCCACCACCGCGGGGAGCTGGCGAGGGTCGAGTGAGGCGTCGGCGTCCATGAAGCAGACGACGTCGGCGGTCGCGGCCAGCAGGCCGGCGTGGCAGGCGGCGCCGAAGCCGCGCCGCGGCTCGTGCACGACGTGGGCGCCGAGCTCGCGGGCGACCTCGGCCGAGCGGTCGGTCGAGCCGTTGTCGACCACGACAGGGCGATAGCCGGCGGGCATGCGTCCGAGGACCCAGCCGAGCGCGGCCTCCTCGTTCAGGCAGGGCAGGATCACATCCACTGTCATGACCGGGCGAACTCCTTCATACCGGCGTCGAAGCCGATCTCGGCACGGAAGCCGAGTTCGAGGCCGGCCCGTTCGGGTGAGGCCACGATGTGGCGGACGTCGCCCAACCGGTAGCCTCCGGTGATCTCCGGGCTTGGCCCGCCCTGCTCGGCGGCCAGCGCGTCCGCCATCTCGCCCACGGTGTGCGGGGCGCCGCTGGCGATGTTGTACGCCCTCAGCGCACCGGGCTGCGACGGGGCCATGACCGCCGCCAGGTTCGCACGGGCGACGTCGCGCACGTGCACGAAATCCCGGAGCTGGCGGCCGTCCTCGAACACCTTCGGAGCGCGGCCCGCCGCCAGCTCGGAGCGGAAGATCGCGGCCACTCCCGCGTAGGGGGTGTCGCGGGGCATGCGCGGGCCGTACACGTTGTGGTATCTGAGCGCCACGGCGCTCCCGCCCGTCTCCCTTGCCCAGTTGGCGCTCAGGTGTTCCTGGGCGAGCTTGCTGGTGGCGTAGGCGTTGCGCGGATCGGGTGCGGCGTCCTCGCCGATGGAGGCGCAGCGCACCGGCTCGCCGCACTGCGGGCAGGCCGGCTCGAACCGGCGCCGCTCCAGGTCCGGCACGGTACGCGGCCCCGGCCGGAACCGGCCGTGCCGTACGCACTCGTAGTCGCCCTCGCCGTAGATCACCATGGAGGAGGCGAGCACCAGGCGGCCGATCCCGTGCCTGGCCATGGCGGCCAGCAGGACGGCGGTGCCGTACACGTTGACCGAGGCGTAGCCGGGCAGGTCGGAGACGTCCACGCCGAGCCCCACCTTGGCGGCCTGGTGCACGACGACGTCGACGCCCGGCAGCAGCGTGTCCAGGATCGCCGCGTCACGCACGTCGGCGCCGTCGCGCAGATCCAGGCCGGCGACCTCGTGACCCGCCGCCTCCAGCGTCTCGGCCACGTGCCCGCCGATGAAACCGGCCGAGCCGGTGACCATCACTCTCACGCCGCCGACGCTAGCCCGTAACCCCGGCCGCGCCGAAGAGACGTAAGCGGTTCGTAAGGGCTCTTACGGACGGCGAACAGACGTCGCCGCCGGAGTCCGGGAGCGGCTCGGGGATGCGAGGCTGCCGCTCGTGAACCGAAGCCTGCTCCTCGCCTGCGGCACCCTCGCCGCCCTGGCGGCCGTCCTGCTCAGGATGGTCGCCGGGCCGCCCGGCCTGGGCTGGACCCTGGCGGCCTGGGCGCTTTTCGCGGCCGCCCTGTGGCTGGTCAGGCGGGTGCCGGAGCGGCGGCTCGGCGCGCTGGTCGTCGCCGGCGGGATCCTGCTGGCGGCGACCGGGCTGGCGGCCCCGCCGAGCAGCAGCACCGACTCCTTCCGGTACGCCTGGGACGGCCGGGTGCAGGCCGCGGGCATCTCCCCCTACGACCACCCGCCGGCCGACCCCGCGCTGGCCGGGTTACGCGACGACTGGCTCTTCCCGCCCGCCTGCGACGCGCCCCGCCTGTGGCCCCTGCCCGGCGACGGCTGCACCAGGATCAACCGCCCCGCCGAGCCCACGATCTACCCGCCGGTCGCGCAGGGGTACTTCCTGCTGGTCCACTGGCTCTCGCCGGAGGGCTCCCGGCACAAGGTCCTCCAGCTCGGCGGCTGGGTGATGGCCGTGCTCGCGCTGGTGGCGCTGTGCCGGACGGCGGGCGCGCGGCGGGCGGCCTACTGGGCGTGGTGTCCCGCGGTGCCGATTGAGGCCGTGAACAACGCGCACGTCGACATGCTCGGCGTGCTGCTGGTGGTGCTGGCGTTCGGCGCGGTCGGCGCGGCCGGCGCCGGACGTGCCCGCGGCACGCTGCTCGGCGCGGCCGTGGCGGCCAAGCTGCTGCCCGCTACGGCGCTGCCCGGCGCCCTGTCCGGCGTGCTGGCGAACGGCGTGGCGTGGCGGCGCCTCCTCGTCACCATGGTGCCCGCCGTGCTCGTGGTGGCGCTGTCCTACCTCCCCTACGTGCTGGCCTCGGGCACCGCCGTCCTGGGATACCTGCCTGGCTACCTCGAGGAGGAGCGCTACGACGGAGCCGGCCACGGCAACCGCTACGCCGTCCTGCGGCTGCTCCTCCCGGACTCCTGGGCCCCTTATGCCGCGATCGCGCTGCTCGTCCTGGTGGCCCTCCTCGTCCTGCGGTACGGCGACACCACCCGTCCCTGGCAGGGCGCGCTGCTGGTCAGCGGCTCGCTCCTGCTGCTGTTCACCCCCGGGTACTCCTGGTACGCGCTGCTGGTCGTCGCCCTGGTCGCCATGGACGGGCGGGGGGAATGGCTGGGCGCCGCCCTGGCGGGCGCGGTCGCCTACACCGCGGGCCCGGCCGACCCCGACAACCTCGGCGCCCCCTTCTACGCCGCCGCCGTACTGGCCGTGCTGATCGGCTGGGCCGTACGGAGGCCTCGTCCCGCGGAGGTACGCCCATGAACCTCAGCACCATCTCCGCCAAGTTCACCAGCGGACTGCGCTCCGAGCAGATGGCCGCCAAGCTGGGTATCTGGCTGGGCGTGAGCTTCACCGTCGCGTTCGTCACCGGGTTGTTCAGCCATTTCATGCAGCACCCGCCCGCCTGGCTGCTGTGGCCTTCCCGGCCGGTCAACCTCTACCGGGTCACCCAGGGGCTGCACGTCATCGGCGGGATCGCCACGGTCCCGCTGCTGCTGGCCAAGCTCTGGGCGGTCCAACCGAAGTTGTGGCAGTGGCCGCCGTTCCGCTCCGCCGGCCACGCCGTCGAACGCCTGTGCGTGCTGCTCCTGGTGGCGGGCGCGTTGTTCCAGCTCGTCACCGGGACACTGAACATCGCCTACGTCTACCCGTATCCGTTCGGCTTCCTCCAGGCGCACTACTGGACGGCGTACGTCGTCTACGGCGCGCTGCTGATCCACGTGGCCAACGAGTGGGCGAAGGTCAGGCGGAACCTGTGGACCCGCGTGGAGAGCCAGGAACGCAGACGCCTGTTGTTCACCGTCGCCGCGGCCTGCGGCCTGACCGCCCTGGTCACCGCGGGCGAGGCGGTCACCCCGCTGGCCCGGCTGGCCGTCCTGGCCCCGCGCGATCCCCGCGTCGGCCCTCAGGGCGCGCCCGTCAACAGGTCGGCGGCCGCGGCCGGCGTGGCCACCGTCCCCGACGACTACCGGCTGCTGGTCACGGGCGCCGTACGCACGCCCGCGTCGCTCGGCTACGCCGACCTGCTACGGCTGCCCCAGCACACCGTACGCCTGCCGATCGCGTGCGTGGAGGGCTGGAGCGTGGAGTGCGAGTGGACCGGCGTACGGCTGCGTGACCTGCTCCTTTCCGCCGGCGCCTCCCCGGACGCCTTCGTCGTCGTCGAGTCCCTGGAGCGGGCGGGAGGGTATCGCAGCAGCGAGATCCGCCCGCCTCACTGGAGCGATCCGCTGACGCTGCTGGCCCTGCGGATCAACGGGGAGACGCTGAGCGCCGACCACGGCTTTCCGGTGCGCCTGATCGCACCGAATCGGCCGGGCGCCCTGCAGACCAAGTGGGTCAAGGAAGTGAAGGTGACATGAAATGGGTCGGCTACGCGGCCGGCGGCGCCCTGATCGTCCTGGGACTGGCCGGGCTCGCGCTGGAGGGCGTGCTGATCGGGTGGGCTCTGTGGTTCGGCGGGGTGCTCGTCGTCCACGACGCCCTGCTCGCCCCGGGTGTGGCGGCGGCCGGCACGGTGATCGGCCGGTGGCCCCGGTCCCTGCGGACCGCCCTGATCCTGGCGGCGACCCTGGTGCTCGCCACCCTCCCCACCGTGCTGGCGCTGGGCCGTCGGGCTGACAACCCGTCGATCCTCCCGCTGTCGTACGGCGTCAACCTCGTCATCGTCCTCGCAGCCATCACCCTGCTCGCGGTGGGGGATCACCTGCTGTCGGCTTCCAGGAAGGACTGAGCACCCTGAGCCATCACCCGTTCCAGATCGTGGTCATCGCCAAGGAACCGCTGCCGGGGAAGGTCAAGACCCGCCTCACCCCGCCGTACAGCCCGGCCGAGGCCGCCGCACTCGCCCAGGCCGCGCTCCGCGACAGCGTGCGCGCCGTCGCCGCGGCGCCGGCCACCCAGCGCGTGCTCGCCCTCGACGGGCTGCCGGGCCGGTGGCTGCCCGCCGGGTTCGTGGTGATCCCGCAGCGCGGCGCCGGCCTGGACGAGCGCCTTGCGGCGGCCTTCGCCGACGCCCATCGGCTGCGGCCGGACCCCGTCGTACTGATCGGCATGGACACCCCGCAGGTCACCCCCGCGCTGCTGCGCGAGGCCGGGCAGGCTCTGGAGCAGCACGACGCGGTGTACGGCCCGGCCGCCGACGGCGGCTTCTGGCTGCTCGGCCTGCGACGGCCTGAGCCCGAGCTGCTCCTGGGGGTGCCCATGTCACATCCGGAGACCGGCAAGCTCCAGCTGGACCGGCTCGATCGCGCCGGGCTGGCCGTACACCACCTGCCCGAGCTGACCGACGTCGACACCGCGGCGGACGCCGCCGCCGTCGCCGCCGGGGCGCCCGCGTCCTGTTTCGCCGCCGCGCTGCGGGAGCTGAGCCGATGATCGGGGAACTGTACGCCGACGCCCTCGCGGGGGAGAACGCCGAGCTCGAATACGTGGACGGCACCCGCTCCACGCTGGAGACCGCCCGCTGGTTCGAGCCGATCGACGGAGACGAGGAGCTCCTGAGCCGCTGCTCCAGCCCCACGCTGGACGTCGGCTCCGGTCCCGGACGTCTCACGGCGGCGTTGACCCGGCGCGGGATCCGCGCGCTCGGCATCGACATCACACCGCGCGCCGTCGCCCTGACCCGCCGCGCCGGAGGCTTCGCGTTGCTCAGGGACGTCTTCGACGACGTTCCAGGCAGCGGCCGCTATGCGACGGCGTTGCTCGCCGACGGCAACATCGGCATCGGCGGCAACCCCGAAGTGCTGCTGCACAGGGTCAGGCAGCTCCTGCGGCCGGGCGGCACGATCGTGGCCGAGGTCGCGCCGCCAGGAACACGCAGCCGGGTGGACCGGCTCCGGCTGCGCCGTGGGCCGCTGGCCGGGGAATGGTTCGGCTGGGCGACGGTTTCCGCAAGTGACGTCCGGCGGATCGGGCTGGCCGCCGGCTTCGCGGACGCCGACTGCTGGACCGCGCACGGCCGCTGGCTGGCACGCCTGCACTAGACGCAGGTCCGGGCACCGTCAGTCGGGCGTCAGGACATGTGCATGATCTGACCCGACCGCCGGCAGCGGCGGACGACCGGCTCCAGGTAGTCGACCAGCGGACCGCCCAGCTCGGCCGGGGAGCGTACCAGGGCGATCCGGTCGAACTCCGGGTGCTCCTCCGCGGCCTGCAGGGCCGCGAACCGTTCGCGCAGGAACGCCGCCGACCGGCTCGGCGCGCTGAACAGCACGCCGACGTTCCCGGTGGCTCCGCGCGTGACGAGCCAGAGGCTCAGGTCGTCGGGGGCCGTGTCGACGCCGGTCTCCTCGGCCAGCTCGCGGGCGGCGTGCCTGCCCAGCGCGGCCAGGTCGAGGGGCTCGTCGCCCTGGGGCGGTTCCATGGAGCCGCCGGGCAGCTGCCAGCGGCCGGGCGCGACCGTGACCCGCGACATCCGCCCGACCAGCAGGCGCCCGTCGTCCGCCGGCTGCACGACGGCGACGAAGAGGGACGGCAACCACGCGGCGGAGCCCGTGACCCGGCGCAGGACGTGATGCCGGAACGTCGTGCGTACCCAGGAGATCACCAGGCTGTGGGGCCCTTCCCAGCCGAGGCTCGCGCACGCCACCACCGGACCGTCGAAGAGGCTCGGGTTGGCCAGGACCGCCTCCTCCCACAGGCGGTCCATGGCCGCCCGCTCGTCCGGCGACAGCCGGGGTGCGGCGGTCTCGACCAGGGAGAGCCGGTGGACGTCCAGGAGCTCGACGCCGGGCGAGCGCGGCAACGGTCGGGTCATACTCCATGGTCACCCTTGGTGACGACTTCATCACCGGACTTGACCTGACCTTTGTCGCCGGAGCACCCGTCGCGCCGGATAAGACGTAGGGTCCAGATCTGCACCCATTCCCGCCGTGCGCACGCCGGCCCTCGCGAGATGGACGCCGACATGACCGTCACTCCCGCACACCTGCGCGACCTCGCGAGCCGCGCCGAGGCGCTCACCGCCGAGGTCCTGGCGCTCTGCGACCGCGCCGCCCGGCCGGAGCCCGAGCCCCTCACGACCGCGCGGCAGGCCGCGAGCCTGCTGGCGCGGGGCGCGGAAGACCTCCACCGGGCGGCCGCCGACCTGGCCAGGCTTCAGGTCCAGCCGTGCGGCCTGCCGTGGGGTGTCTGCCCCGAGCACGGCAACACCCTGTCCTCCAGGGCCGGTGTCACCACGTGCCGCGTGTGCGGGCGCACCTGGGACCATGACCGGCTCGGCCGGCCGTGCGAGGAGCCGGTGACCTGGAAGGTGATCGACCGGGCCGGCACGGAGACGCGGATGTGCGACGGGCACGTCCTCGGCGCCCGCGCCGCCGCCGCAGGGGCGACCTTCGTCCGCCTCGACGAGACCGGAGCCTGATCCGCGACACGCCATTAAATTGCATGGTTCGTTATCTTGTATCGTTCGTGTTTATGGGGATACGGTGGCGGCCATGACCGCACCCAAGACGCCGACGACCGCCGATGAGCTGCGCGGGGCAGGGCTTCGGGTGACGGCGGCCCGCGTCGCGCTGCTGGAGACCGTCAGGCACGGTGACCACCTCGGCGTCGAGGCGATCGCCGCCGGGGTGCGCGAGCGCGTCGGCCACATCTCCTTGCAAGCCGTGTACGAAGCCCTTCACGCGCTCACCGCCGCGGGCCTCGTACGCCGCATCGAGCCGGCCGGCAGCGCCGCCCTGTTCGAGGGGCGGGTCGGGGACAACCACCACCACGTCGTGTGCCGGTCGTGCGGTGCCGTCGCCGACGTCGACTGCGCGGTCGGTCACGCACCCTGCCTGGCCGCGTCGGACGACCACGGTTTCTCCATCGACGAGGCCGAGGTCATCTACTGGGGCCTGTGCCCCGGCTGTTCCACCAGTCGCAGTTCCTGAGTGCCAGGAAGCCCGATATCGGAAGGAATCCATGTCCGAGAACCACGAAGCAATCGTCACTGACCCCAAAACCGAGGGCGAGGGCGGCTGCCCGGTGGCGCACGAGCGCGCGCTGCACCCGACGCAGGGCGGCGGAAACCGCCAGTGGTGGCCTGAGCGGCTCAACCTGAAGATCCTCGCCAAGAACCCTGCCGTGGCCAACCCGCTCGGCGCGGAGTTCGACTACGCCGAGGCGTTCAAGAGCCTCGACCTCGCGGCCGTGAAGCGCGACATCGCGGAGGCGCTGACCACCTCGCAGGACTGGTGGCCGGCCGACTTCGGCCACTACGGCCCGTTCATCATCCGGATGGCGTGGCACAGCGCGGGCACCTACCGGGTCAGCGACGGCCGCGGCGGCGCCGGCTCCGGCCAGCAGCGTTTCGCCCCCCTCAACAGCTGGCCGGACAACGCCAACCTCGACAAGGCCCGCCGCCTGCTGTGGCCGGTCAAGAAGAAGTACGGCAAGAACCTGTCCTGGGCCGACCTGCTGGTCCTGTCCGGCAACGTCGCCCTGGAGTCGATGGGCTTCAAGACCTTCGGCTTCGCCGGCGGCCGCGAGGACGTGTGGGAGCCGGAGGAGGACGTCTACTGGGGTCCCGAGTCCACCTGGCTCGGCGACGAGCGCTACACCGGCGACCGCGAGCTGGAGAACCCGCTCGGCGCGGTGCAGATGGGCCTCATCTACGTCAACCCGGAGGGCCCGAACGGCAACCCCGACCCGCTCGCCGCGGCCCGTGACATCCGCGAGACGTTCCGCCGCATGGCGATGAACGACGAGGAGACGGTCGCCCTGATCGCGGGCGGTCACACCTTCGGCAAGACCCACGGCGCGGGCCCGTCCGACCACGTCGGCCCCGACCCCGAGGCGGCCTCCTTCGAGGAGCAGGGCCTCGGCTGGCGCAACGCCTTCGGCACCGGCAAGGGCGCCGACACCATCACCAGCGGCCTCGAAGGCATCTGGACCGACACCCCGACCACGTGGGACAACAGCTTCTTCGAGATCCTCTTCGGCTACGAGTGGGAGCTGTTCAAGAGCCCGGCGGGCGCCAACCAGTGGCGGCCGAAGGACGGCGCCGGCGCCGGCAGCGTGCCCGACGCCCACGACCCGTCGAAGCGTCACGCCCCGACCATGTTGACCACCGACCTGTCGCTGCGGGTCGACCCGGTCTACGAGCCGATCTCGCGCCGCTTCCTGGAGAACCCCGACGCGTTCGCGGACGCGTTCGCCAGGGCGTGGTTCAAGCTGACCCACCGCGACATGGGCCCGGTCGAGCGCTACCTCGGTCCGGAGGTCCCGTCCGAGACGCTGCTGTGGCAGGACCCGCTGCCCGCCAGGACGTACGAGCTCATCGACGCGGCGGACATCGCCGAGCTCAAGGGCAAGATCCTGGCCTCGGGCCTGTCGGTGTCGCAGCTCGTGTCCACGGCGTGGGCGTCGGCCTCGTCGTTCCGCGGCAGCGACAAGCGCGGCGGCGCCAACGGCGCCCGCATCCGCCTCGAGCCGCAGAACGGGTGGGAGGTCAACGACCCCGACGAGCTGGCGCTGGTGCTGCGCTCTCTTGAGGGGGTCCAGCAGGCCTTCAACGCCGCCCAGACCGGCGGCAAGCAGGTCTCGCTGGCCGACCTGATCGTGCTCGGCGGGTGCGCGGCCGTCGAGAAGGCCGCCAAGGACGCCGGCTTCGACGTCCAGGTGCCCTTCACGCCGGGCCGCGTGGACGCCTCGCAGGAGCAGACCGACGTGGAGTCGTTCGCGGCGATGGAGGTCACCGCCGACGGCTTCCGCAACTACGTCGGGAAGGGCCACCGGCTGCCCGCCGAGTTCCTGCTGCTCGACCGGGCCAACCTGCTCACCCTGAGCGCGCCCGAGATGACCGTGCTCGTCGGCGGCCTGCGCGTCCTGGGCGCGAACCACCGGCAGTCGCCGCTCGGCGTCCTCACCGAGACACCCGGGAAGCTCACCAACGACTTCTTCGTCAATCT
Source organism: Nonomuraea sp. B5E05 (assembly GCF_039880665.1). Taxonomy (NCBI): domain Bacteria; kingdom Bacillati; phylum Actinomycetota; class Actinomycetes; order Streptosporangiales; family Streptosporangiaceae; genus Nonomuraea; species Nonomuraea sp. B5E05. The sequence continues at coordinate 337,851 of NZ_JBDPMJ010000007.1, forward strand.
GCTCGACCTGGGCACGACGTGGAAGTCGACCTCGCCGGACCAGACCACGTTCGAGGGCCGCGACAGCGTCACGGGCGAGGTCAAGTGGACCGGCACCCGGGCCGACCTCGTCTTCGGCTCGAACTCCGAGCTGCGCGCGCTCGCGGAGGTCTACGCGAGCGACGACGCGAGCGAGAAGTTCGTGACCGACTTCGTCGCGGCGTGGGACAAGGTGATGAACCTGGGCCGGTTCGACCTGCGCTGATCAGACGGCGTCCAGGCCGGCCGGCGCGGGCCGGCCTGGACGTCCGCAGGCGTCCAGCACCGCCTGAAGAAGAAGGTCAGGCGTCCAGCACCGCCTGGAGGAAGTCCCGCGTGCGCTGCTGCTCCGGCTCGTTGAAGATCTGCTCCGGAGGCCCGTCCTCGACGATCTGCCCCTGGTCGAACATGAGAACCCGGTGGGAGATGTCCCTGGCGAAGTTCATCTCGTGGGTGACGCACAGCAGGGTCAGGTTGCTCGAACGCGCGATGTCACGCAGCAGGGACTGCACGCCGGAGACGAGCTCCGGGTCGAGCGCCGAGGTGACCTCGTCGAGCAGCAGCACTTCCGGCTCCATCGCGAGCGCCCGCGCGATCGCGACCCGCTGCTGCTGGCCTCCCGACAGCTGCGACGGGTGCGCGAGCGCCTTGTCGGACAGCTCCACCATCTCCAGCAGCTCGCGCGCCTTCTCCTCCGCCTTCTCGCGCGGGACGCCGAGGGCCCGCACCGGCGCCTCGGTGATGTTGCGCAGCACGTTCATGTTGGGGAACAGGTTGAACTGCTGGAACACCATGCCGATCTTCTTGCGGACCTGACGCAGGTGCTTCTCGTCGGCGGGCACGATGCGGTCGCCACGTTTCATGTGGGACAGGCACTGCCCGTCGACCTCGATGGTGCCCGAGGTGACCCGTTCGAGGGTCATCAGCAGGCGCAGGATCGTCGTCTTGCCCGACCCGCTCGGCCCGATCAGGGTGACGCGTTCGGCGGGCTTGACGTGGAAGTCGAGCTCGTTCAGGACCGTCACGTCGCCGAACCGTTTGACGACCTTGTCGAACTGGATCATCCACTGCTGGTCGTTGCCCACATGTGGATCTTTCTCGGACTGCGTGTCAGGTATCAAGACGGCGCTCCATACGACGGACAAGTATCGACGCCGGGATCGCGATGAGCAGGAAGAACAGCCCGGCGATGGTCATCGGCTCCAGGTACCGGAAGCTCTCGGAGCCGACCCCGCGAGCGAGCCCGACGACGTCGACGACAGTGATCACGGACAGCTGCGGCGACTCCTTGAAGATCGCCACGACGTAGTTGCCCAGGGCGGGCAGCGCCCGGCGTACGGCCTGCGGGAGAATGACGCTGATCCAGGTGTAGGGGCGGGGCATGTTGAGGGCGATCGCCGCCTCCCACTGCCCCTTCGGCACACCGTCGATGCCCGCACGGTAGACCTCCGAGGTGTAGGCGGCGTAGTGCACGCCCAGCCCGATGATGCCCGTCGTCAGCGCGGTCATCTTGATCCCGAAGTCCGGCAGCACGTAGTAGAGCACGAACAGCTGCACCAGCAGCGGCGTGCTGCGGATGAACTCCATGACCGCGCCCACCGGCCGGCTGATGTACGCCCTGCGCGAGCGGCGCAGCAGCGCCACGAACAACCCCAGCACGAACGCGAGCACCGCGCCGCCGAGCGTCGCCTGCACGGTGACCAGCAGTCCCTGCGTGAGCAGCCGGGGCAGGATCTCCAGCGTCCAGTCCCAGTCCCAGATCATCGTGCCGCCTCCACTGCCGCCGTGGCCCGCCGCCGCCGCGGCTTGCCCCGGCCCACCATGCGCGCGGCCCGCCGCTCGACGAACCGCATCACCAACGTGATCGCGTACGAGAACAGGAAGTAGATGACCAGCATCAGCGCGAACACGATCAGCTGGTCGCTGCCGGAGTTGACGAGCAGCCGGCCCTCGTAGGCGAGGTCGGCCACGGTGATGACCGACAGCAGCGACGTCGCCTTGAGCAACTCGATGAGCAGGTTGTTCATCGGGGGGATCATCTCGACGAACGCCTGCGGCAGGATGACGTGGCGCATCCGCTGCAACGGCGTGAAGTTCAGCGCGATCGCGGCCTCACGCTGGCTGGGGGGCACGGCCTGCAGCGCGCCGCGCACCACCTCCGAGCCGTAGGCGCCGAGGTTGAGGCCGAGCGCCAGCACGCCGGCGAAAACCTTGTCCAGCTGGTAGCCCGTGAGGATGGGCATCGCGTAGAAGAGCCAGAACAGCTGGACGAGGACCGACGTGCCGCGGAAGAACTCCATGTAGACGCGGGCGACGCCCCGGACCGTCCGCAGCGGCGAGGACGCCATCAGCCCCACGACCAGGGCGATGACGATGGCGAGCGCGGCGCCGCCCGCCGCGCTCTGCAACGTGACCGCGGCCCCCTGGCACAGGAAGGGCATCGTCTCGCCGAAGACGCCTGGCAGGTCCCCGCTGCACGGGTTGACAGTCATCATGCTCGCGTCAGGAACCCGCGCAGAGCTGCTGGGCGGTGAGCTTGGCGGCGTTGTCGACCTCGGTCTTGGTGAAGCCGAACTTCTCGATGAGCGGCAGCACGCCGTTCGAGTCCTGCAACTTCTTCAGCTCGGCGTTGAACGCCTCGAGGAGCCCGGTGTCCTCCTTGCGGAAGCCGAACCCGCCCGCGCCGAGTTGCTCCTTGCCGTCGACGACCGGCACGAACGACTCGGTCACCTCCAGCGGCTCGTCCGCGTACTGCTGCTGGAGCGTCCAGCGCAGCGAGACGGCGGTCAGCGCGATGGCGTCCACGCGGCCGGCGAGGATGCCCTTGAAAGCCGCGTTCTGGTTGGGGAAGACCTGGATCTGGCCGCCCTTCACGCCACCGGCCTCGGCGTAACCCTTCTCGACGGCGCCTTCGAGCACGCCGACCTTGGCGCCGCCCTTCGCGATCTCCTCGAAGCTGGTGATCTTCTTCGGGTTGCCCTTGGCGACCAGGAACGCGGTCGTGCCGGCGTAGTCGGGGTTGGAGAAGGCGATCTGCGAGCACCGCTCGGGGATGATGAACATGCCGGCGGCGATGAAGTCGTACTGCTTCGACTGCAACCCGGGGATCAGGGAGCCGAAGGAGTCGACGATCTGCGCTTCCAGGTTGTCCACACCGAGCGCCTTGAAGATCACGCGGGCCACCTCTGGGGCCTCGCCGGTCAGGTTGCCGTCCTTGTCGCGGTAGCCGTACGGCTGCTCGTTGGCGATGCCGACCTTGATGGTGCCCGTCTGCTTGAAGCGGGCGAGGGGGTCAGCGCTCTGCGAGGCACCCGTGGTGCCTTCGTCGACGCGGCTGCAACCGGCGATGAGTGCGGGGCCGCCGACGAGGGCCGCCGCAGTGAGTCCCGAGGTTCTGAAGAAATCCCGACGCGTCCAACGGTTGGCCGTCACGCTTCACTCCCGTTCGTGCCGTTGTCGTTACTATGTTCATCCGAACGGTTTCCCGTGCAAAAGAGGAAGGCCCGGAGGTACCGTGGCCTCGCGATGCGCTCCGCCGCTTCGGCGCCGCTCGAAGACACCCGGCCCCGCGCACGCGGGCAGGGCCTCCATGCGTACGTCGAACCGGCGATGCGTTTCGCCAACATGGGCCCCGAACCTAGCGGACGGACCTGTGTGCTCCTCCGAACCGTTTTCGGTCCGCGATGTTTGGGGCCCCGGCATCACCGGGTAGGGAAAATGGCTTGTCCGTTTTCCGAGTCGCCTGGTGGGTTAAACTTCCTGCCTCGTGCGCATACTACCCAGCCTGAGCTGGGGAAACGTCGCCGCTGACCGTGATCTCCCCATCCCGCCGAAACGCTTTCGAGGCCGTCACGAGATGATCTCAAACAGAGCACGGGGCGCTTGTCCAGAGAGAAAATATGTGATTCGCGTTACGTGACATTGATGTCAACCTGTGACCTGGGTAAACCCACCCGTCCCACCGGCACCACGTGCGGGCGCACCGGCACTGTCCCAGGTCAAGCAAGTAGAACTTGGCGTGACCCGCGGAGGGAAGCACATCGCCGTGATCGGCCCCGCACCCGTCGCACCAGGGCGCATGGTCAAGGCGTTCCTGGCCAGAAGCGCGGGGACACTCGACGATGATTTCGAGGCCGATGTCGCGGCGGCCCGTGAGGTGCGCGGTCATCGCGTGCTCCGGTGAGAACCTCACGACGAGCGCGCCCGGCCGGGCCGGGCCACCGTCTCAGGCCTCCTGGCCGAACCGACCGGGACCGGGGTGGGCAGCGTCCTCCGCTCCGCGGTCGACACCGACGGCCCGAAGTCCTGATCCGGCGACGAGGGCGTCGCCGAGTTCCGAGCGTAGATAGAGGACCGAGCGGCCGTGGCGGGCGCTGGCGAGGAGGCCGGTAGCGCGGAGGGTGCGCAGGTGCTGGTTGACGGCCGAGGGGGTGACGCCCAGGCGGCCGGAGAGTTCGGTCGATGAGGCGGGGGTCTCAAGCATGGCGAGCAGCCCCGCCCGGGTGGCGCCCAGAAGGTCGGTGAGCACCCCGGGGGAGTGACGGGGCTCCGGTTGCCAGAGCGTGCCGACGCCCCGAGTGCCGTACATGATCAAAGGGGGCTCGGACGGGGAGATGGGGACGGTGGCGGCCCGGCTGAAGAGGGTCGGGACCAGGGTGAGGCCCTCGCCGCTGGTGGAGCGCCGGTAGCGGGTGTCGCTGATCAGCCGCATGCGTACGACGCCGTCCTTCAGCTGAACGCGCTCGCTGAGGTCGGCGAACATCGCGGCCAGGCCGTGGGCCGAGATGACCTGGCCGCGGTGGACCACGTCGGCCTGCAGGACCGCGCGCATTCTGGGCCACCAGGGCACGAAGCAGGTGCGCCAGTAGTCCCGCAGCGCGTCCAGGATGCGGGCCGACGGGTCGCCGCGCAGCGGCTCCGGGAGCCGGGGGTGGAGGGCGCGCAGGTCGTCGAGCACCCGGTCCACGGGCACGCGGGCGACTGTGGCGAGTTCGTCGTCGATGCGGGTAAGCGGGGCGTGGGGGCGGGGTGACAGGTAGTCAGGTGTCCACATGTCGTCGTTGGTGAGCGCCCGCAGCAGGGGCACGTCCAGCGTGGATCGGGCCTGCTCCGTGCGGCGCAGCCAGGGCAGGTGCACGGGATAGCGCCCAGGGTCGCGGAACGTGCGCAACGACAGCGTGAGCTCGTTGAGCGGCGAGATGGCGAAGCGGACGTCGGCCACGTCCATCCCCGCGAGGCCGTACTCGATCAGCCCTGCCATGAAGCCAGACGCTACATCAATTGGCGACAAAGGCCCTATTGCTGGATAAAGGCCCGCGTGATCCAGACCTTTTTCCCTAAGGACCGCGTCGCCCGCTCACTGACCGTAAGCACTATGGCGTTCGCGCTCTCCAGCGGCGTTTTCTACACCGTCAGCACGCTGTACTTCACGCTCGTCATCGGGCTCAGCGCGACGACGGTGGGTCTCGGGCTGGGCATCGCGGGCGGCACCGGGGTGCTGGCCTCGTACGCGGGAGGGTGGCTGGCTGACCGGGTCGGCGCGCACCACGTCCAGACGGTGGCGACAGGGCTCAACGGGGTTGCGCTGCTCGCCTACACGTTCGTCTCCGACGCCGTCGTGTTCACCCTGATCGCCTGCCTGGCCGTGATCACGCGTTCGGTGGGCTCCTCGTCGAAGCAGGCGATGCTGGCGCGGTGGTACACCGGCCCGGAGCGGGTCGAGGTCCGGGCCAGGATGCGCGTGGTCACGAACGTCTTCATCGGCCTGGGCACGGTGGCTGCTGCGGCGGCGCTCCTGATCGGCACCGCGCCGGCGTACCGTGTGGCGGTGGTCGTCGCCGGCGTCTTGCTGCTGGCGGCCACCGTGCCGCTGGCCGGGCTCGGGCGTCAAGTGCCGGAGCTCGCCGCCAGGATGACCGCCGTCAGGGAGCGCACCGCGTCCACCGGGCCTTCGCCGCTCAGGGACCGTACGTACATCGCGAGCGTGGCGTGCAACACCGTGGTGGCCACGCAGTTCGGCCTGCTGACCGTCGGCATGCCGCTCTGGGTGGCCACCACCGACGCGCCCACCGCCATCGTCTCCGTGCTACTCGTCCTCAACACCGTGGTCGTGGCCGCACTCCAGGTGCGCGCCTCGCGCGGCACCGACGACGTGCGCAAGGCCGGGCGCACGGTCAGACGCGCTTCGTGGCTGCTCGCGATGGCATGCGGTCTCTACGCCCTGGCCGGCTACGGAAACATGATCGTCGCCTGCGTCCTGTTCGTCCTGGCCGCGTTCACCCACACCATGGGTGAGATCCTGGGCGAGGCGGGTGGCTGGGGCATGGCCTTCGAACTGGCCGACCAGCGCAGCGCCGGCGCCTACCAAGGCCTCAGCCAGACCGGCTACGCGATCGCCGCCATGTTCTCCCCGATCCTCGCCACCACCGCCGTCGAACACGGCACTGCGGGCTGGGTCGGCCTGGCCGCCCTCTTCGTCCTGGCCGGCGCGGGCGCCGCCGCGGTGGCCCGGCACGCAGCTATGATGATCCCCGCCGACTAGCGAAGAGACGGAGCTGCGAGGAGCCACCGCTTATGTGCGGTGCGGCGGCGGATCTCGGTGAGCACTGTGTTGGCCAGTTGACGGCGTCGAGTCTCTCGTGGAGGTCGTCAGATATCAAATAGAGGGCGCCCGCAGCTACGCGCGATATTCTCCGGTCATGGGACGTGACGAACGTGGTGTGACTCCTCAGCATGAGGACTTCTCGGCCTGGTACAACGAGCTGGTCGCCAAGGCGCAGCTCGTCGACAGGGGCCCGGCCAAGGGCACCATGGTCATCCGACCGTACGGCTACCGCCTGTGGGAGCTCATCCAGGACGAGCTCGACCGCCGGATCAAGGACACCGGGCACGAGAACGCCTATTTCCCTCTCCTTATCCCCGAGAGCTACCTCCAGCGCGAAGCGAATCACGTCGAGGGGTTCTCGCCCGAGCTCGCCGTCGTCACGCACGCCGGCGGCAAGGAGCTCGAGGAGCCGCTGATCGTCCGGCCCACCTCGGAGACGATCATCGGCGAGATGATGGCCAAGTGGGTCTCATCCCACCGTGACCTGCCGCTCCTGCTCAACCAGTGGGCCAACGTCGTGCGCTGGGAGTTGCGGCCGCGCATGTTCCTGCGCACGACGGAGTTCCTCTGGCAGGAGGGGCACACGGCGCACGCCGGCGAGGCCGACGCGATGCGCGAGACGATGCTGGCGCTCGATCTCTACACGGAGGTCGCGCGGGACGTCGCGGCGATCCCGGTGGTGCCGGGTGAGAAGACGGCCGGTGAGCGGTTCGCCGGCGCGGTCCGTACGTTCACCATCGAGGGCATGATGCGGGACGGCAAGGCGCTCCAGGCCGGCACCTCCCACTACATGGGCACCAACTTCGCCAAGGCCTTCGACATCCAGTACACCTCGGAAGCCGGGCAGCTGGAGCTGTGTCACACCACGTCATGGGGCATGTCGACGCGGATGATCGGCGGGGTCATCATGACCCACGGCGACGACAAGGGGCTGGTCCTGCCGCCCAGGCTGGCCCCCTACCAGGTGGTCATCGTGCCGATCGGACGCGGCGAGCAGGGCGTGCAGACCGCGGCCGCGGCGCGGGAGCTCGCGGGGCGGCTCAAGGCGGCCGGGGTGCGCGTCCACGTCGACGATCGTGCGCAGCTCTCGCCCGGTTTCCGGTTCAACGACTGGGAGCTGCGCGGCGCTCCCGTACGGCTCGAGCTCGGCCCGCGCGACCTCGAGTCCGGCACCGTGGTGATGGCCAGGCGGCTCGGCGACGAGGGCAAGCAGAGCATCCCGCTGTCGTCCGCGCCGGAGCTCCTTCCCGGCGTGCTCGAGGATTTCCAGGCCTTCCTGCTCCGGCGGGCCACCGAGTTCCGCGACGGTCACACCGTGACGGTGGACACCTGGGACTCCTTCACGGAGGCCGTCGCGGCGGGATGGGCGTTGGCGTTGCATTGCGGCAAAGCCGCGTGCGAGGCCGACATCAAGGCCAAGGTCGCGGCGACTCCGCGCTGCGTTCCGCTCGACGGCGCCCCCGAGACCGGGCGGTGCGTGCTCTGCGGTGATGCCTCCGCCTACGGCAAGCGGGTCATCTTCGGGCGGGCCTACTGACTCTCGCGGGCGTCGATCAGCTCGTCCATGTGCGTCTCCGCCCAGGCACGCGCCGCGTCCAGCAGCCCGAGATGGCGCGGCGCTCCCGGAAACCGACGGCGCTGAAAAAACGCTCCGCATGACGAAGCCCGTTGTCGGGCCCTCATCGATCACGTTTTAATGACGAAGAGTTTAAGCGCCCGTCGACCCAGGGAGGGGAAGCGTGCGACCGACATTCTGGAGAGCGCGGTCAAGGCATCAGTGACGGGTGGGAGTCCAGATGTATGACGAACCGGCACCGGCACCCTCACTCGCCGCGCGCGTCTGGCACCTCTTACGCCAGGTGGGGACACTTTTACGCCGCAAACTCGTGGTGATCGTCGTTGTTGTCGCCGTACTGATATCCACGGCCGTACTCGTGAATTACACCCAGGGGTGGTGGCCCTGGGGCGGTTGCGAAACACAGAGCGAGGACGTCGTCGCCATCGACGGCGAATGCGTCGGGCTGATGGACCCGGCCGACGGGACGATGGTCCTGGGCGAGGAATACCGGTCGCTGCTCGAGGTCATCGCGGCGGAGAACCGCAAGGTCACCGAGGGCACCGACTACAGCACGATCGCGCTCATGGCCCCGATGGGGGCGGGCCCGCGCGGACTGGTCGGAGATCGTGCTCTCCACCAGCTCGAAGGGGCGTTCATCGGCCAGTACCGAGCCAACCAGTCCGAGACGTTCCCCAAGATCCGGCTCGTGCTGGCCAACACCGGCCACGACGGCTCGAAGTGGCGTACGGCGGTGCAGGCGGTGCGGAAGAACGCCGCGACGGGCGCGACGGGCAGTCCCGGTCAGATCGTCGCGGTCACCGGAATGGGCCCGAGCCAGCAGGAAAGCATCGACGCCGCGCGGGCCCTGGCCAAGGATCCCGGAATTCCGATGGTGGCCGACTTCATCACCGCGGCCGGATTCAACACCACCGGCGAAATCGACGACAGCGGACCCATTCCCGGTCTCACCCGTACCGCGGTCAGCACCTCTGCCCAGCTCGAAGCCATCGCGAAAGAACTCAAGGACAAGAAGGTCAAGGGCAGCGCGGCGCTGATGTGGGCCGACGTTACCCCGCAGGGCACCAAGGACCTTTACGCCCTTTCGTTGAAGGACGCCTTTCTCGATCCGGAGCTCGGGCTGAAGCCGTACGTCGACGAGTCCGGGCTCAGTTTCCCGTTCGACCCGCGCGGCGGCCCTTCGCTCCTCCGGACCATCAGCGACACGATCTGCGGCACGAAGACCGACATGATCTTCTACGCCGGCCGCCAGACGTTCATGCCGACGTTCCTCAAGCTCCTGCGCAACCGGCCCTGCCGGTCCACGCCGATCACCGTGGTCACCGGCGACGACGCCCAGAACCAGGATCCGGACGACCCGTCGCTGCACGACCCGGAAGCGCCCATCAAGGTGATGTTCGTGCCGCTCGCCGACCCCAAGCGGCTCGACCACGAGGACAACGAGCACCGCCAGCTCTACCAGCAGTTCCGTGACGAGTTCGTGGCGCCCCACCATGGCGAGACGTTCTCCGCGGCGCATCTCGGCAGCGGCTTGGCGATCATGGCGTACGACGCGGTGACCGCCGCGGCCACGGCGGTGCAGAAGGCCGCCATCGGTGCCGACCCGTCCCAGCTCAGCCTGCCCTCCACCGCGGCGGTGCGCGGGCAGCTCTACCTGTTCACCGGCACCAACGTCATCCGCGGCGCCAGCGGCGCGTTCACCCTCGACTCCAAGACCGGGGAACGCGTGAACATCACCGCGCCCACGCCCGTGACTATCCCGTGACGACGACGACGGCCATCAGCGCCACCGCCGCGACGAGGAGCAGCAGCAGCCACCAGCGCGCGGCGGGCATCCGGCCGAGCCGTACGCGCTCCAGCTCCCCCGCCTCGGTGAGGCGGAGCACCGCGGTGCCGATCGTGAACCGATCGCCCGGTCGCAGGGTCGCGTAGAGCACGGGGCTGCCGTCGACGTACGTCCCCAGGCCGCCGCTGTGGTCGTGCAGCCGGTAGCCGGCGCTCACCTTGCGGACGGTGGCGTGCGCCGGGGCGATCCCTTCCTCGTCGATCACGATGTCGGCCGCGGGCCCGCTGCCCAGCGTGGTGGTCTCCTTCAGCGTTCCGATGACGGCCGACAGGATCCTGGTGCGGGGCACCGTCGCCTGCGCGTTCTCCGACTGGTGCCCCACGAGGCGGCCGAGCAGTTCCATGGTGGTCGGCCGCCGCGCCGGATCCTTGGCGAGGCAGTCGGCGACCAGCGAACGCAGCGGCTCGGAGATCACCGCCACGTCGGGGGTCTCGTTGAGCACCCGGTTGATGATGACGGCCACGTTGCTGCCCGCGAACGGCATCCTGCCGGTGGCGGCGAAGTACATGGTGGCTGCCCAGGCGTGCACGTCGGCGGGGAAGCCCACTTCGGCGTCGGCCCCCACCACCTGCTCCGGCGCGAGATAGCCAGGGGTTCCCACGGGCGTGGTGATCACGGCGGTCGCCTCGAGGGCCCGGGCGACCCCGAAGTCCACGACACGTGGCCCGTCCGGCCCGATGATGACGTTGGCGGGTTTGAGGTCCCGGTGGACGACTCCCACGCCGTGGATCGCCGCCAGGGCGGTGGCCGTATAGGTCGCCAGCCGTTCGAGCGCGGGCCCCGACAGCGGCCCGTGGTTGTCGACGAGCTTCTGCAGGGACGGGCCCTCCACGTACTCGCTCACGATGTACGGCTGGTCACGGTCGATGGCGGCATCGATGATCATCGCGGTGTAGGCCCTGGGCACCCGCGACGCGATGGACACCTCGTCCGCGAACCGCCTGCGCGCCCTCGGGTCGGCCGCCCCCTGCGCGTGGATCACCTTGATCGCGACCCGGCCGGCTTCGCTCTGCCCGAGGTAGACCGTGCCCTGACCGCCGGCACCCAGGCGGCCGAGCACCTCGTAGGGCCCGATGTGCCGTGGCTCGCCGGTGTCCATTCACGCTCCCAACGTGACCGCTGCGACGACGGCGATCGCCGCCAGGACGACGAGCAGCACCACGACCGCCCCGCGCCGGCCCCGCGAGCCGTCCCCCACCGCAGACCTCCCCCGCCGCCACGCCTCGCGCAGGTTGGAGTCGGTTTCGACGTAGATGCGTTCGGGAGTGACGAGCCACTGCCACGACTCGCCGGCCGCCCGCCATCGCGCGGTGTCCACTGATTCCGGTGAACCGTCCAGACACTGCCTTATCAGGCGGCGGTGCCGCAAGGGCAGCACCCTGGCGAGCGCGGTCTCGTCGAGCGACCACGCCTCGGCGCTCTCCTGGAGGCACCGTACGACGGCCCAGGCGAACTTGTAGTAGTCGGACTCCTGGGTGAACGCGCCTTCACGGGGGAGTTTCCACTGCTCGGGATCGACCTCCGCCAGGGCGCCGCGGCCCTCCACCGGCAGGCAGGAGTCGCAGTCCAGCAGGTACACCGCGGGCGCGGGGTCGATGGTGAAGACGGCGTTGCGCAGTTGCAGATCGCCCACCACGTAGCCCTGCTCGTGCAGCCACTGGACCGTCGCGAGCAACTGTCCGAGGACGGCCAGCTTGTAGGGCGGCTCATAGTACCGAGTGCCGTAGTGGTCGCGAAGGGCGTTCACCCGCTCGGGCGACCGCGTGAGCTCGTCGAGGTGCCGCGGCACCAGCCGGTCGCGCAGCTCGACGAACATCTGCCTGGGAGCGGGCCTGATCAGGATGCCGGTGATCCGGTCGTGCCGGACCGCCGCGACCGGCCACGCACAACGCTGGTCGAGCGTCGCGCGGTCGTGCCGGGGAAGTTCGCGCCGCCAGCGCACCATGGCCAGCAGGGCCTGCTCGTCCAGCCCCGCCAGCGTCTCCTCGTCGTACCGTTTGAACAGGAACCGGCCGGGGACGCCGCTGACCCCGCACGGCGCCAGGCTGCGCGCCTGACCTCCCGGGCGCAGGGAGTAGGCATCGGCGTCCGCGGGGGGTGTCAGATCCGCTTCGTCGATCACGTCTGGGGGATTCATCGTTCTGCCGCCGCACTCCTGTCACAGGACGGCCGTGTCGTGGCGGCCCGCCCACAACGCCAGTACGGTCCGGTCGTCGTCGTAGGTCGACAGATGGAAACCCACATCGCGGTAGAAGCTGCGCAGCGCGGGCGGCGAGCTCCACGATGTGACGAGCTGCCGGGCCAGCACGCTGCCGCCGCCGCCCATGGCCGTCCCGAACCCGTCGCTGCACAGGACGAGCACGTCGCCCGGCTGCCAGTCGATCTGCCGCTCGCGCAGCTCACCGAGGTCGTCCGGCAGGGCGGACGTGACGTTGTCCGGTCGCCGCCCGTCCGGAGGGAACAGCTCGGTCCACGTCCCGTCATGGAGCCACAACGCCGGCGAGTCCCCGATGGCCGCGCAGGCGGCGATCCCGCGCCCGCCGTCCGCGGGGACCACCGCGATGGTCAGCGTCGTGGCGGGCGGATCCGATGCCCTGCCGGCGAAGCGGGAGGTGGCGCGCATGACCTCTCCGGCGATGGTGGCGAAGGCCGCGTGCCAGCCGGGGTCGGAGGTCAGGGCGAGGTTCGTGGCGGCGCGTACGGCCACCGCGGCGGCGTGTTCGGCGTGCAGCGTGCTGCCCAGCCCGTCGGCCACGGCCGCGATGACCCACCGTCCGTCCGCGCTCAGCCGTACCGCGTAGGCGTCCTGCAGGGGCTCGCCTCGATAGCGATGGCGCCGCCCGCGGATGCTCACGGCACGGATCGTGGTCTGCGCGAGCATGCCGCCGTCGAGCGCGACGCCGGGGGCGCGCGAGTCCGCGCCGCCCGCCAGCAGGACGGGCAGCGGCTGGGGAGGCGGGCCGAGCGGCGTCCTGCCGTCGACGGCGGCAGCGGTACGGTTCCTGCGCGCCAGCACGAACCACCCCAGAAGTACGGCGCCGGCGCCGGCGACACCGGACAGGATCCACAACGGCCAGCCCTCCTGTGCCGGGCCGGGCGTCACGGTCACCGTCACCGTCGGCTCCGGCGACGGAGCAGGCCGCGCTCCCACCGGACCGATGCCGATGACCAGGAGTAATCCCGCCAGCGCCGCTTTGATCATCTCAGCTGCCGCATCCCTGCGGGCCCGCGCAGAACGGCCGTGTTCCTGTTGACGGAGGCGCTGATGCTGTCGGACACGGCCTGCGCGATGCCGTGCAGCACCGTGGCCGCTCCCGTCGCCACCTCGCCGGCGAAGGCCAGCACGTCCCCTCTCAGCGTGGTGGCGACCCGTCGCAGGGTGTCCTCCTGCACCGTCCCGAAGCCGAGGGCCACGATGTACGGGGCCGGGTCGAGGCTCGCCAGCCGATCGCGCGCGGGGCCCCAGATCTCGACGTCCTGATGGTTCGCGCCGACGTACGGCTCGCCGTCGGTGATGAAGAAGACCACCGGAGCCCGTACGTCGAAGTGTCTGGACAACTTCCTGTAGTCCTTCTCGATGATCTTCACCAGCCCGCGGAAAGCCGCCAGGTAGTCCGTCTGCATGCCGGGCCGCAGGGCCGGGACCCTGATCGCGTCGCACGGCCTGGTCAGTGGAAGCACCACCTCGACCTTGTCGGCGAAGGACACGACGGCGACGTGCGCGGCCTCGCTGACACCCGGGTCGCCCGCCTCCAGCTCGAAGAGCAACTCCCCCACGCAGTTCGACAACACCTCGAAGGGGGTGGGCCGTCCGTCCTCGCGGGCGGTGTGCATCGAATGCGATACGTCGCACACGATGTAGAAGGGGAAGGCGCGCGGGCGCCCGTTAGCCGATGTCATCGGATTTTCATCCTGATAGGGATTACCGGTCTTGGCAAGGTCGGCGAACGAAAGGATGCGGGCCTACCGGACCTGCTTGCCCGGCGCGGAAATCCGTTCGACAGGCAAGCTTGCGGTGCACTGTGATGGTTCCGCTGCCCGCCGCGCGGAGCGGGCCGATCTCAGGAGTTGCTCTTGGCGACCTCGGACACCGCCGACTCCCGCCCCACGATCACTGAATCGCTGGCCAGGAGGCTGGTCGACACGCAGTTCCCGCAGTGGGCCGGGCTGCCGCTGAGGTTGCTCGACCCGGCCGGCTCCGACCACGTGATCTACCGGCTGGGCGAGCAGCTGTCCGTGCGGCTGCCCCGCCACGCCGGCGCCATCGGGCAGGCCGCCAAAGAACTCGAGTGGCTGCCCCGGCTCGCTCCCCACCTGCCCCTGGCCATCCCGGTGCCGGTGGGAGTGGGTGAGCCCGGCTTCGGCTACCCGTGGCGGTGGGCGGTGTCGCGCTGGATGGACGGCGAGGTGGCGACCGTCGAGGCGCTGGCCCACTCGTCCGCGGCGGCCGTGCAACTGGCGGAGTTCCTGGTCGCCCTCCAGCAGTACGCGCCTGATGACGTACAGACCCTGGAGGCCCGCGACGACCTCACCGGACAGTCGTTGCAGAGCCGCGATCAGGCGACGCGGGCCGCCATCGCACAGGTCGGCGACGTGTTCGACGCCACCGCCATGACCGGCCTGTGGGAGGAAGCCCTGAACGCCCCAGCATGGGATGGCCCGCCGGTCTGGTTCCACGGCGACTTCCACACCGGCAACCTGCTGACCCTCGACGGCCGTCTCAGCGCCGTCATCGACTTCGGCGGGCTCGGCATCGGCGATCCGGCCTGCGACCTCACCATCGCCTACACCCTGATGTCGGCCACCAGCCGGGCCGCCTTCCGCGCCGCGCTCGGTGTGGACGACGCCACCTGGACCCGCGGTCGCGGCTGGGCCCTCACCACCGGCCTGAACGCCTACACCTCCTACGCCGCCGTCAACCCGAGGATCGCCGTGCAGACCACCCGCCAGATCACCGAGGCCCTCATCGGCTGAGGGCCCTTCGTTGTGATAGCGGGGCTTCAGGCCCGGTTCCGACGCTGCGTTGACCACCGCGAGAACAGCCTGAGGTTCAGGAACACTCCCACCACGGCTGCACGCCCTCCTCGGCGACGTACTCGTGGAAGTCCATGTTGGCGATCTCCAGGTTGCACGCGAGCGACCCGACCATGCGGCAGGGGAGGACGGCGGGTTGCCCGGGGGTGTCGTACAGGTCGACCACGGTCAGCGGCCGGCCGGGTTCGGCGAAGGTGCGGCCGTCGGCGAGCGCGACCAGCGTGGTGTGCTCCTCGGGCGGCACCAGCACCGGGACCTCGCCAGGCTGGAGACCCTCGAAGGCCCGGTCGTCGACGACCAGCGCCTCCAACGGTGCGTCGTCGACCTCGTCATCGTCCATGCCGACATGGCCGTCCTCGTCGACCCCGCCCAGCTCGTCCAGCAGGGCGCGCCAGCCGTCCTCGTCGTCGAAGGAGGTGCGGACGAGCAGGGCGAGGTCGGTTGCGGGCAGCGCCGGGAACGATCGGTGCGGCGGCGCCGCCGGCACGGGGAAGGCGGGCCGGCCGCCGTCCCCGAGGTACATGCCCGACCGGTCCATGTCGCGTACGAGGTCGTCGAACGCGAGCGCGCCGGACTGCAGGGCCGCCAGGATCTCCCCGAGCCGGTCCGGCGCGACCCGGACCCCGCGACCGGGGATCGCCGCCAGGTCCACCAGCAGGGGCCCGTCTCCGCCATGAACCACCGGGATGTCCACCAGGACGGCGACCGGCGGCACGGGGCCGCCATCAGGGATGAGCGCCGGGACGTTGCCTCCGTGCAGGTAGTCCCATCCGGAGTCCTCGACCGGGCGGAGCCGCACCCCGCTGTCGCCGAGAACGAGCACGTCGCCGTCCCGGCGCCCGCCGATCTCGTCGAGCAACCCGCCGTACAGAGCCTTGCCGTCCTCGTAACACGTGCAGACCAGCAGCACCTCGCCGGGCGCCGGCTGGGGAAGCTCGGGGCGGGACATGGATCCTCCGAAGACGAGATCGAAAAGGTCACGGTGACGGCCGGCACGGGCCGGCATCCGGGGAGAGAAGGGCACGGACCCGGCCGGGGGTGTGACCCAGCTCGTCGCGCATGACCCTGGTCAGGTGGGCCTGGTCGCTGAAGCCGAGGCCGGCCGCGAGCGCCGCGAGGTCCGTCTCGCCCTGGTCCAGGCGGGTCAGCGCGCGGCTCACCCGCACGCGGTTGCGGTAACGGCTCAACGGCATGCCCACGTGATGGCGGAAGGTGTGGCTCAGATGGGACGGGGAGGTCCGCAGCCGCCGGGCCAGGGCTATCAGGCTGGCGCAGCCCGGCTCGTCAGCGACGATCGCCTCCCGTGCGCGGTCCGCCAGCTCCCGCCGCCCGGGCGGGGACACGTCCTGGGGCTGCTCGCGCAGCGCCGGCAGCAGGAGGTCCAACAGAGCCTCGACGGCGGCGAAGCCCGGGTCGGCGCCAGGACGCAGCAGCAGGCGGTGGGCCAGTTCGAGCCGCGCGTCAACCCGGACCGCGGGAGAACGCACGGCATCGAGCCCGGCCGCCAGCACATCACCGGTGAACGTGATCGACGTGCACACGTCACCGCCCGCGGGGTGGGCGAAACGGATCTCCTGCCCCGGACGGTGCAGATAGCCGGTGGTGGGCTCGACCGTCAGCTGCCGGCCCTGGGACTCGAGGCGGAACCGGCCCCGCCGCACCAGCACGATCTGGGCGGCGGATGACGTCTCGGGCGCCGACCAGCCGGCGTGGTCGTCCGCACACTCCACCGCGCTGATCACGAAGTGTGGGCTCTCGATCAGCCTTCTCGCCGTACGCACCGGACAACCCTACGCAGCGCCACCGACAGTATCGTCCGCATATTTCTTCAAGACCGGGCGGCGCGAACGGCCGATGCTGCATATATGTTCACTGTTGCTCCTCCGCCGGTGACGGCTGCCCGCCGGGGCCGGATGCTGGCCGTGCTGCTCACCGGGCAGGCCATGGCGTCCATGGACGGGTCGATCGTGTCCGTGGGCGCGGTGACCATTCGCGAGGGCCTGCACGCCAGTGGCGCCGAGATCCAGCTGATCGTGTCGGGCTACCTGCTGATCACCGGCGTGCTCCTGGTCACGTGCGCGCGGATCGGCGACGTCATCGGGCACAGGCGTGCGTTCCTGCTGGGGCTCGGCTGGTTCACCGGGGCGTCGCTGCTGTGCGGGCTGGCCCCTGACGCGACCGTGCTGGTGCTCGCCCGCATCGCCCAGGCCATGGGTGCGGCACTGCTCACGCCGCAGATCTTCTCGCTCATCCACATGCACTGGGAGGGAACGGCACGCCGCCGGGCGATCGGCGTCTACAGCATGGTGCTCGCCC
The DNA here is from genome assembly GCF_039880665.1 of Nonomuraea sp. B5E05. Taxonomy (NCBI): domain Bacteria; kingdom Bacillati; phylum Actinomycetota; class Actinomycetes; order Streptosporangiales; family Streptosporangiaceae; genus Nonomuraea; species Nonomuraea sp. B5E05. The sequence goes on from NZ_JBDPMJ010000007.1 coordinate 355,245, forward strand.
TGGGAGTCGCGCTGGGACAGGTCATCGGAGGGCTGGTCGCCGGCGCCGACCTGTTCGGCCTCTCCTGGCGGCCCATCTTTCTGATCAACATCCCGATCGGCGTGATCCTGTTGATGGCCGGGCCGCGCGTCCTGCCGAACTCCCTTACGGGCCGGCCGGTACGCCTCAACCTGGCCGGGGTGGCCCTCCTGACCGTCGCCATGACGGCGCTCACCGTCCCGCTCATCTTCGGCCAGGACCACGGCTGGCCCACGTGGGCGTGGATCTCCCTGGTGTGCGGCGCCGCGCTGCTGGTGGCGTTCGTCCGCCACGAAGCCGGAGCGCGGCACCCGCTGCTGGATCTCGCTGCGCTGCGGCCGGGCGGAACCAAGCCAGGGCTGGCAGCCTGCTGGATCATCATGGGGTGCTACACCGTTTTCCTGCTCACTCTGACCCTGCACCTCCAGTCCGCGCTCGGCTACTCACCGCTCCAGGCAGGACTGGCGTTCGTCCCGTACGCCCTCGGCTTCGGCACGCTCAGCCTGAGCTGGAGCCGCTACCCGCGGTGGCTGCAGAACGCGCTGCCGATCGCGGGACCGATCATGTTCGCGGCCGGGTCGGCCCTGGTGGTGCTTCTCTACCGTGACCAGTGGAGCCCGATCGGCTCCATACCGCTGCTGCTCCTTGCCGGGGCCGGCCACGCCGCCGGATACAGTCCGCTGATCGCGCAGATCACCTCCCTGGTGGAGGCGCGGTTCGCGTCAGCGATCTCGGCACTGAACGCCAGCGGCCCGCTGCTCGCCGGGGTGACCGCCGTCGCCGGGCTCGGAAGCGTCTACTTCGCGGCGCCCTCCTCCGCCGACGGCCTCCTGCGGGTGGTCACCGCCGGCCTCGTCCTCGCCGCGATCAGTACGGCCTGCGCCATCCGGGTCGCCCTGCTGGCTCGGCGTACCGCATGACCTTGACTCCGGCGTCAAGGTCACAGCGTCCCGGCATTGACCCCCTACAACCGCAGCGGCATTCACCCGGTCCCTGGCCGGACGTGCGCTCTGCCTGCAGCGGTGTGGTCGCGGCGCACCCCACGAGGCGCCGTGCCGGCGGGCACGGAACCGCTGGGCGCCGCCGCGCGGACCGTGTCCCCGGCCGGCGGCAGCAGGTGTGACGCCGTGACCCGGTGCAGGTGGATCAGGTTGTCGTACGCCTGCCGCAGCGCGAGCACATCGTCCTCCTGCGGGTACGCCCCACCGATGTTGCGGACCGGACGCTCCCTGTCCAGCCAGCCGCGGGCCGGCTGCCCGATGGTGCGCATGTCGAAGTAGAAGTCGCGGTAGCGCACCCGGTCGAGCAGGGTCTCGCTGTTGACCCGCGGCGGCGGGCCGACGGTGAACTCCTGCAGCGGTCCCTGCAGGCCCGACTCCGCCGACCAGGCGTTGAACGAGCCCTGGTAGAAGGTCAGCCCGAAGTTCGTGTAGCGGTCGCCGAGCATGTCACGCAGCCGGGCGCCCTGCCGGTAGATGTCGTGCTGGCCGGCGAAGCCGACGTAGCCGATGTGGGCGTTGTGCGCGGACAACACGGACTTGCTGTGCATGTTCCGGTACCACCAGGCGGTGTTCTCGGCCATGCCCCGTTCCCGGGAGTTGGCGATGGCCTGGGGGTCGTCGGAGGCGGACAACCTGGCGATCCGGACGACGACCGCCGCCTGCTGCTCCGCCCAGGCGGCGGCCCGGTCGTGCGGTCCGCGCCGTAGGGTCCGCAGCAGTGCCAGGGCCTGCTCGGCCTGGCGGAGCAGCCTCTGGCGCACGGCCAGCGGCTGCGCGTCGTAGCGGTCCTGCCACTCCTTCACGTCCCCGACGGGGATCAGCCCCCGGTACAGCGCCCGGAACCGGGGCAGCAGGCCGGGCCGGCGCTCCCGGACGTAGGGGAAGATCTCCTGGAAGATCCGCCTGTGGGAGTAGACGACGTCGTCGCCCACGTAGTGCAGCTTGTCGCGGTGGGTGCTGTTGTAGGCGCGCATCCACTGCAGGAGGTCGTAGTACTCCTCGTTGTTCCAGAGCGCGTACTCGTTGACGAACTCCTCCCGCATGATCTGCCGCAGGTTGCCGGTGCCGCGCACGACGTAGTCGTTGAGCCGCAGCCCGCTGCCCCAGCCCACCTCCTGGATGAAGCTGGAGAAGCCCTTGTTCTCCACCAGGAAGCGGAAGATGCGGTGCTTGTTGGTGAAGAACTCGTGCGAGCCGTGCGTGGCCTCGCCCACCCCGACCACTCCGGCGTCCCCGACGATCCGGCCGAGCGGCCGCAGATCGCGCAGGTCGCTCCTGGGGTCCGTGGACCGCAGCGGGTACGCGCTCCGATCGAGCACGCGGACCACCGCCGCCTCCTGCGACGGGGCGGCCTGCGCCGGCACGGGTGCCAGGAGAAGCGCGCCGCCGGTCAGGAGCGCGGCGAAAAAGGCCAGCGATGTACGGCCTCCGGCATGAAGGAATGGCATGTATCGATCTCTCGTCGCGGTTGGGCTGGATTCGTCCACGCGGCCGATCCGGCAATATTGCCGCACAATGCTCTCCGGGTGCTCCGTGGACTGAACTCCTTTTTCCCGCTCGCCGTACCGGATCAGTGTCGTGGAAGGTAAAGATTCTGGCGTCGTAACCGACGCCGGGCGAGATATTCGGATCGAGGGCATGGCTCCATGCTTGCGTGATATGCGGAAAGAATGGAGGAATGTCCGCCGCCATGCTCACCACCTCGTGACACCGCGCGGACACCTCCGGGGCCACCGGGATCGTGGCGGGCGCAGACCCTCAGGGCGCGCCGTCGCAGGGAGTGGCCCAGATGGCGCGTCGCGAAAAATGCTTTCATACGTGCCCATATCCGACACTACACACAAATCATCGTATTTCGCGAAAACCCATTGAACGGCAGTCTTGTCACCTTTAACGGATCATTCTTTGCCTTCCTCTTAGGCTGCCTGAGATTGCAATTCCGGTAATGGCGGGAATGTAGGAGTCGATCACTATATATGCGGGCGCACGGCCGCCCATTTCCGGGCACAGAATGCGGACAACCAAACTCTCGGCCGACAGTGCCGTCAGCAGCCAGACCTACCGGACGCCGAAAGGAATGGGCTGTCCGCGCCGTCGGCCGGTGCGTCGCCGACTCGCTGGTGATCACTTCTCATTCGTTCGCCATCCAGGATCGACAGGACAGTTATGCGGTACAACCGACGGGGCGCCATGCTGGCCGCCGCGATATGCACGATGTTCGGCGCCATGAGCGGCGTGGCCGCGCACGCCGAGAGCGCCGAGAGCGCCGTCCAGTCCGAGACCCGGCTCACCCGGCAGCCGGAACTCCGCCCGACGCCGGCCCCCGGCAAGGAGAAGCCCGGCCGGCAGCCCACTGTCCCCCAGTCCGGCCAGCGGGTCTGCGGACCCCCTTACATCACCGGCGACCCCGACCTCGGGCCGACCAACCTGCCGAGGACCGGCCATCTGGGTGTGATCCTGCGCGGCTACGTGCCGCTGGGCCACCTCTCCCCGCAACATTTCCTCTCGCGTTACTGGGACTACGCCGCGAACAACTACCGCTTCCCGCCTGACGCCGGCTTCGGCCGCTCCGGCAACTATCCGAACGGCCGGCTGCTGCGCAAGACGACCTTCCTGCAGGCCGGCATGAAGCTCGACCGGTTCGGCGGATATACGGGCGCGTTCCTGTCGCCGATGGGCGACCTGTTCATCAGGCGAGGGCTGCCGCCGCGGAACCTGAACACCAACCCCGAGGACCTCCTGCACCTGTGCAACTATCACGCGTTCCGGGTGCTCAAGTCGTTCCGCGTCGAGGTGGGCCCGGCCGCCCCCGCGTTCCAGATGCCGGGCGGCGGCACGCAGTTCCACGTGATCAGCAGATACATCCCCGGACTCCCGCAGACGGACGACGAGGTCCCGGTGAGCTGGCTGCTGCAGAACGGATACCTGGAAGAGATCACACCGGTCACGTCCGCCGATCTCGTAGCCGCCGGCGAGTGAACCGGTCCTGCTCGCCAACGGAAGCCCGTTACGAGGTGGAGACGCCTTCGTTCTGGTCAACCGGCAGACGGGGACTGGTTCGTCGCGCATGACGCGGGTCAAGCGGGCCTGGCGGCATTGGGCCCGGCCGAGTGCGGCCGCACAAGTTCACCGCCTGCCCGACTGACGCAACAGGACGGCCTTGGCCAGGTCGGCGGGTGTTCCCGTGCTGGTGTCCACCGTCATGTCATAGGCGACGCCATGGTCGTGGACCGTCCGGAAGTGCCCGCGCGCCAAACCGGGCGGGTTGCGGCGTCCTGCTTCCCGTTGCTCGGCGACCTCCAGCGGACACATCACGCCCACGAGCAGGACACGGCGCGGACCGGCGACGGGCGGGGGTGGGGGCGGCACGCGCCTTCTTGGCGAAGTTTTGAGGGCCGGTCCGCCAGGGGCCGCCATAGGCTGGAGACGATCCGCAGATCACGCCTCCGAGGAGGAAGCCATGGCGACGTTCATGGACGTGCATCACGGCATGAAGGGCATCACCAACGAGCAGTTCCAGCAGGCGCACACCGCCGACCTCGCGATACAGAAGGAGGAGGGGGTGACCTTCCAGCACGCGTGGGCCGACCCTGAGGAGGGCGTGGTCTACTGCCTGTCGGAGGCGCCGGACGCGGATGCCGTCCAGCGCATCCACCAGCGGGCGGGGCACCCGGCCGACGAGATCCACAAGGTGCCGCTGACCGCCTGACCGGCGAGCGAGCGCGTCAGACGAGCCCGACCTGATAGGCCTGTGCCGATTCCGCCGGATGATCAGATGATGGCGCTCGCCAAGTTTCAGCCGGTCTTGCCGGCCAGCAGGAACACCCTCGGGAAACCGCGCCTCGCATCCTGATCGCCGGGAAACACCAGCCGGGCCGTCTCGACGATGCCCCGCTCACGGAGCATGCCGGAGATCATGTCGGTGGACCATCGGTAGGCCGGCGCAACGACGTGATCGTACGGCTCGGCCACCTGCGACGGCTCGTCAGTCCCCGAAAAGGACAGCAGCACATGCCCGCCGGGTGCGAGCACGCGGCTGATCTCGTCGAACACCTCGGGCACCCGCTCGGGCGGGGTGTGGATGATCGAGTAGTGGCTGAAGACGCCCCCGACGCTGCCGTCCGCGAGCTCCAGGGCGAACATGGAGCCGACCTCGAACGGGATGCCGGGATGCTCCTGGCGGGCCTGTTCGATCATCTGCGGCGACAGGTCGATCCCGAACGCGTTGAGCCCGCGCGCGTGGAGGTAGGCCGTGTAGTGTCCCGGCCCACACCCGAGATCGGCGATGGACTCGGTGCCCGTCGCCTTCACCAGGTCGGCGAAGGTGTCGATGAGGGCCCGGTCCAGCGGCTGGCCCGCGAGAGGGTCACGGAAGATCTCGCTGTACTCGGCCGCCCTCGCGTCGTAGGCGCTGCGGGTCGTTTCGAGGAAGCCGGCTTCGGTCATAGCCGATCAAATTACCCGACCCCGGGCGGGGGTTCAGCCGATGTACGGCAGGCCGGTTCCGGTCAGGAACTGCCCTGAGCCGCGCTCGGCCGGCTCGGGGTCTCGGTCTCGGCGGTGACGCGGAGCAGGTCGAGTTTGCTCGCGTCCTCGCTGTGCGGGCGGGCGGTGTAGCGGAGCGCACGGGCGAGCGCGGCGAGCACCTGCGTCGACGGGTTCCGCGCCCGTCCCTGTTCGAGCCGGACGAGATAGTCGACCGAGATCCCGGCAATGGCGGCCAGTTCCTCACGGCGCAATCCGGCGGTACGCCGCAGTCCGACGTCGACCTGGAAACCGAGCCGATCGATCTCGCGAACCTCGCCGCGGTACGGGCACTCGCGGATCGGCTCGGCGAGCGCATGCCGTCGATCGTGGTGAGCAATGCCGCGGTCATCGCTCCGCTCGACGACCGCACTCCCGACGGGTTCCACCGGACGCTCGTGACGAACCACCTCGCCCCGTACCTGCTGCTACGCCGCCTCGCGGAACATCCGACGGCCAGGCCCCGCCGGTTCGTCGTGGTCGGTGGGTCTCCGCGCGGGCTCACACGCGTCCCGGTCGATCTCGACGACCTCAACCTGGAGGCAGGACGCGGACTCGGCTGGCCGCCCAGCTTCCGCCCGTTCGTCGCCTACGCCCGCACCAAGAACATGAACGCGATGTTCGTGTACGCACTGGCGTCCAGGCTCGCCGGCACCGGCACGACCGTGAACGGCGCGCATCCGGGAATCATCAAGGGCGGCCGCCTCAACCGGCACGATCGCGGCGCGCTGAAGGTGTTCGGCTCAGTCCGCGGCCTGTTCGCACCCGGGACCGCCACCGGCGCCGACACCCCGCTGTGGCTGGCGACTGCCGACGAGGTCGAGGGCGTGACAGGCATGTTCTTCGTCAAACGCCGGGCCGTCGAGACCGCACCGCACACCACCGCCCTGGAGCGCGTGGAACGCCTGTGGCACGAGAGCGCCCGACTCGTCGGCCTCGCCGCCGACGCGGGCCAGGCGCGTGAACGCACCGAGGGCCCCGGGGATGCCCCGGCGACGACACCAGGCACAATCACCGAATGTTCAACCCGAACGGCCACGTGACGGTCCACAACGCGCTCGATGAGAACGGCATGGAGTTCACTCCGCCCGGCGATCACTACGCGCGCTACAGCATGGCCTTCTGATCCGAAAGTTTGATCTTGGTCGACGACCCTTTCACCAGAGGGCTCAGAGGCATGTAGCGACAAGTTCCTCATAAGGAGGCAGGATGAGAGCAATGGGCCGGCGGCGCGGGGACGACTGGCAGGCCAGGTCGCGGCGGCTGTACCCCCTGTCCGCGCACGCGGTACTGACGCGGCCCGTCGGGGGCGCGTGGCCGGGCGGGAACCCCTTCATGTGGGAGTTCGTCTACTGGCGCGCGCTCGCACGTGACGGGTTGGCCGCTCGGCTGCTCGGTCTCGTGGTGCCGATCGTGTGCGGCGCTCTCAGCGCGGCCTGCCGGTTCGTGTACGACGACCTCGACCTAGTTGTGCTCGCCGTCCTGCTGGTGAGCGGGCCTGGCATCTTGCTCGCGCCCTCGTACCTCGCGAGTTTTCTGCTGCGGCGCCCGTACTGGCAGCCAGGTGTGGTGAGTCTGATGCTGCTGGGCTTCGCGGTGGGCTTTCCCCTGATGTTCCTTGCCCAGACGCTCATCGCAGACCTGCCGCGCAACTCAGCCGCGGCACTGCTGCTCGACTGGGCCACGGTGCAAGGGCTGTCCATCGCGCTCGGCCCGGTCGCCGCGGCCGTGCTCTGGCTGCCCATAGGCGTGGTCCTCTTCCGGCGGTCGCGCCGCAACAGGTGACGCAGCAGAACTTTCCGCAGCCTGCCCGGCCGGTGGACGCGGATATGCGGTGCGCGACAACTCCTCCGGGCGTCTGAAGGGGTGAGCAGGCAGAACACAGGTGAGGGGTCAGCTCCAGACCTGGCGTTCCTGGGCGCGGGGGTCGTCGATCTGGGTCCACTCCGCGTCGATGCGCATGGTCGCCCTGCGCTCGGTGTCGTACGGGTCCCAGCCGGGATTGCCGGTCCTGGCGAACCGGATCCAGGTCTCGTGTACGCGGGTGGCGAGGTCCGCCGGGGCCTGGCCGGGGCCGAGCAGGGCGTTGGGGCCGTTCAGCTCGGGCCGGTCCGCGAGGTCGAAGACGAAGGGCAACTCGACCGCGTGGGTGGCGCCGAGCTCTCCGTCCAGGGCCTGGGAGCGCCAGGCGAACTCGTAGGCGTACGTGCCGGACCCGGGATGGGCGGCGTGTGCGCCGGCCAGCGCGCGGCTGCCCGCGCCGAACAGGGCATCGGCCATGATGGCGGAGCGCAGTTCCGCGAAGGACGCCTCGGGGCGCGACCTGCGGTAGGTCTCGATGAGGCGCGCCGGATCCAGGTGCGAGCGCGCCGCCGCCTCATCGACGTCGGCGGCGGTCGAGGTGGCGTACTTGCCCACCGGGACCAGATAGAGGTTCCCCTCTTCGGTGTTGGTGCCGACGAGCAGGTCGACGCCGGCGCCCAGGCCGGCGGCGACGGATTCGGCCGGCTGCGTGTCGAGGACGAGGCTGAAAGGACTGAGTCCGATCAGCGGGTCTCTGTGGGCCTGGGTCCGCAGGTCGATGCCCGCGAGCCGGGAGGCGGCCTCGACCAGGTGTTCGTCGGAGACGCCGGCGAAGGCGCCGGCATGGGGCTCGACGCCCAGGGCCTCGGCCGCCGCCTTGGTGACGCGGGCGGCCTGCTCGGTGGTGAACGCGCCCAGGCCGCTGCCGCTCTGCACGATCGCCCGGCGGAACAGGCCGGCGGCCTCGGGGGTGGCGAGGACGCCGCCGACGATGGTCGCCCCGGCCGACTGGCCGAAGAGGGTGACGTTGCCCGGGTCACCGCCGAAGGCGGCGATGTTCTCCCGCACCCAGCGCAGCGCGGCGACCACGTCGAGCAGGCCGCGGTTGGCGGGCGCCCCGGGGATGTCGAGGAACCCGGCGATGCCGAGCCGGTAGTTGAGGGTGACCAGGACGACGCCGTCGCGCGCGAACGCGGAGCCGTCGTACATCGGCGACCGCGTCGAGCCGGCGACGAACCCGCCGCCGTGGACGAACACCATGACCGGCAGTGCGTCACCGCCGGCGGCGGGCGTGAAGACGTTGACAGTGAGGTAGTCCTGCCCGCGGCTCCAACCGGCGCCGAAGTAGGGGGACATGTCCACACTGCCGAGCTTGCGTTCGGACTGCGGCGCGTTGGGCCCCGGCGCCGTGGCGTCCCGCACGCCGTCCCACGGCTCGTGCGGCTGCGGCGGCGCGAAGCGGCCGGCGCCGCGGGGCGGGGCGGCGTAAGGGATGTTCAGGAAGGTGAGGGCGGCGCCTTGGCGCAGGCCGCGGACGGCTCCCCGCGCGGTGGTGACGACGGGGCCGGGGTGGTGGTTCATGGTGGTGCCTTTCCTCCGGGGCTCAGACCTGCTCGGTCACGGTGTACGGGGCGAAAGGCGCCCAGCCCTTGATGGCGAACTTGTCTCCCTCGCGGACGACTTCAGCGCCGCCGTGGCCGCCCAGGTGCGCGGGAATGACCAGGGCGTTGTTGTCGACCGCCCAGCCCAGAAGCTTGCGGCGGGTGGCGCGGGCTCCGGCGGGGTCCTCGCAGAAGCAGCTGTTGGATTCGGGCTCGTGGATCTGGAGCGGGTTGTGCAGCAGGTCGCCGACGAAGACGGCCCGGTCCGATCCGGACTCCAGCGTCAGCACCGACGAGCCCGGCGTGTGGCCCGGGGCGAGGTCGAGGCGCAGGTTGCCGTCGATACGGTGGCTGTCCTCCCAGAGCCGGGTCTGGCCGGCCTCGTGCACGGGGGCGACGCTGTCCTCGAAGACGTTCTGGTTGCCACGGCCCAGCCGAGGCTTGTGCTCGTTGGCGGGGTTCCAGAAGTCGAAGTCCGCCTTGGGCATGAGGTAGGTGGCGTTGGGGAACGTCGGCTCCCAGGTCCGGCCGTTGAGATAGGTGTTCCAACCGACGTGGTCGATGTGCAGGTGCGTGTTGATCACGATGTCGACGTCCTCGGGGCGGACTCCGGCGCGGGCGAGGTTGTCCAGGAAGTCGGTGTTCAGCCGGTTCCACACAGGTGCGTACGGGCGGTCCTTGTGGTTGCCGACGCCGGTGTCGACCAGGATGGTCCTGCCCTCGCTGCGCAGTACCCAGGTCTGGATCGCCGAGTTGACGATCCGGGTTTCCGCGTTCAGGAAGTCGGGCACCAGCCAGGAACGGTGGGCCTGCCACGCCTCCTCCGGGCTCTCTGGGAAGAACACCTCGGGCGTCATGTCAACAGGACCGAAGTACTCCCGGACACGGGTCAGCGTGACGTCGCCCAGGGTGATGGTGTCCATGATCGTCTCCAGTTCGATCGGTTCCGTGCTCGAGGCCGCGGGCGCGGCCGGAAACGGGGGGCCGCTTCCCTGCGGGGGCAATCCGCCTGACTGCGGCCGCGGCGTCTACGGCCTCAGGTGGTACGCCGCCGCGGTCAGGTGCGGGGCATCAGGCCGTGGTCTTCGCCGGCGGGAACAGGGCCGCCCGGTACGCGTCCGTTCCGTGGACGACCCTGCTCACCCATGGTGCGTCGGCCGGGGCGTGTTGCGGTATGAGTCACGTGACTGCATCTGGACACCACGGTCCTCGCGCTGGTCCACAGGAATCGGCCGGGTAGGTGCGGGCCGGCGGGCGCGGGTGCGCGGCAGCCGGCACGGGCGGGTCCAGGGCTCGGGCGAGCGCCGCCAACGTCATGTCGAGATGGTCGATGTGGAGCAGCAGGCGCTGCGGCGACGGTCCCCCGCGACGCATACGGCGTTCGCCGGAGAGCAGGGACAGTGCTCCGGTGACCTTGGGGCGTGCCGAGCGGGAGGCGCCCGGCCGACGGTTCGCGAGGCGGATCAGGTGCGTCACCCTCTCCTGCGCGTGGCCGGCCGCCGCAGTGACCCGGGCGGCGTACTCGGCGTCGTCGCACTGCGGGAGGCGCCCGGCCACGGCGGCCAGACTCCGCGCGTGGTAGGCACCGGCTTCCAGCACCTCCAGCAGATGGCGGGCGCGGTCACGACGCCCGCGCCAGGGATTGAACGGGTGGACGAGCGGCAGGCAGGCTTTGCGGAAGGACTCCAGTGCCTGGTCGAGGTCATGGGCCGCGCGTATCAGGCTCGTCGTGGTGCCGGTGTCCAGGCTCCGCGTCGTCGCGTACAGCAGGCGTCTGAGGACCAGCAGGAAGCGGAGCAGCTCCTCGTCGCCGGCCCGGCGGACCGTGATGGGAGCCACGACCACGGCGGCGAGGACGCCGCAGGAGACTCCCAGTGCGGTCTCCTGGACGCGCAGGACGAGCACGTCCGTCGAGAACGTGTCCAGCAGCGCGAGCAGCATGCTCAGCATGCCGGTGATGAAGAACGTCACCGCCCAGTAGGCGTCCGCCGGGGTGTAGAACATCCCGAACATGCATGCCAGCAGCAGCCCCAGGAGCAGCGGTTCGTACGGTCCGGCCAGGGTGGCCAGGCCGTAACCGAACACCGCGCCGAGAACGGTGCCCGCCAGCCGGCGCACGCTTTGCAGCAGGACTTCGCCGGTGCTCTCGGTGTTGATGAACACGACCCACGTGGTCAGGACGGCCCAGTACCAGTGGTCCGGGGACACCAGGTGACCGCCGAGGATGGACAGCGCGGAGGCGGCGGTCACCTGGAGGGCCTGCCGGGTCGTTCTCCGTCCGCGGCGTTCGAAGCCCGCTTCGCGGTATCGCCTGACGTTGAACGCCCGTGTCCGCGGTGTGACGGGGTCGTGCGGAGCCGCCCCGGTTGCCGCCGGGGCGCTGGCACGCGGACCGAGAAGGCGCATGGCCGCGGCCAGTTCATCGATCCCTTGGAGACAGTCCTGCAACGAGGCGGACGCGGCCGACGGGATCGCCGGGCCGTCTTCAGGTTCCCGCTCTCGCTGCCCGAGAGCGGTGGGCGTGCCTGGGGTGAGCTGGTGGCGGAGAACCGCGATCCGTGCCGCGAGCCGTTGCCGTGCGGCCGGCTCCGCGAGATCTCCGGCGGCCGCCGGTGTACGGGCCGCGCGGACCGCGAGTACGGCGAGCCGCTGGGCAGCCACCTCCGCGCGTGAGATGTGCTGCAGGATCTGGTCGTCGGCGGCCTCGTCGACCGCGCGCTCACCGAGAAAGTCCCCGATCAGGAGCACGGCCGCGTGGAGTCTGTCCAGACGGCGCTCCAACGACAGGCCCAGTGTGCCGGCGTCCTGTCCGGCGGTGAGCATGACGGTCGTGTCCCGCAGGACGTCGCGCAGCCGCCCGTTGAAGGTGCGCTGCAGCCGGGCCAGGACGCGGGACGACGTCATGTGTCCCGGGCAGTGGCAAACGACCACGACGGCACCGAACGCGACGAGCACAGCCGCACCCAGCTGCGGCAGCTGGACCGCTCGTGCCCCGGTGAACTGCGCCAGGAAGAAGGCCATGAAGCCGAAGACGCCCGCTCCCTGCCCGATGGCGCCGTACCGGCGGGCGTGGACCGCGACGTAGATCAGCAGGAGGAACACGATCCCCGCAGTGACCGGGTACGGACTCAGCACGGCCCCGGCGGCCAGGGCCGCGAGGAACAGCGGAGCCCCGAGTCCCAGCGTGATGAGCTGGTTGCGCGGGTGCAGGTCGCTGACAGCCAGCGAGGTCGCCATCGCGGTGAACCCGCCGACCAGCAACGACGTGTCAGACTGCCCCAGGGCCGTCAGGACGGTCAGGGACGCGGCGGCGCCGAGGACGGCGCGCATCGCGGAGGCAAGACGCATCAGCCCCGGGTCGACGACGGCCAAGCGCTCCCACACGCCCGCTGCGATTCCGGCGAAACTGCGCCGGCTCAGGGAACGTGAAGGATTTACGCTGTCCATTTCCGCACTCCGAGGGAATTGCTCGTCACGTCCTGCGTCGCCGGAATCGCAGCGGGCGTGTGACAGGCCGCTTTCCGGATACCCACCATCGTGCGCACTGCAAGCGCCGACCGGTATCAGTCACCCGACTGAAAGGGCCGCCGTAATCCCGTCGGCCAGGCCAGGGGCTGTGGGGCAGGAGGGACGGGACGGGCGCGGTGCCGAACACACATCGGGACAGCCGGAATATCCCGGGCGGCTCAAGCGTTGTTGAACACACATTTTCAGAACCGGCGCCCGGCATAAATACTCCCACGCTATGTCCCGGGCATATCTCAATTCCTGGAGCATTGTGGAAAACAGTGGACGGGACCGAGGGGACCAGGGTTCGACACGCGATCTTGATCAGTCGCTGGTGGGCCGGGAGATCGAGACCGCGGAAATCATGCGGCGGGTCGCCGCCGGCCGGTCCGGCAGCGAGGTGTTGATCCTCACGGGCGACCCCGGTGCCGGCAAGAGCGCGCTGCTCGACTTCGTGGCTGACCACGCGCGGCGCGAGGGCGAACGGGTGTTGCGAGCGGTCGGCAGCGAGTCCGAGGCACGCCTTGGATTCGCGGGCCTTCATCAACTGCTCCGCCCGGTGCTCGGCGAGCTGGACAGCCTGCCGCCGCGGCAGCGCGCCGCGCTCCGCATCGTCCTGGGGCTGGACGAACGCACCGAGGCCCCCGATGGCGTGCTCGTCGGTTCGGCCGTACTCACCCTGGTGTCGGACCTGGCGGAACCGGCGCCGCTGCTCATAGTGGTCGATGACGCCCAGTGGATCGACCGCGCATCGCTGGACGTTCTGTCCTTCGTGGCCCGGCGCATGGACACCGAACCCGTCACGCTGCTGGTGGGCGTGCGCGCCGCGGCCCCGCTGCCCGGGCTTGACAAGGGATACGAGCGCCTGGAGATCGCTCCGCTGAGCGGTGAGGCGGCGAATCGGTTGCTCGACCGGCAGCCGACGCCACCCACCGGCCGAAACCGGGTGCGCATCCTGCAGGAGGCGGCCGGCAATCCACTGGCCCTGATCGAACTCGCCCGTGCCGGCGCGACCCGGCACTCCGGCGGCGGCAGCGTGCAGGGCCCGCTGCCCGTCACCGACCGACTGGAGCGGATCTTCGCGGAGCAGGCGAAGTTCCTGCCGGAGGCAACTCGCCGCCCCCTGCTGCTGCTCGCGGCCGCTGATGCGACAGACGCGCCGACAGCCTCTCGTGGACTCCCCGAGGTCGACGACAAGGCGTGGGCCCCCGCGGAGCGGGCCGGCCTCGTACGCCAGGACGGCACCCGGATCTCCTTCCGCCACCCGCTCATCCGCTCGGCCGTCTACCATGCAGCCTCCTTCGAGGAACGCAGGCAGGCACATCTCACTCTCGCGAAGCTGAGCGAGGAGCCCGACCGCCGCGCCTGGCACCTCGCCGCCGCGACCACGCGTCCCGACGAGGACGTGTCGGCCGCCCTGCGGCAGACGGCCGACCGGGCGCGGCGCCGGGGCGGCTACGCGGCCGCTGCCGCCGCCCTGGAGCGCGCCGCGGAGCTGAGCCCGCGCCGCGCGGACCAGGCACGGCTGCTGACCGAGGCCGCCGTCATGGCCGTCTTCACCGGTCAGCTCGGCTGGGTGGAACGCCTGGCCGCCGAGGTCCGCAAGCACAGTGACGACCCGGCACTGATCAGCAGGGCCTGGCTGGCCACCGGGCAGCTCATGACCCTGCGCCGGAACCACGCGGCGGCCTTCGCCCTGCTGACCCGCATCGCGGACGAGGCGGCGGCCACCCACTCGCCCCGCGTCCTGGACGCGCTCGCCGCAGCCGCGGTGGTCCGCTACTACTCGGGCGAGGAGGCCCAGCGACAGCAGATCGAGAAGCTGCTCTCCGCCATACCCGACGCAACCGACAGGGGCGCCCTGCGCGCCTGGGTGCCGGCCGTCTCCGACCCCCACGGCGCGGGAGCCCGCCTCGTCCCGGCGCTGCCCGGACTCATCGCCGAGGCCAAGGACGACGCCGGCAGTCTGACCGCGCTCGCCATCGTGGCCTGGATCCTCGACCAGACCGCCCTGGCCGTCAGGACCTTCGACGAGGCGTACGACCGGTGGCAGGCCCGTGGCTCGCTGCCGGACGGCCTGGGAAGCGCCGTCGGCTGGGCCTATCTGGAGCAGGGCCGGTGGTCCGACGCCCGCACGGTGGCCGCCGAGATCTCGGCGGTGGCGACAGCGGCCGGGCTGGACCACGCCGAGGCGTGTGTACATGCGCTCGACGCGACGGTGCTCGCGCTGCTTGGCGAGGCGGCCGACGCGCGACGCGGTGCCGAGCGGGCGCTGGCCCTCGTCGATCCGCTGGAGAGCCGCTCCATCGCGGTCTCCGCACGCCGGGCCCTGGGCCTGACGGCAGTGGCCGAGGGCGACTACGACACCGCGTACGCACAGTTCCGCTCCGCCTTCACCGACGACGGCGATCCGGTTCATTACCACGTCTCCTACACCGTCCTGGCCGAACTCGCCGCGGCGGCCGTCCGCCGAGGGGGACGGGAGGACGCCGCCGAACTGCTGGAGCGATCGGCGCGGCACCTCGGCCCCGGCACGTCGGCACGGATCACCGCACTGCTCAACCGAGGCCGTGCCCTGCTCGCTGAACCGGACCACGCGGAGCCGTACTTCCGGGCGGCGCTGGCGGACGACACGGGCGAGCAGTGGCCGTTCGAGCGGGCACAGACACGGCTGGACTACGGTGAGTGGCTCAGGAGGCAACGTCGCATCGCCGAGGCCCGCCCCCTGCTGACCACGGCACTCGAAACCTTCCAGCGGCTTGGCGCGCGCCCATGGATCGAGCGGGCCAAGGCAGAGCTGCGAGCCGCCGGCATCGAGGCCACCAGCGGCGTAGTGCCCGGTGCCCTCACCGAGCTCAGCCCTCAACAACAGCAGATCGTCCAGCTCGCGGCCCGCGGCCTGACGAACCGGGAGATCGGGGACAGGCTTTACCTGTCGCCGCGTACCGTCGGCTCCCACCTCTACCGGGTGTTCCCCAAACTGGGCATCACCGCCCGAGCACAACTTCGCGACGTGATCGAAGGCACCCTGTCGGATGGCGGCGCCCAGGGCCGAGAGCCGGCCATCGACGACCGAAGGCTGACGCCTGCCGAGGCGCAGTCGGCCAACGGACACCACGGCCGCGTCCCGGTCTGACAGATTTGCGGCCACATCGGCTCGTCGCCGTAGGTCCCTGGCAGTACGACAAGTACAAGGCGATCCGGCCGGTAGAACCGAGGCAGCACGCCTGACATGCAGGCTCGACGCCCTCGCCCCGCGACCAGCGCCGGGCCCGGTTGGATGCAGAGATCAGGCAGTTGTTTGCGGCCTGGGGCGGGCCGTCGCTCCAGGAGCGGTCCCGACACAGCGCGGATATCCTCCCCTCGTGACGCGATCAGCCGATGAGGCATCCACCAGGAACCGCCCGGGCCTGGCCATGGCTTTGGTCGTGGCCCTGTTCTTGGCGTCATCCGCAGTGGGCGCGTGCAGCGCGCAGGACGGGAGCAGAACAGGCGGGGACACGCACCGGCCATCCGGCACCACTCCGACCAGCCCCGCCGCCTCTGCGGCGTCGACCGACGCGGGCACCCCGGCCCCGACCGGTTCCGTGAAACCGTCGAGCACCGCGGCCGGTGGTCGACTCACCCTTGCCGAGCTTGCCCAGCATCCCTGCCGCGCAATCAACGACGGGGACGCCCGCAAGAGCAAGCTCTGGATCTTCGTCGACGGGAGACAACCGAACTGGGACGCAAAGTCCTGCCAGTGGGGCGCGAGGGGCGGGCTGGTGACCTTCACCCCGTACACGTCGACGGATCAGACGAAGGCTGAGAAGTTCAAGCACCTCACACGAAAGAACATCAGCGGCCACCGGGCGCTGCTGGGCAGCAGCACGGATCACGGCAGAGAGACATACGTCCTGTTCGTCTCCGTCGGCAGAAAGCAGTCCTTCAGACTCATGGTCCTCCCCTGGGGCGAGGACGTCCCAGGGCCGGATGCCCCCACTCTGGCCACCAAGTTCGCGAAAGCGATCCTGTCTCACCTCCGATGAGCCTTGTTCGTGGATACCTGTTCGGGCTGGCCGGCTTCGGCATTGGCGGCACATGTGGGGCCCGCCGCATCGGGCAGACGGTGGTCGGGCGTGGCTCGACGGCATTGACCATGCCGTAGGAATGGCTGTGCGAGGGGTACGGCATCACACGTTTTTTTGCCCGGCCTTGTCCGGAGGCGGTTGATCAAGCAAGAATCAGTTCAGCCTTCAACTACTCAGTTGGAGCGTAACCGCACGGATAGGAGAGGCATGAAGCGCAAGATCTCCGTTCTCGCCGCCGCCGGCGTCCTGGGCGCCGCGCTCACCACCACTCCCGCGTCCGCAGCCACCTCCGCCATCGACTGCACCAGCGGCGACTACACCCGGGTGGTGAACAGCTACGTCCCCACCAACCCGGGTTCGACATAATTCCGCGGCCTGGAGGCCCGAATCTAGCTCCTGACCTGTGCTGACATGGGTGTAGGCGCCTGGAGGGCGTTTCTCTAGGCGGAGCTGTTCGCCTGGTTCAGCGGGGTGCGG